>JBBQLG010000072.1:0-29855 GCA_038327655.1 Cytophagales bacterium
GATACGTGGGAGCTTAGTGGCTTGATACAACTCCACTAACTCCTGGTGAGCCGACGGGGGTAGATTGTCTATTTGGAGTGCTCGCATACTCAAAGATAAGTCAATCAGCTATCCGACAAGTCTTTTTTGAATGTACTTAGAGGCTGAATAGCGGATTTTCGGCGTCCATTTCTTCGGCGGGGTAATCGCTCGTGATTTGCTTCGCATCGGTTTCACACCACATATCGCGGCCTTTGCATATGAACACGGGCGTACGGGTATGCGTCAGCACGATTACGCGTTGTGCGGTGGAGCACCCGATTATGGCATCGTTCATGGTGTTTTTCATCGGAATCGACTTGTTCCCCGCACGGCCCCGTCGCGGAGTTAATTACCTCCGAACAGGCGGCATCGTTGATGCGGTCGGCGATGCTTTGGGCCGAAAATCCGCTGAACACCACTGAGTGAATGGCTCCTACGCGGACGCAGGGCAGCACGGTTACGGCCAGTTCGGGCACCATCGGCATGTAGATACAAAGGCGGTCGCCTTTTTTTACGCCGTTGCGTTTCAGTACGTTCGCCATCCGGCACACCTGTTCGTGCAGCATTCGGTAGGTGAGCGTAACCGAGGCTTCGGTGGGGTCGTTGGGTTTCCAGATAATGGCGGGCTGGTTGGGTGTCCAGGTGCCGATTCTGCCCGTTTTCAGTTATGTTAGGTTTGCCCCCTATAAATCACTCGATGCTGGTTCGTCGAAGTTGCACTGTAGGGTTTTGCACCAGTGGAGATTATGCGCCACTTTGACCAGGATGGCTTCGGGGTCGTTCACACTCTGGTCGTAGGCTGATTGGTAATCAGCAAAAGTTCGGATACGCATGGGTATAGAAAGCGGGTTAACTGAAGACTCGTGAAAATAGTTGGCAAGGTGAACGCACGTGATCTGTTAAGCAGACCCTGCCCGGCTTGCCGAACCAGGGTACGGCCCCGGCTGGTTCAGACCAGAAACCGACGGGATCGGCGAGGCTGCGCTGGTATTGATCAACGACTACAGCACTGAATATTTCGGTAGAGGTAAGGTATGTTTCTAACTCTGGTTTGATTGCGCGGCTAATTCGCCGACTTTGGCAACCAGACCGCGGGTTGAAAAGGGCTTCGTCAGGTACAAATCAGCCCCGGCCTCGTAGCCTTTCCGAACGTGTGCTTCTTTGCTTTTGGCGCTCAAAAACACCACGCGGGCATGCTTGTAGCTATCGGTGTTTTTCACAAATCGGCAGAGTTCATGGCCGTTCATGCGGGGCATCATCACGTCGAGCAGGATTACGTCGGGTTTTTCGGATATGATCAGATCATAAGCCTCGCCACCGTCGCGGGCAATCAGGACGTTGTAGCCCTGTTTTTTCATTAAAAATTCAAGTGACAACAGAATGTTCGGTTCGTCGTCGGCGATCAGGATTTTGGCAGCCATTCCCTTGGTGATTAATAAGAAACCGAGTAAGCCGCTACTGTAGCCAGGCCATCCGGCGTGTCCACAGGCTAAGCGGCTTTGAGCAAAGGTAATTGAAAGGAAAATGTTGACCCGATTCCGGGCTGACTACTAACCGACAAATGACCACCGTGCAGTTCGATGATGCGCCGGGAAATGGCCAGACCCAACCCATTGCCGATTGGCTTGTCGTCATTGGTCTGCCTGGGCGGGTTATTGGTGTAATGGGTTTGGTAAAACTTCTCGAAAATCAGTTCATGATACTGCGGATCGATGCCTATGCCGTGGTCAGTTATGCTAAACCGACAGGTGGTGGGGAGGTAAGGCTTCTACCAGAATTGGCCCGGCCCCGTCAACGCTGAACTTGATGGCGTTGGCAATCAGGTTAACCATTACCTGCATCAGCCAGTCGGAATCGGCCAGAATGGTCTGTTCCCCGCAGTCGACCTTTGTCGAGATAAGCAGGTGTTTAGCGGAGGCCAATGGCAGCGCTGATGAACCGGCGTCGTAAATCAGACTACTGATCTTCAGTGGAATAAGTGCTATTTTCTGCCGACCCGATTCAACTCGTTCCAGGTCGAGCACCTGATTGACCAGCCGCGACAGCCGCTCCGATTCTTGGATTATCGTGGTCAAAAATTTTTTCCGCGTGACTGCGTCTACGTCGTCATTATCGAACAAAATCTCCGATAAAGCCCGAATTGAGGTGATGGGACTGCGGATTTCGTGGGTGATCGTTGACAGAAATTCGTCTTTCTGCTCATCGGCCGTCGTCAGCTTTTTGTTGGCTTCGCTGAGTCGTTCTGTCAGCTGCTGCAACTCGGTCGACTTGCGTGTCAGTTCCTTGTTTACCTGTTTCAATTCCTGCGAAGTTTTCAAAATCCGGATGACCTCATCAACGGTAATCGGCTCTTCTTCGGCCACTGACAAACCCCGCCATCGACGTGCCGAAGCGTTCGCGCCAGCGGGGGCGGGCCAGAAACAGCGGCATTACCACATTGTTGCTGATCATGACGCTGAGGGCCGTTGTTCCACAATGATCATGCTCGTGGCGGCCGAAAAACCACCTAAATAGGCCAGTAGGGCCAGAGTCGGGTGTCCGTTACGCAGCGGCAGAGTAATCAAAAAACCATCGGCGCTGGCGTCTCTCTGTAGCAGCGATCCGCCGAATGCCAGCGGCAAGACGAAGATGTTAATGAGCAGCAGATAAAGCGGGAAGAGCCACATGGCCTTGTTCAGGTGCTTTTCGGCCACGTTTTCGACAACGGTTACCTGAAACTGGCGGGGTAAAAACAGGATGGCGAGTCCACCAAGCAGGCAGTGCCAAAACCAGTCGCCGGCGGTATGGCGGGCACCAAAACCAAAATTCTGACTAAGCGCGGGTACCTTTGCTGCCTGCGCGAAAATATCGGCGGGGCCATTGAAGAGGCTAAACGTGATAAAAACACCAACGGCTACAAAGGAGACCGGTTTGATGATCGACTCGAAGGCAATGGCCGTTACCAGTCCTTCGTGGCGTTCGGTGGCCTCGAACTGGCGGGTGCCGAAGAGAATGGTGAAAATGGCCAGCAAAAGCATCAAGTAAAACGCCCGGTCGCTGAGGAACGTAGTGGTCGTTAACGTAGTGGATTGCCCGGTGAGCAGGGCGAAGCTCCCGGCAATGGCTTTGATCTGAATGGAAATGTAAGGAATGATGCCCACCACGCATATAAGCGTTACGAGCATGCCCAGACCGAGATTTTTGCCGTAGCGGGCCGAAATAAAATCGGCAATACTGGTGATGCGATGCACTTTGCAGATTCGGCCGGTTGCGAGCGATGAATCAGGTAAGCCACTAGCCCGATCATCCCCATCCAAACGGCAAACACGTAGGCATACAGGGCCGGAATTCCCGCCACCGTCGCATCCCGGTTCACCACCGACATCATCGGCTCGGGAAAGAGGAGCAGAAAGAGCAGGCTGAGGAATAGCAGGCTGGTGGATTTCATGAGCGGGTTCCGTTTAGTGACAGTCGCTAACGAGGGTGTCTCCTCGTCGGCAGACACCCTCGTTAGCCAAAACATTTGTTTCAATCAACTCAAACCGCTTCTTATACTTCCTCGTCGTATTCTCCGGCCAGGGCATAGAGGCCGAATCGGAGCAGGCCACCCACGATCAGGGGCAGGAGCACGGCCAGGATGATGATGCCAAAAACAAGGTCGTCGGTTTTGCCGGAAGCCAGCTTAGGCAACCCGAAAACCGTGATACCATAGTAGCCGAAGAGAGCGGCAAGAGCAAGCCAGAGAACACCGGCGTATTTTTTTACTGCGTTCATGTTGGTAAGGGTATTTTAGATGATGGACGCTGGATACTGTCTACTGCCGGATAAATTCTGCTATCCGAATCCAGCAGTAGACAACGGCCTTAATCCTGCACTTTGCGTTTGTCGATGTAGATCAGGCCGATAATGAAGCAGATGCCGGCGATGGCGATGGGGTACCACAGGCCCTCCAGATATGGCGCGGCATAGGGACTGGCTAAACCGGCTTTTTCGGCGATGGTATTGGCATCTTTGGCGTTGGTGGCCAGGTAGGTAGCCACGGCAGGCAGCAGTCCGCCAAATACGCCGTTACCCACGTGATACGGCAGCGACATCGAGGTATAGCGAATCTTGGTCGGGAACATTTCAACGAGGAATGCCGCGATGGGGCCGTAGACCATCGTCACGAAAAGTACCTGAACGAACACCAGCCAGATCAGCGACCAGCGGTCGGTATCGTTGATGGTTACGGTCTTTTTTACCTCCGGTTTCACCGGTGCAGCAACCAGGTCGACTACGGCACTGGCCGGAGCGATTTTGGTTTTTGTCACCTCCTCGTATTTTGTGCCGTCGGTATATTCTTTCGTAACCGTCCTGGTCTTGATGCTGCCCCCCGCCACTTTGGCATCGGCCACGATGGTTGAATCGGAGGTTGTTCGGTCGGCAATCACCGACTTTGTTCTCAGGTTGGTGGTCTGGTACATCCGTTCGTAGATGGGCCGGTAACAGACAATGGCAATCAGCATCCCCGTCAGCATAATGCCTTTGCGGCCAATGCGGTCGGAGAGAGCACCAAATACCACGAAAAAGGGCGTGGCCATCAGCAGGGCAATACTCATCAGTCCGTCGGTTTGCAGGGCATCGACGTTACAGACGGTTTTCATAAAGCTCAGGGCGTAGAACTGACCCGTATACCACACCACACCCTGACCCATCGTGGCGCCAAACAGGGCCAGCAATACGAATTTAAAGTTGTATTTGTTGCCGAAACTGTCCTTCAGCGGGTTGGTCGACGTCTTGCCTTCGGCCTTGGCTTTCGTGAACAGCGGTGACTCTTTCATGTTCCGACGGATGATGTACGACACGAACACCATGACGATAGACACCAGGAACGGCACGCGCCAGCCCCAATCGTTAAACGCTTCCTTGCTCATCGAATAGCGCGTGGCCAGAATTACCAGCAACGACACAAACAGACCCGCCGTGGCCGTAATCTGAATCCACGACGTCCAGAAACCGCGCCGGTTGGCGGGGGCATGTTCGGCCACGTAGGTAGCGGCACCACCATACTCACCGCCCAGGGCCAGGCCCTGCAACAGCCTGAGGATCAGAACGGCCAGGGGAGCCAGAAAGCCGATGCTTTCGTAGCTGGGAATACAGCCGATGGCAAACGTGGCCCCGCCCATGAGCAGCAACGTGACCATGAACGTGTATTTCCGGCCAATGAGATCACCCAGTCGACCGAAGAACAACGCCCCGAACGGCCGCACCACAAAACCGGCCGCAAACGTAGCCAGGGTAGACAGGAAAGCGGCCGTGGGGTTGCCTTCGGGAAAAAATTTGGTGGAAAGGACCACGGCCAGCGAGCCGAAGATGTAAAAGTCATACCACTCGATGAGCGTACCCACCGACGAGGCACCAATTACGCTCAGCAGCGAGCGGGTGGTAGTGGCCTGGCTCGGAGTTTGTTCAGTTACCATGTCTGGAAAAATTGCTTAAATGATTAGGTAAGCGTTAGGAAAGGATACATTAAAAGGCAAATACGGTGAGCAGCAGCAGGCGTGAGTTGGCAACGGTTTCGGTGCTGCTCACTTTCGAGTCGTTGGTCGACGTACCATAAGCGGCTGCCGTGTATTCATACTCACCACCAATTTTAAACTTACCGGCGATAAATTCTACTCGTGGCGCCACCCGAATCAGGTTATCGATGCCCAAACGGCCCGTCAGGCCGATACCCCGGCCATACACGGCGCTGGGGTCGGTGCCGTTGTTTGCGCAATACCCCACAAACAGACCCGGTACCACTTTCTTCCAATTGCCGTGAATTTCGCCCCAGACGGAGGTGATGTTGGTCGGTTTGTACGATGCCTCAACGGTGGGTGCCGCTGGCGTACCGTAGGCCAGATAGCCGCCCAGCATCACATGGTCGGTCATGTTCGAGCCGGAGACAGCCTCTGCCTTAAACGTGAAGGTACGCTTTACACTTTTCAGGTAAGCCATGATCGCCGAACTACCCACCGTAGCATCGGAAGCGGCCAATGTAGCCCCCGTACCCGTCGACAGGCGGGGCTGAATGACCTTGTAATCGAACGCGATACCCGCCACGAAGGTGGGCTTTTTTAGTTGCAGTTGCGCATGAACGTTCGGCACCGACGAGTTGCGCATGTATTCCGACGAACTCCCGTTGGGTCCGGTACTGGTGAAATCGCGCTGGGCAATCAGGGCCGTAATCAGGTACAGATCTTTCCCGATGGTATTGGTCATCCTGATCTGTGGCGACCGATTAAAGGGCTGGAACGGAATGTCCGTGTTGACGTTTAATACCCCCGGAAAGCAGTCGGTTACAAACAATGCATGCCAGAACTGGCCGAAACCCAACTGCGTTTTAGCCCAGTCGAGCCTGGCCCAGACATGGCGTAGCCGTACGCCACCGACAGCCGCATCCGACGGGCCGAACCATTCCATCTCCAGCAGGCCCGACGTTTTGGCCCCCCAGCATCGGGTCCGGTGAACGTAACGCCCAGTCGACTGTTGATACCGAGCATGTTCAGGCTCGACACGTTGTTGATGTCTTTTCCGGTTGCGTCGGGTTGTTTGTCGCGGGGCCACAGACGGAGGCTTCGCGGAGGTTGAGTGTCTGGCGCGAGTCGAATATGAAATCGTTGCGCATAAACCCACTAAATTTCACGGTGAAAGCAGTTACCGCAGCCGATGCCAGAACCGGAGCCGGACCAGCATTGGTGGGTGGCACGGTAACCAGAACACTCACAATAACTGGTAGCGTGGCCGACGCAACCGCCGTAGTCTGCGCCGGAACGGCATTATCCGCGTAATCGACTGGGCCACGGCAGTTTGGGTCAAAAGGGCCGTTAACCCCAAAATGGGCAACCAGAACCGGAGCGAAGAGGGCCAGTGAAAAGACGACATAGCGGACTGGGTTTAGTACGCGTTCACTTAGTATCGGTGAAACGACTTGACAAAGCACAATTTTTACCCGTCATTCTTTAAATCAACCCTATAGATATGACTATGCTATAGATGCTGCCTGTTTATCGGTCCTTCCTGAACCGTTCCCACTTGATGAGCATGAATTTGTCGCCGAGTTCGGTTACGATCATACCGGACCCCGCTACGTTTTCGGGCTTGCTTATGTAGGCGGCCAGTTCAGCGTGATTGAATACCTTGTAGGTTGGGTGATAGTCCTGATTTTCAGGAGCTTTGATGCCGTACTTCTTCACCCAGTTCATTACCGATACGTGGCTAACGCCCAACAACCGTTCGATTTCGCGGTAACTGACCCCCTCAATGTAAAGTTGCAATGCCTTCACAACGTAGTAGCTGCTAATGCCTTTTCCGGCTTTCTCCACCGTGAAGTTGTACCCACACCCCCGGCACCGAAACCGTTGGCACTTGTTGATGATGCCATTACGGACGGAGTCAGTAGTACCGCATTTTGGACATTTGGAGGCTGCCGCAGCTTCTGAATTTATCGTCAATAGGTATTTACTGAATGTATATCATTTTAGTAAGAAATAGATAAGTAACAGACCGGGTGGCTGCAGGATGCGGATAGGCCAGCCTTATCTTCATTTTTGCAAGGGCAGTTCCACGCTCCGGGCGTCTGCGGGTAGCGATTGATTACCCCAGACCGTCAGGTAAGCGGGACCCGGTCTGGTGGTTACGATGTTGTATTTGAGAATTACGAAAATGGCGCGAAAGCCGTCCCGCCAGCCAATTTTTTTACCGGATGCATAGGTGCGCCCGTGGTAGGAAATGCCTACCTCATAGATCCGAATGCCGGGAATCCGGGCCAGTTTTGCCGTTACCTCAGGCTCGAAACCAAACCGGGTTTCCTTCAGCACCAGGCTTTGGATCACCTCAGTCCGAAAAACCTTGTAGCCCGTTTCCATATCAGTCAGATTCAGGTCGGTGAACATGTTCGAGAGTAGGGTCAGTAGCTGATTGCCCACCGAATGCCAGAAATAAAGTACCCGGTGGGCATTGCCGTTATTAAACCGGGAACCGAAGACGGCATCGGCCCGCCCGGCCAGCATCGGCCTGAGGAGCCTTTCGTAGTCGTCGGGGTCATACTCTAAATCGGCGTCCTGAACAATGAGCCAGTTGCCGGTTGCCAGCTTGATACCGGTATGCAGAGCCGCTCCCTTACCCTGGTTGACAGGATGCCGGACGTACCGGAGCCGTAAATCAGGGTGCTTCCCGATAAATGCCTGAACACACGGGCCAGTCCGGTCAGTCGAGCCATCGTCGATCACAATGATCTCTTTCTGTAACCCGTCCGGCAAAGGGGCCGCCACGACCCGCGCCAACAGAACGGCGACGGTCGCTTCTTCATTAAAAGCCGGTATGAGGATAGTGAATGTCATTCAACTGTCAATTAAGGGCGTAAAACAGAGGACGGCAAGGCACGTCGTCGAAAACCGTCTCTCAGGGAGACCCCACGCTTCTGCAAATCGTTGATGTAATAGGGTGAACAGAGCTGGTCGATATCATAACACCGTTGTTCGCCATAAGCAGACGCGGGCCTGAGCACCCTGAGGCCGCTCTGCGTCCGGTACGGCACATACGCAACCTTATCGTTTCGCATCGCGTCGCGGTAGCCGTACCAGTTGGGTATCCCCAACGAACGGATAGTGAATGGGTGCTTGCCGTCGAGCAGCGTGAACCCCTGGCAAACCGCCACCACAACCGGTAACCAGATGGCCCAGCGGCTGCGTCGCTCGGTTATCCAGCCATCGAGTAACGGCAACCAGGGCAGCAGAGCCGCCATCCAAAGAAACGCATAGCCAAACCTAAACTCCGGTGCTTTGAAAAACCAGAACAGAAAGCCCGAAAAGGCAACCCCATACGCTTGCCACAACCGCCCGCCCGATTGCCGACCGGTCCGCAGCCCGTGAACAGCCATCGCCAGGGGGGACAGGCAGGCCGCTACGAATAAGGGCCGGTTCAGTGAAAAATAACCAAACGTCAGGGCATCGCCCGAAACCCGCCACCAGACCGGCAGCCAGCGCAGCAGCGGCCACGATAGCCAGGCGGGGTTCATACCGGGTTCGCTGATGTGGAAACGCGCCCAAAACGTTACGTAATCGGCCTCGTACTGCGCTGCCGGCAACGGAATTTTCCAGTCGACGGAAAACAGATCAAGAGCAGGAAAAGGGTAGAGCAAGTACCCCGACATAATCACGTTTCGGAGGAGCCACGGACCAATCAGGAGTATCCCGGGGACCAAAAACTTCAGGCCGGGAAAACGGTCCGGTTCCTGATGGCGACGCCTGAGTAACAAGGGTAAAAAAAGCAGCATGGGCAAGGTACCCAGCTTGACTGTGAGGCAAAGCAGTACCAAGGCGCTTACTACGTAGAATCGGTGTTCACCCCCGGCTGGCTGGTCGTCGAGCCAGAAGAGAAAGACAAAAATAGGGAGCAGCGTGGCCCAGATGTCGGGTGTAGGCGAACTAACCGGCGGGAGCAGGTAATACAAAGCCAGGGCAACGAGTACCGCTGCCAGTACCCGGAAAGCGGGGGCGGTACTCGACCGGTGAATGCACCCCATGAGGTAGGTACAAAAAACAATCAGTGTAAAACCATTCAACGCAAAAAGCGTTTGCCCAACCAACGTTGTCAGCCCGAAGGCCGCCGACAGCACAAAAAAGCTGGAGTTAAAGGCCAGTCGCCCATGCAGATTGCCCAAACCGGGCACGACCGGTAACTGCTCATACCACCTGATAGCCGGCAGGTGATACAACCCGCTGTCGTAATAGTCGGGTTGGCCTGTACTAAACAGCACTATAATCCCACTCACCAGCCAGACGAGGGGAAACCGGGCAACCCGGAGTAAGCTGTGAACCGCCATCCGCAACGGCAGATTGGACAGCCGCCAGTTCAGTAAACAGCCGCCGATTAGCCACAAACCCGCCATTCGATAGTCAGTTGGCCAAAAAACGGATGTTATCTGGGTAATAATAACTAAACCAATCAGACCGGTCAATACGGTTTCGGTCTGGGAAACGCGGTGACAGTCACCCATTCGGAGTACCCGTAGCAGGATGAAGCCCGACACCGAAGCGATTAGGTAGATAAGGAGCCAGACTAAAAGCAGTAACAGCATTGGCCAGTTAAGGGGATTCCTGATTCAGGCTACGGGGGTGTCAGTTTTAGCCCGTCCGACCCGGTGTAAACAGGCGGTCAACCAGTTGATTATACCCAAAATCGACAAATGCGTAAAGGATAGCCGTTTAGGTGCCTTAAAGCTAAGTGATATTACTTAGTTTTAAGGCACCTAAACGGCTGCATTCCACTGTTTATCTATGTGCGCTCACTTGTTTCTGGTCATGGGGTTGCTATCCGGATGCGTTCGGGTCGGCTATTGTCCGGACAGGCCACTCAATCGGTTATCATCACGATGGCTAAAAACAGGCCGGTTATCCCGCACGTACCCACCGCTGGGGTAATCCTTACATGACACAAACGAATCGGTACCTACCGGGTCGTTGCCAACCAATGCGCTAACTGATTTGCCCTACCCAATCATGTTTCCTCACTTCACCCCGAATCATTTGTTACGAACTGTATTGATTTGTGTCCGTTGGGGTCTGCTTTTACTGCTGACCACAACAACGGCTTACCCGCAACAACCACCGGTTGTGTTTTCGCTGACAAACATCCCGGCGGAAGGCGTATTGCTGAAAGCAGACTGGCAGTTTCAGCCGGGCAACAACCCAAACGGAGCCAGCCCTCAACTCGACGATCGGCACTGGGCTACGATAGATCCCGACAAAGACATCCGGGAATTGCCGCAGCTACGGGCGGGCGGCATTGGCTGGCTGCGGCTGCACCTGACTACCGGGTGGGTGCCGCCCGTTATGGCGTATATCGTTCAATCGGTCGCGTCTGAAGTGTATTTGGATGGCCAGTTATTGTATCGCTTTGGGACGTTTAGCACGAATCCCGACCGGGTACGGGCCTACAATCCAAACGCGGCCTTTAGTTTGCCCCTGCGTTCCTCCTCAAAACACCTGCTGGCCGTTCGCTTCGCCTGTCAGCCTGGCCTGGACTACAACAAAAAATACCTCAGTTGGTATCCAGCCACGGCCCAGTTCAGGTTATTTCCCGCCAGCACACTCCCGGCTTTGCCTGCCGATACGCTGCGGGGTATCTACTTCGACACGTTGAAAATTGGTATATCCATCATCCTGTTCATCCTGCATCTCAGCCTTTTTTTTGCTTACCCTTCCCAGCGCACGAACCTCTACGCAACGGGTTTGTACCTGCTGTCGAGTATTACATTTCTGGCCAGAGCCGCCAATAGTTTTGTTCATCCGATGAATGTACGGATAGTGATTTATTACGGTTCGCTCATTGATATCTGGGTGTCGGCGATGGTAGTGCTGACGCTGTACAGTATGTTTGATTTTCGCAAGGGGTGGCTATGCTGGCTGGCCATTGGCAGTATCGGACTTAAATTCGCTCCGTTACCGGCTGATTATCAGTGGGTGCTTACGGTGGTAAACTTTTACCTGCCGCTCGAATTAATCAGGCTGTCGCTGGTCGCCAGCCGGAATCGACTGTTGGGTGCCCGCATTGTTACAACAGGGGCATTTTTCAACTTGGGGACATGGCTGACCTGGTCGATTCTGTCGGTGCTGCACGTGTCCATCAATGGCCATGAACTACTGTACGACACCCTGTTTGTGGTCTCGTTTTTGTGTTTCCCGCTCACGCTGTCGCTCCGACTGGCCTTGGAACACGGCTGGGTGAACCGCCAACTCAGGACCCGGCTGGCCGAGGTAGAACACCTCTCGGCCCGGAATCTGGCCCAGCAGCAGGAACGGCAGCAACTGCTGGCCACCCAAAATGAGCGACTCGAACAGCAGGTCGAAGCCCGCACGGCTGAGCTAAAGGCTTCCCAGAATCAACTCGTCCAAAAAGAAAAACTCGCCAGCCTCGGCGAACTCACAGCAGGCATCGCCCACGAGATTCAGAACCCGCTCAACTTCGTCAATAACTTCTCCGAAGTGAGTGCCGAGTTAGTCGGTGAGTTGGAAGAAGAGCAGCAAAAGCCCCAGCGGGATACAGAACTGGAAGCCGAGTTACTGAGCAATCTTAAATCGAACCTGCGCAAGATCAATCACCACGGTGGAAGGGCTTCGGCCATCGTCAAAGGCATGTTGGAACATAGCCGAACCCCGACCGGCGAACGACGACCCACTGATTTGAACGCGCTGGCTGATGAATATTTACACTTATCGTATCAGGGATTGAGGGCCAAAGACAAAGACTTCAATTGTGCCCTGGTGACTAATTTTGCCGCTGATTTATCGAAGGTTGAGGTTGTCTCTCAGGACATCGGCCGGGTGCTGCTGAACCTGTTTAACAACGCCTTTTATGCTGTTCAGCAACGCCAACGCCAACAACCTACCGGTTATCAACCCACTGTTACGGTGAACACACGCCACAGTGAGGGACGGTTTGAAATCCGCGTCAAAGACAACGGGACCGGGATTCCTGACGCGGTGAAGGCCAAAATATTTCAGCCGTTTTTCACCACCAAGCCGACTGGAGAAGGAACGGGGTTAGGACTTTCGTTGAGTTATGACATCATGACCAAAGGCCATGGCGGGACACTGAAAGCAGAAAGTCATCCGGGCCAGGGAACGGAATTTACCATCAGCTTACCCATCACCTGATCAGACTTAGAAGCTGTTTGAGTTAGCGATTTGAGACCGGAAGGAATGGATTTTGGCGGCTGGCAAGGCACTTTTTGCCGGTCGTAGCCGTAGCTACGGACAAAAAAAGTAACGCTGACAGCGGCCAAAAGACGCCCTGATGGGCCAAAGCGATTCACTCAAACAGCTTCTTAACGATAAAAATACTTTTGCCACTGTTGCTACCCGCTGTTTGTGCGCCCCACAGTCAGTTCAGCACAACGTTTAAGAAATTCTACCAAAAAACGCCCACCGCGTTCATTGCCGACCGGCCTTAGTAGTTGGTGATTGCATCGATTGGACTTCTGTACTGTCAAAAAGCACCCACATCGGGTGCTTTTTTTGCGTTTACCGCCAAATGTCCCCAAATCAATAGAATATGTCCCAAATCTGACAGCGTGTCGATGGGCGACCGGTGATCTTTGACGCAGCCAAACGGCCAACTTCTATCCACACCATTTTTAATTTATCACAGGAAAGTTGCTCATTCCAGTACTTTTAGAAAAAACCAACTCTCCCAACGAAATGCGAACAATACACACCTTCCTCGTTATTGGCGTCCTGCTACCCGGTTTGACGGGTCAGGCGCAGGAGTTGCGCAACAAGCTGATTGCCAGGGCGGCTCCGCTCCAGTTAAAGACCACCTACAAAGCGCCACCCGGCGATGCGCTGTCGCACCACACGTCGGGCTACGCTAAAATCATGTGCTCGGCGGTGTTCATCACCGGACTCAAACCCGACTTCGCTGCCGAAAACGTGGGCTATTTCACCAGTCCCTACGAAGAGCGGTCGAAGGTGGGCAAACCCGTTATTGACTACGACAAAAAAACGGTTTCGATCACGCTGCCCAACGGCGTTACCCGAACGGCCATCTACACGGGCGATCAGGGTTGCGTTACCCTGCCGGAAGGCCGCACGTCGCTCTATTATACGCCCGTAAACGTCCCCCGCAACCTGCCCGACGCAGCCACCACGCCCTGGCCCATGGGCGACGTTCTGCCAACCAGCCCTCTGCCGACCGAGGTTGACGGGGCTAAGGTGGAGCAGGCAATCAATGCCGCGTTTGGGTCGGCGGAGGCCCAGACGGCGGCTTTTGTCGTGACCTACAAAGGCCGCATCATTGCCGAACGCTACGCCGACGGCATTACCAAAGATACACCCCTCGAAAGCTGGTCGATGGGCAAAAGCCTGTCGGCCACTATTCTCGGCATCCTGATGGGTAAGGGCGTGTACACCCTCGACCAGCCCGCTCCCATTCCAGAATGGCAGGGCAAAGGCGACGCCCGGGCCGGGATACGAATCAAAGACATCATGCACATGTCGAGCGGTATCTACTGCCGCGCCCCGCAGGACCCCGATTTCGATCCGGCACTTGGCTACCCCGACCATTTGTACCTGTACACGGATGCCGGTAACTCGTTTGCGTATGCGGCCAGTCTGCCGCAGCAGTGGCTGCCCAACACCGTAGGCCGTTACCGTAACTCCGACCCCGTGCTGACCAATTACCTCAACCGGCTGGGCATCGAAAAGCTGGGCGAGGTGTATCATACCTTTCCGCAGCGGGCCTTGTTCGATAAAATCGGCGTCCGGACGATGGTGATGGAGGCCGACCCGTCCGGCAATTTTCTGACGCAGGGCTACGAGTTTGCGTCGGGCCGGGACTGGGCGCGGCTGGGTAATCTGTATTTACGGGACGGTGTCTGGAATGGCGAGCGGATTTTGCCCGAGGGCTTCACCAAGTTTGTGAGCACGCTGGCCGAACCCTGGGTAGCCGACGGACGACCCATCTACGGTGGGCTGTTCTGGATCAACGGTGATGGACGGCTGCCCATTCCGAAAGAAGCCTACATGATGCTGGGGGCGGGCGGGCAGTCCGTAACCATGATTCCCTCGCACGATTTAGTGATTGTCCGGCTGGGTCATTACAAAGGTCAGCAGGCGGGCGGTGCGGCCTTAAACAAAGCTTATGCGCTGCTCATGGAGGCCGTTCCCGCAAGCGCCCACTGAGTTTATGGCTAACCGCCCCTGAAACGCCCAAAACCGGG
The DNA here is from genome assembly GCA_038327655.1 of Cytophagales bacterium. Lineage (GTDB taxonomy): Bacteria > Bacteroidota > Bacteroidia > Cytophagales > Spirosomataceae > JBBQLG01. The sequence goes on from JBBQLG010000072.1 coordinate 14,744, forward strand.
CGTTTTTTTGTTTCTGGGGCCCAAATGTCCCCAATCTGACAGAAAATGCCCCAAATCTGACGGGATGTCGGTGGCCGATTGGTGAGTTTTGTGGTATCGAAATAGGGCGTACCTATTCCGTAAAACAAGGTGCAATCAACCTAATCGATCCATTCCTCATGAACCCTGCTCCAATCCTTAATCCAGTAACCGGGACTATCCCCCGCCGGGATGCCGTATCACCTGTTGCTCAGGCCGAGCGCATCCAGACCATCGACATCCTCCGGGGTGTGGCCCTACTGGGCATTTTGTTGATGAACATTCCGGGGTTTGCCATGCCGGACAAATTTGCGGATGCTTTCAAAAGCGATCCGACGAATGTCAATTTCTGGGTCAATGCCTTCATTACCATTTTGTTTGAGGGCAAAATGCGGGCCTTATTCTCCATGATTTTTGGCGTGGGCATTATCCTTTTCATGGCCCGTAAAGAGAAAGCTGGGCAGTCAGCAACCGGACTTTTTTACCGGCGTATGGGGTGGCTCGTTTTGTTCGGGCTGTTAGACGCCCACGTACTGCTCTGGTTTGGCGACATTCTTTACTTCTACGGGGTAATCGGAATGCTGGCCTTTCTGTTTCGGAAGATGAAACCCGGCTATCTGGCTATCGGCGTACCCCTGGTAGCGATTCTTGGGTTTGTGCTCAGTACTCTTTTCTACCAGAATGTACGCGATAAACGCATGGCCTACTTAGCCGTAGAAACCGTTCAGAAGAAAGGGCAAAAACTGACGGTGGCTCAGCAGCAAACGGTTAACGACTGGCAGGAGGCTCAGAAACAGTTTTTCCCCAATAAGGCAGAAGTCGCTGAGCATACCCGCCTGATGAAATCCAGCGACTACTTTACGGTGGCGACGCGCTATCGGAAAGACGTTTGGGATTCGCAAACGACGTATCTGGTTTTTAGCATCTGGGATCCGCTCGCTCTTATGCTGCTGGGTATGGCTCTCTACAAATGGGGCTTCATCACCGGTCAGTGGCCGCGCCGACGCTACTGGCAAACGCTGCTGATCGGTTACGGGCTGGGGTTGTCACTGGTTACGTACAACCTCTATTACGGCTATAAAAACATACCGAACTCGGCCGCTTTCATGACCTATTTTGAGCAGCATTCCATCTCCTGGATTGGTCTGATTTACCCCTTCCAGCGAATCCTGCTGGTTATGGCCCATGCCAGCGTGATTATCCTGTTGATTCAATCCGGGGCGGTGCAGGGATTACTGAACCGGCTGGGCGCGGTGGGGCAGATGGCCTTTACGAACTACGTGATGCACACGCTGATCTGCACGTTCGTGTTTTTCGGCTACGGCCTCAACCAGTATGCCGAGTGGGAGTTTTATCAGCTTTATTTTCTGGTGGCCGCCATCTGGACACTGCAACTGATTGTCAGCCCGATCTGGCTGCGGTATTACCAGTTTGGTCCGCTCGAATGGGTATGGCGCAGCCTGACCTACTGGAAACGGCAACCCATGCGCCGGGTGGTGTGATTCGGTTAGTTTGCCCTAAAGCTCCCCTTCATCACTACTGTTCCCGTTGAACCGGCTCAGTGGCGCCGGTTGGTCAATGTTCACTCCATTTCTTTATTACCAATTCCAATGAAACACGTCCTCTACGATCAACTCTGTTCGGCCATGCGTACCTGCCTGCTCCTGTTATTCGTCATTGGCTCTCGACTGGCCATCGGTCAAGCACCCGCCCCGGCGTCGGCCGGCTTTCAGTCCCTGTTGACGGGCTATTACGAGGATTTTTTGAAACTGAATCCAACAGCGGCTTCGTACCTGGGCGATTACCGCTACAACGATCAACTCGAAAACGCACTCAGTCAGCCCTACCGCGCACAAATGAAGCGTTTATACACGCGGTATCTGGATGGACTGAAAGCCTATAAGGAGCAGCAACTGGGGGAGCGGGATAAACTCACCTACCAGATTCTCCGCTACGACCTGACAACTAATCTGGCAGCGATGGAATTTCCGGCGCATCTGACGCCGATGAATCAGACGGGTGATTTTCGGTTGTCGTTTTCGCAAATGGGGTCGGGTACTGGTATTCACCCGTTTAAATCGGTGAAAGACTACGACGATTACCTGAAACGCATCAATGGCTTTGTCGCGCAGACCGATACCGCCATTGCCAATATGCGAACGGGTATGGCGCAGCAGTATGTGCAACCGAAGGTGGTCATCGGGAAGGTATTACCCCAGATCAAAGCGATGCTCGTCGACGATGTGACAAAAAGTCTCTTTTACGGGCCGGTACAAACGATGCCTGCCACCTTCTCTGCCGAGGACAAACAACGCCTGACGACGGCCTATACCACCGCCATTACGGAGCAGATTATACCCGCCTACAGTCGGCTCTATACGTTCCTCCAGAACGAGTATCTGCCCCGGTGCCGCGAAACGGTTGGCCTTGAAGCCCTGCCCGATGGAAAAGCGCAGTATGCGTACTTAGTTAAATCGTGGACAACCACGGACATGACGCCCGATGAGGTGCATGCCCTGGGGTTGAGCGAGGTAAAACGGATTCGGCAGGCGATAGAAGGCATCCGGCAGCAGGTGGGTTTTGCCGGCGACCTGAAAGCGTTCTTTGCCTACGTCGATACGGACCCTAAATTCTTTCCGTATAAAACGGATGAGGCCGTATTGGCTGGGTATCAAACGATCTACCAGACCATGAAGCCCCAGTTACCGAGTCTGTTCAACATGGTCCCGAAAACAGCCTTCGAGATTCGTCCGGTCGAGAAGTACCGGGCTGCTTCGTCAAACGCTCAGTATATGCCTGGCACACCCGACGGCTCGCGCCCCGGCGTTTTTTACTTCCCCGTGCTCGACGCGGCCAAGTACAGTTACTGGAGTATGGAAGACCTCTTTCTGCATGAGGCTATTCCGGGCCACCACTACCAGATTTCGCTCCAAAACGAAAACACCGCCCTCCCTGCCTTTCAGAAAATTGGTAGTTACGGGGCTTACATTGAAGGCTGGGGTTTATATGCCGAGAGTCTGGGCAAAGCGCTTGGTCTTTACACCGATCCATTCCAGGCGTTGGGCCGCTACCTGGGCGAAATGCACCGGGCCATCCGGCTGGTAGCCGATACGGGGATTCACCAGAAAGGCTGGACGCGTGAGCAAGCCATTCAGTACAGCTTAGACAACGAACCCTTGGGGGAGGCTAAGGTTATTAAGGAGATAGAGCGCTACATTGCGAGGCCGGGACAAGCGGTTTCCTATAAGATTGGCGAGTTGAAAATCATGGCCATGCGCCAGAAAGCGGAGAAAGCCCTGGGTAATCGGTTCGACATCCGGGCCTTCCACGATCAGGTGCTGAAAGACGGGCCGATGCCCCTGGCGATTTTTGAGACCAAGATGGATAGCTGGATAAAGAGTCAACAGGCCATCGCCGGGAAAAACTAACCGGCATCGGTGTACCCAGGTGAGTGGCAGTCAATTTCGCAGCTTGATTACATTGTCAATTAGTCTACATTTTCCCCTCATCCCCAATTCACCATGTTCATCTCCCTAACAATCAGGCAGACCAGTTCAATACTAACCCTTGTATCCACAAACCCAATGAAATCATTCACACTTACTCTCTTCTGTCTGTTCATTTTCCTGTCTACAGAACTGGTGGCCCAATCGCAGACCAACCCGTTAGTGACCGAGTATCCCCAACCGGACAGTGTTAAAATCAGCCAGTTGTTGGCAAAAGTATCAGTTGGCGATTTTCAGAGCCGCAAACTGGTTAAGGCTGGCCTTCGATCCAACTTAGGTACGATCTCGTTGAATGCCAGCGGTCAACAGAAAAACGTCGCCTTTAGCTTTCCGGTTGGCGCGCAGGTTGTTGCCAAAGGAATCAATGTAGAGGAATCAGGCCGGGGAGAACTATCCTGGAATTTCGTATGGAAGCCCAATACCATCTATCAACTCATGCTGATCGTAGCCCTCTCCGATACGACTGCCAAAAACATGCTGTACTCGGGCTACCTGTTCTTGCCAGACGAGAACAAGTGGAAACTAATTGGTAGTTGCCTGATTGATGGGCAACGAACTACGCTGAAAAATCCAGCCACTTTTACTTCAAGTGGCAACGAAGCGGATTCAGTAGCCCGATTCTCGGCCGTATGGCTCCGGCGGACCAATACTAGTTGGAAAAACCTATTAAGTAACTCTATGCCAGCACCCGTAATTAACTTCAGGGATGCTCCTTACGTTGATAGCGATGAGCAGTACAAGCGGGAAAAGGAGCAGATTGAGAACGCCGTTGTCGAAGGTAAATCAGAAAAGCTTACCTATAAAGACGGTGTATATTACGCCGTAATGCGGGAAGGCACGGGCAAACAGGTCAGTCTGACAGATTCTATTGTCGTGTTCCTTAATGGATATCTGTTTCATAACAAGGCTGTGTTTATGCAGCAACTCGACAAACCAGCCACGTATCCACTCTCCAAATTAATCAAAGGGCTCCAGCTTGGCCTGCCCTTGTGTCGGGTTGGGAGCAAAGTCAAGATAGTAATTCCGTCTTTGTATGCCTACAATATAGCGACGAGGAGTTCTTGGTTTTACCCCAACAGTACCCTTGTTTTTGAGGTGGAATTGCTTGACATAAAACCGGCCACTAACTAACTCAATTTACAGGTAGCTTGACTACCCGGGCCTTCCACGATCAGGTGTTGGAAGACGGGCCGATGCCCCTGGCGATTTTTGAGACCAAGATGGATAGCTGGATCAAGAGTCAGCAGACAATCGCCGGGAAAAACTAACAGGCGTCGTTATAAAGCTGTTTACTGTTTAGGATTACGAGTTGCAAGTAAAGGCGGACATTGGTTTTGTCATGGCACCAGCCTCCCGTTCAGGCAGGTTTAAACGGGTCGATACGTACCAGAGACAGACCAAATAACACAATGAACTTAGTAATTAGGGTAAAAAGAAACCAGGTTCAACATGACAAAAGCGATTTCTACCGGCCTTATTTTATGGTCTTTACTAGGCTATACGCCACCAACGCGATTGGCCAAGTCGCAGGTTGACTTGCCCCAAAATCAGCAGGTTTTCTGGCAGGAACTGCAAAAACTCTGCGGTAAGGCGTATCAGGGAACCCTGGTGACGGCACCGGCCAATGACACCACCTATACCAATAAAACCCTGCTGCTGCACATTAGGGCCTGTAGTGACGGCCAGATTCGTATGCCTGTCGTGGTGGGCAACGACTATTCCCGCACCTGAATATTGACGAAAAATGCCGATGAGCTGGATCTAAGGCACGATCACCGACATCCCGATGGTTCGTCGGACAAGGTGACCATGTACGGCGGACACACAACCAACGAGGGAACCGAAACGACGCAGTTTTTTCCGGCTGATCGGGCAACGCCGAGGGCGGGCAGTGGCAATATCTGGTGGATCGAACTGCTGCCCGGCAAATCGCTGACCTACAACCTCCGCCGGATGGCCAGCGACCGGTCGTTTACGTTTCGCTTTGATCTAACCAAACCCGTGGCGGCCCCGGCGGCTCCCTGGGGTTGGAAAGATTGATCAAACGCCCAGGATAGGATAGGCTCATGCACCAAATCTGTCGGTATCGCTAAGTAAACGTACTCACAAGTAGACGAAAAAATGATGATCATGCCCGCAGGGATGTGTTTGGCACTGCTTGCGGGTTGGTAAGCATCAAAGTAGGCAATCCCATGTGGCGGCACCAAAGCGACCGGGTAGTGATCTGGTAAAAGAGTTCGCGGACTCAGGCGCGGGCTGTTTCGATGAACGACCGGTAATCTTATCCTGGCTGTCGCGGGCGAGTTTCCCCAATCAGGAATTCATTCCTGTGTTGACTCAAACGAAACAGACTTTGACCTAAATGTGCCGGGGTATCGGGAAAAAGGGGCAGACCTTTGACCTGTCCAACGCGCCGGACGGGTGTCGCCAACAGGACATTTGCCTTAGATCGTCCGACCCCTAAAACGTCCGTCCGCCCGTCCGCCCTTCAGTTGTCTATCGCTTTGTGTAGTGGCGTTATGTGCCTCTCAGTAGCCGCCTGCCAGCCCAGGCCGTTCATATTGTTCGACCTGATTCAACCACCATAAATCCACAACCTCGTACACTACCCGCGACCTGTTGGCGGACAAACCAAGCTACGCTTTCCGCTGACCACACCCTGAGTACACCTTTAAGTATATTTCCCTGTCTGTTTGTCAACAAATTGCTGATTAGTAATAAGCTATCTCTTGCTTTCGTGGCCGACTCGTCTACTTTTGTCTGGTTACCCACCTCTCAAAACAGGCCTGCCCGTCATGAAAACAAAGATTTTACTGGTCGATGATGAGACCGATCTGGAAGACCTCGTCAAGCAGTTTTTTCGGCGGCAAATTAATAGCGGCCAGTACGAATTCAGCTATGTTCGCGGTGGGCAGCAAGCCCTGGACCTGCTTGCCCAACAGCCCGATATTGATCTGGTTCTGAGCGACATTCAGATGCCGGGTATGGACGGGCTGACCCTGCTGGCGAAGCTGTCGGAAACGAATCCAGTTACGCGAACGGTGATGGTTACGGCCTATGGGGATATGGACAACATCCGCACGGCGATGAACCGGGGGGCGTTCGACTTCATTACCAAGCCCATCAACTTTCAGGATTTGCAGGCCACCATCGAAAAGACGATCCGATACGTGCAGCAGCTGCGCGAAACGGCCGAACTAAAGGCAGTGGATGCGATGAAAACCCGGTTTTTCGCTAACATCACCCATGAACTACGTACCCCGCTCACGCTGATTGTTTCGCCGGTAGATCGACTGCTCGAAACCCCCGACCTGCCCGTGTTCTACCAGCAACAACTGTCCACCGTTCGGCGCAATGCCCTGCAATTGCTCCGGCTCATTACCCAGTTGCTGGACATCAACAAACTGGAGGCCCGGCAAATGGATCTGGTTCAGGAAGTGGGCGATTTGGCGGGCTTTGTCGGGCAGGTCGTGGAATTGTTTCGCCCCTCTACCGATATTAAAGAACTGACGCTGACCTACCAACCGGTTATGCGCCCCGGTAATCACCTGTTCGATGCGGGCAAATGGGAAACCATCCTGTTCAATCTGCTCTCGAATGCCATCAAGTTTACCCACACTGGCGGCATCACCGTTCATCTGGCGCAGGTGGACAATACGGCCCACCTAACCATCCAGGATACCGGGATTGGCATTGCAGCCGACAAGCTACCCCATATTTTCAACCGGTTCTATCAAGTGGACAGTGCCCGGACACGCGCCTATGACGGGACGGGTATTGGCCTGGCCTTAGTCCATGAATTGACCAACCGGCTGGAGGGCACCATCCGGGTAGAAAGCCAGGTTCCTGGATCGACCGGGCAAGGGGGTACCTGTTTTGTGGTCGCGATACCGGTTCAACCCATGACCGACCAGCGGGAAGCCGCGCAACCGGGGGCCACTCCAACCCAACAGGTCGACCTGCCGTATCTGACGAATGAATCAGCCCACGGGTCCGACGGGGTATCGCCCGATCAACGGCCCTTGATGCTGATTGTGGAAGACAATGCCGAACTGCGGGAATTTATGGTTGCCGAGCTGGCCACCACCTACCGGGTGCTATCGGCGGATAATGGGCACGCGGGTTGGCTGCTGGCCAAAGAAGAGTTGCCCGACGTAATCATCTCCGACCTGATGATGCCCGTCATGGATGGCTATGAATTGATTGACCGGGTGCGGACAGATGCGGCCACCGATCACATTGCCATTATGTTGCTCACGGCGAGCAGCGAAGCCGATAAGCAATGGGAAGGCCTGGAACACGGGGCGGATGAGTACCTGACCAAGCCCTTCAACATGCGGGAGTTACGCCTGCGGCTGCGCAATTTACTGGGTCGTCAGCAGAAACTGCGGGAGCAATACCGCCAGCAGTTTGCCCAGCCCAACTCGCCGGGTGCGCTGGTCAGCGTGTCCGATCAGTTTTTACAGCGGGTGTACCAGCTTCTGGAGCAACGCCTGGACGACTCCGCGCTGAGTGTGGAGTGGCTGGCCGACCAACTGGCCATGAGCCGGAAAACGTTTTACCGGAAAGTGCAATCGCTGGTGCAGCTCTCGCCGGTTGACCTGATCCGGCAATACCGACTGCGCAAATCCATCGACTTGCTGAAGGCGGGGCACTCGGCCTCGGAAACGGCGTACATGCTGGGTTTTGAATCGCCCTCCTATTTTGCGCGGGTTTTCCGGGAGTTTTACCATCAATCCCCCACCGAATACCTGAACCGTAATTGACTCAAATGGAGCAGCTTATGACCCAAACGTGACCGGGCGGCAAGCAAGGAACGATGACCTTTGACCTGTTCACTATTCGTCACCCAACTCCTTGCTGCTATGTCTCGATTTTCCACGACCGTCCTTACCCTCGCCCTGGCCGTTTTCGTCACCGCCATTAGCTTTACGCTCCTTGTTGCCAGTTGGTATCTGATCAACAACTTGCTCAACCCGCCTGTACCCTTTATCTCTTTACCAGTTAGTTTGTACCAATAACCTCCACCATGCTACCACGCCTTGTACTAATCTGTTTCCTTTTCTGCTCCGGCCTGCGCCCCGCCTTCGCCCAACCTAAAACAGGCCAAGCCCGTTTGGATTCGCTATTGGCCGAATTGCCCCGGACCAAACCCGACACCAACCGCGTTAAGCTGCTGAATCTGATAAGTACTAACTATTCCCGCATTAACCCCAACGAAGGTATTAACTATGCCAACCAGTCATTGGTACTGGCCCGGCAGTTGACTTGGAAAAAAGGCATGGCTTATGCCTATACTATTTTAGGAAATAATCACGCAGGCAAGTCTGATTATCCCAAAGCCCTGGCGGCTCATTTAAGTGGTTTGAAAATAGCCGAAGAAATAAAAGACAAAAACTTAATTGCTGGCATAACAGGCAACGTGGGAAACATTTATCTTGTCTTGGCCAATTATCCGCAGGCCCTGGTCTATTATAAGAAAGCACTGAAAGGTGCTGAGGAATTAGGCAGTAAAGATGCAGTGGTACTCTGGCTGGCTAACATAGGTGCCGTATACAGCGAACAAGGGGAGTATGCCAAAGCACTGGACTATCAGCTAAAATCGCTGAAACTAAATGAAGCCATGGGGTTTCGAGGTATATCTAAAGAATCAAACTTCACGGGCGTAGGGCTGGCCTACCTCAACTTAACCAATTATCCGCAGGCACTCACCTATCTGCAAAACGGGCTGAACCTGAATAAAGCAAGTAGAAATAAAGCAGCACTAGCAGGTAGTTACAACAGCCTCAGCCAACTGTATTTGAAAATTGCTACTGACAGCAACTCCACTTTCTTAACCACCCTATTAAGAAGTGATAAAGCGAATACGTTACAAAAAGCCAACGCCTATATCGACAGTGCCGTCGTGCTGGCCAAAGAACAGGGTGCTCTAGACTTCTTATACCGAGCCTATCAAACCCGGAGTCAAATTCAGGATGCGCTGGGTGAGCCACAGGCTGCTTTTGCCAGTTTCAAGGACTTCATCAAAACCAAGGACTTGATCATCAACCAGCAAAATACCAGCAATATTGCGGCAGCCACCCTCCAGTATGAGTTCGACAAAAAAGAAACGGCCCTCCGCTATGAGCAGCAACTCTCAGCGGTCCAACTCCAACAGCAAAAACAACAACGAACCTATCTGCTGGGAGGTATGGGATTGCTGCTGGGATTGATTGTCTATAGCTATACGCAGAAACAAAAGGCTAATACCGTCTTGCAGCGGCAAAAAGAGGAGATCAACATTCAACGCACCAAAGCTGAAAATGCCCTGACCGAGCTTCGGGCTACCCAAACCCAACTTATCCAGAAAGAGAAAATGGCCAGTCTGGGCGAACTCACGGCAGGCATCGCCCACGAGATTCAGAACCCGCTCAACTTCGTCAACAACTTCTCCGAAGTCAGTACCGAACTGGTGGCCGAACTCCGGGACGAAGAACTGAAAGACCACCGAGACACCGAACTCATCGGCGAACTGCTCATCGACCTATCCAACAACCTCCAGAAGATCAACCACCACGGCAGCCGGGCCTCAGCCATTGTACGCGGCATGCTCGAACATTCCCGCACGGGCACCGGTGAGAAACGACCCACCAACCTCAACCTGCTGGCTGACGAGTACCTCAAAATCGCTTACCACGGCCTACGAGCGAAAGACAAGGATTTTAACGCCGAATTGGTAACGGATTTACGGGCGGAGATAGGTTCCGTCGAGGTGATGCCCCAGGAGATTGGCCGGGTGTTGCTCAACCTCTACAACAACGCCTTCTACGCCGTTCAGCAAAAACAGCCCTTAGCCCCGGCGGACTACAAGCCCACCGTTACGGTCAGCACCACTCAAGCCAATGGACACGTTCAGATTCGGGTGAGCGATAATGGCATGGGCATTCCCGATTCGGTGAAAGACAAGATCTTCCAGCCCTTTTTCACCACAAAGCCCACCGGTGAGGGTACCGGTTTAGGGCTGAGCCTGAGTTACGACATCATCACCAAGGGCCACGGGGGAAGCCTCACCGTGGAAAGTCAGGAAAACCAGGGGACAGCCTTTGTGATTACCCTGCCTATAACTGCGTAGTAAATCAACCCGCTTACCTACCTCTTTTACCCATGAAAACACCCTTTACGTTACGTCTCCTGTTTCGGCCCCTACTGCTGGCTTCTTTCAGCAGTTTAGTGGCCTGTTCACCGGTTTTACAGGCCATCCGCTTAAGTAAACCAGCTCTCCAACACGCAACCGAAATGGTGGCGGATGGTCCCTCCGAGTCTTTACAGGAAAAGGCATCATTTACGAACGATGCCCGGCAACCGGATAGTGAAACAACCTTCGGTTTTCCGCGCTCCATGGCATCGGGCTGTCGGTGGGTTTTCATCCCAAAGGAAAGCACGCCCAATAGCCCCGGTATGGGGTATTGGGTCGTTAAGCCCAACAACCAGCGCTGACGGCTTCGGGTAGGAAACCCGTGTGTCCTCGACGTTGCGGGTTCAGATTTCTTAATAAGAAACGTTACTTACCCGATTTCGACGGCGAATGGCCCGTCAAATGAATCCATCCGCCCTCATAACTAACTTCCCTTTAACTACTCGAATATGCCACTGCTAATCGAGCCATAATCTCCATTCGGTGCTCAGCCACCTGTGGATAAGTGAGTTTTGAAGAGACAACGTCCGTAGTTTCCCCTGAGCGGCCCCTTCAACCCTGCCCAGTAGAAACGACGGCTAACTGTCGAACCAAAATGTATCAACCGCGCGGGCGGCTACATGAGCAAATGACTCATCGAACTACGGGTCAAGGGTACTTCCAAGCGCATCCTGGCCACCTCCCGGAATACGGTTCAGCACTACCTGACCCCAACTCGAAGCCTTGTTGGTCCCTTTCTTTCCCCCTGAACTATCCTTTCCGCGAAAAAGGCAAGGTAATGGTAAACGTAGTCCCTACGTTTTCTTCACTTTCAACGGTGATATCACCCCCGTGCTGGTGTACAAACTCGCGGGCAATTACCAGCCCCAGCCCCGTGCCCTGAATGGTGCCCGCGTTGCGCGCCCGGAAAAACGTGCTGAACAGGTTAGCCTGCTCGTCGGCCGGAATACCGATGCCCTGGTCGATAATCAGGAGCTGTACCTGATCAGGCCCAAAAACCACGCTGAGCATGGGGTCGGTTGGCGAGAATTTAAACGCGTTGGTCAGCAGGTTAATCAGTACTTGGCCCAGTAGGTTGGGATCGGCTGGCAGCGGGTAGGGTATTCCGGTAGTGGCTACGGTGACCATCCGTTTGTCGGTTCGTTGGCTGAAATGAGTTTGAATGACGGTGTGGATCAGGGCGGGCAGGTCGGTTGGCTCGGGTTTAAAAGGCGCTTTACCCGCTTCGATACGGCCGTAGTTAAGCACATCGGAGAGCATGTTACTGAAGTGCATGATCTCCTTTTCAATCACGCTCAGGTGGCGCTGAATGGTGGGTCGGGCCTTTTCGCCAGGCATGTCGTTGTAGAGTTTAACCAGATCAATGCTGGACTGAATCGTAGCCAGGGGCGTGCGGAACTCGTGGGAGGCCGTGGCCACAAACTGCGATTTGAGCTGGTTGAGGACTTTTTCTTTCTCCAGCGCCTGCTGCAGGTTGATCTCTCGGTTTTTGCGGTCTGTGATGTCAGTGGCCAGGCCAATGTAACTCACGGGCTTACCCTGGGCATCGCGTTTGACGAACGTGCGGATATTGAACCAGCGGATGCTTTGGTCGGCCAGCCGCGTCCGACATTCAATGTCGAGTTCTTCGCCGACGGCATACCGCTCCAGATTGAGCCGCAGGGCTGGCTGGTCTTCGGGCAGGGTAATATCGAGGAATGGTAATCGATTGGTGTACAGGGCTTCGGCTGATTCGCCGGTCAGGCGCTCGTAGGCCGAATTGATGTAGAGCAGACCAAAGGGTTTGGCCGAATGAATCCAGAAGATTTCGCTGACGTTTTCAGCGATGTCACGGAAGCGTTGTTCACTCTGGCGCAGGGCCAGCTCGGTCTGTTTGCGCGGGGTTACATCGATAATGATACCGGCCAGGCCGTTGGGCAGGCCGGTATCGTCGTGTTGTATCCGGATGAACATTTCAACCCAGCGAATACTGCCGTCCTGGTGGAGAAGGCTGGCTTCGAATCGGTCAACCGTTTTGTGGCCGTCCATGCAATCCGAAAAAATTTGTTTAGTAATGGCCTGATCCTCCGCTGAGGCATAGAAGTATGAAGAGGGTTTTCCCAGCGATTCTTCGACGGAGTAGCCGATGAGCGTCGTCCAATAGGGGCTTAGATAGACCAACTCCCGCTGGCGGTTAGTCTGGAAAACAACTTCATTGATATTTTCAACCAGTGAGCGGTAGCGCTGTTCGCTCTGGCGCAGGGCATGTTCGGTGGCTTTACGCTCGGTAATGTCGCGGATGGTGCCTACTGTTCCCATGAGCTTACCCGTAGCATTGGGCTTCCGATAGGTACAAACCTCAATCCAGCGCAGGGTACCATCGGGCCGGATAATGCGTCGTTCGACCGTACTTAAACCGGCATCCTGAGGTATGTGATGGGTATCATTGAATAGCAGTCTGTCTTCGGGATGCAGCAATTGCTGGTAGGCTGCCTGGGTGAGGGTAAGGGTTGGGGGGGGATACCCCATAATGGCGCAAATTTTCGCATCACAGACGAGTTCATCCCGGGCCTCGTCATAGGCCCAAACGCCTAATTGGGCTGCTTCGGTGGCGAGTTGCAGGTGCTGGTTAAGGTGGGTGACGTCGGCCGTACGCTCGGCGACGATTTGTTCCATATTCTCGGAGTAGGTATGGAGCTGGGCGTTTTTCCGGCGTAGGGTAAGCAGCATAACTACCTGCCGGGTCAGGATACTCAGGGTCTGTTTTTGGGTTTCGGTAAGCCGATTGGGTTGATGATCGATGACGCAGAGCGTGCCGAGGGCAAATCCATCTTCATCGATCAGGGGGAGACCCGCGTAGAAAATTACGTGAGGCTCGCCGGTGGTGAGGGGGTTCTGGGCGAAGCGCGGATCGAGCCGGGCGTCGGGAATTTCCGTAAATTGATCGGGGGTCTGGATGGCCCGGGCGCAGAATGAATGCTCCCGCGGATCCTGCCGCCCAATCAGGCCAACGGCTGATTTGAACCATTGACGCTGGTCATCCACGAAGGTGATGGTTGAAACGGGCATGCCACAAATCTGGGTAACCAACTGCGTAATCGCGTCGTACTCAGCCTCGGGGAATGAATCAAGGATATTATAACTATCAAGGGCGGCCAGCCGGGCTGTTTCGGTGGCGGGTTCGGGCGCGCTTACAGGTCGATGCATCATAAAAAGAAAAAGTTGAATTAGGCGATCATCCGGCTTGCCTGCTGGCACACCTCATAAATCGGACCGCTTTTGCGTCACATCAAGCTTGGTTTTATTTTCCTGGGCTTCCTTTTGTTACCCCGGATCCCATTAAGGCCAGTGCCTGACTATAAACAGTTGATAACCAAAATGTTCTTATTATAAATACGTCCTTAATCTCTCCCAAAAAAGGTAATCCGGCCTGGTACTTACGCCCATAAACGTAAATAGGTTCGTAAGCAGGCATTCTGCCCCGGTAGGAACCACTCCACAAAATAGGGTCCGGTACATGGCCTGTTGACCCCAAACGGATGGCAATCTGACGATCGTAAAGCGGTTACACTAATACAGGGTAACAAGCTGATAATCATACAGTATAGATCAGATTTAGAATAGAGTAGTAGTGTAGTAGGGAGTTTCCTGAAAGTTTGATAAACCCGGTCAGAATCTACCGCTAAAAGAAAAGAGATATGAAAAGTCCCGAAATAGTCCGGCAAGTTCGACAAGTGCCCATTACTGACTACTTAGCCAGTATCAATGTTTTACCCGCTTACCAGACAGGCGGGCAGTTATTTTACTGTTCACCTAAGACCAATGAGAAAAGCCCTTCTTTGGCCGTTCAGCCCGAAAAGAACGTTTTCTATGATTGGAGTGGAGAAGGGAAGGGAGACGTTCTATCACTGGTTCAATACCTGAACGGGTGTACGTTCTTGGAAGCGGTTCAAATACTGGAAACCTATTTAGGCAACCCGCTCAAAACTTCCTTTTCTTTTAGCGGTCGATCTTACAAAGCCGATTCAACGGGGGTTACTATCACCAACGTAAAGCCACTGTCCCATCTGGCATTAAAGCAATATGTTGAACAAAGGGGATTGTCCTACAAAGTTGCTTCCCGCTATCTACGGGAGATTCATTACCAGACTAACGGGAAACAATGCTTTGCGCTTGGTTTTCCGTTAGTCTGGGCGGTTATGAAGTGCGAAACGCCTTGTTTAAAGAATCCTTCTCCCCAAAGGCTGTTTCGACCTTTCCTGTTACGGGTTCTAGGACGGTTATCCTGTTTGAAGGCAGTTTTGATGGGTGCATTTCAAATTGTCGCTATACGGCCATCGCGTAGTTAAACGGCTCAATGTGTTTCCTGACCAACTCCCACCGCTCGCTCATGAAGCATACCCGCAGATTAAGTACCTGCTGAGCACCGGTCAGA
>JBBQLG010000073.1:0-29601 GCA_038327655.1 Cytophagales bacterium
GACGAACTGAAAAAGAGCATCGACATGGCCGCCGAAGCGGGTCTGACGTATCTGCTTTGCCCCTACATCGGCGCGCAGAAATCGTGGGACGACTGGAAAAAGATCGCTGACGACTTTAACCGGGTGGGTGCCGAAGTCAGCAAAAGCGGGCTGAAGTTTGGTTACCACAACCACGACTATTCTTTCAAACCGCTGGACGGGAAACTGCCGCAGGATTACCTGTTGGCCAACACCGACCCCAAACACGTGATGTTCGAGCTGGATATGTGCTGGATCGAAGCCGCCGGTCAGGATGCGGTAATGCACCTCAAAAAGTACGGCAAACGCTACGAACTCTGCCACGTAAAGGATTTTAAAAAGGAAGGCGACAAAGTGGTGCAGCAGGACCTCGGTCAGGGTGTTGTCGACTACAAGAAAATTCTTCGCGTAGCCATGGACAATGGCATGAAATACTTCATTATCGAACAGGAAGATTATCCCGGCACATCGCTGGCCAGTGTTGCCTACGATGCCGGCTACATGAAGAAACTGACAGTATAAATTAGTGAGCACCACGCAATTGGCGGGCGAGCGCATAACCCGCCAATTGCACTGTGTTTCGTCCATTTGAGTAGCACCAGGCGGTAAAGTCCCCCGTTACGGCCAGACCAATGCCATTCAGCAGTTCCATCCTCCAGGGGTCAGTCATCCCCCGGATACCGGTAGTACAGCAGCGGTTGGCGGCACTACGGCTGCTGCGCGCCAGTTACTGATCGTATCGGCGGGTAATACAATACACCCGGCACTTATGGCTTCGTTACGGGCACCCGCAGGTCTATAACAAAGTCATTGCCTACCGAAAAGCCGAACATATTCCCGTTGATGCCATAGTCTTTGCGGTTCACCGTAAACTGGCCCATGAAGGTGGCTCCGGCACCCGCTTCCTGGTAGGCAAACGGAATCTGCACTTCCTTCTTCACGCCGTGCAGCTCCAGCGTTCCCGTCGCTACGATCTTATCGCCCGCTTTGGCAAACGAACTGGACGTGAACCGGATGGTGGGGTAGGTTGAGGTGTCGAACCAGCTACTGCCTTTGGCGTGGTGGTCTTTCGTTTCGTTGCCGGTTTTGATCGTGTTGGCATCCACCATCACGTCCATTTTGGCGTGGGTCAGGTCGGCAGGGTCGTATAAAAGCGACCCTTTCAACCCCGAAAAAGTACCCTCAGCCCGGCCACCCTTGAAGTGGATGGTGTAGTTCGGCGCAATGTTCCAGGTACCGGCCAGGAACGTGAAACCGGCCACGGACAGTAAGGCGATCATCGCCAGTGCATTATTCAGTGTATTTTTCATGGTGATAAACGAGAGATTGGTGATTGGTTGATATTGACTGGTGAATGATGATGCAACGTATTTACTGGGTGGTTTAGTGGACCGGTTCGTTCATGGCTACCTGCCGAACGTCGCCCGTCTTTAGCTGAGGTGTCCGGTAGTTGGCCCATTTCTCCTGCGCCCGGTCGACGAGGTAATACATCATTGGCACTAAGAAGATGGTCAGGATCATCGAACTGCTCAGGCCGCCGATCAGCACCCAGGCCAGCGAGTTTTTCCACTCCGCACCGGCACCGGTGGCGGTGGCAATCGGCACCATACCGATCACCATCGCGATGGTCGTCATCAGAATCGGGCGTAAGCGTTCTTCGCCCGCTTTCAGAATAGCGTCGCGGAAGGGAACACCCTGCGCCTTCTGCTGGTTGGCAAAGTCGACGATCAGGATGGCGTTTTTAATGACCAGACCAATCAGCATCAGGAAGCCCAGGATCGAGAAAATACCGATATCGGACGAGGTCAGGGCCAGTGCCAGCAACGCACCCACCACCGCCACCGGCACCGAGAACATCACCACGACGGGGTAAATGAAGCTGTCGTAGAGCAGCACCATGATAAAGTACACCAGAATCAACCCGGCCAGCATCGCCAGACCCAGCGAGCCGAAGCCTTCACTCTGGTTTTTGGCATCGCCCCCCCAGACTACCGTTACCCCGGCGGGTAGCGGATGGGTGACCAGGTCGGCCTGAATCACACTCGTGAGCGTACCCGAACCGGTGCCCAGCGTGTTGGCCGTCACCGTTACCGACGACCGGCGGTTTTTGCGCTCCAGCACCGAGGGGCCGTTGCTCTGGGTAACCGTTGCGAATTCGGCCAGCCGCACCGGACGATTGGCCGCCGGACTGAAGAAATTGATGTTTTTTACGTCTTCCGGGTTTTTCCGGTCGAAGGCATCGAGCATTACCCGGATGGCGTAGTCTTCGCCACCGTCGCGGAATTTAGAGTCGTCGTTGCCGGCAAAGGCGTTTTGCAGCGTACGCCCCACGGTCGAGATGTCAAGCCCTAACTTGGCCATGCGCTCGCGGTCGATTTCGACCCGCACCTCCGGGTTGCCTGACTTAACGGACACGTTCACGTCGTTGGCACCGGGCGTTTTACGGATGCGGTTCGCCAGGTCTTCGGCGGCTTTCAGGTTGGTTTCCACGTTTTCGCCACTTAGAAAAATCTCGACCGGCGACGAACCGGTGCTGGCCAAACCCACGACCGACGAATTGAATTCGATGGCCGGAAATTTCGATCCCAGTTCCTTGCGGAGGTCGATCATGTAGGCTTCGGTGGGCTGATGGCCGGGTCGTTCGGCTATATCCTTCAGCTCGATGGTCAATTCGGTCCGGTTGGTTTCGCCCTGTCCGGTACTGTTTGCGCCCGTGCTGGCCCCACCCACGTTGGCAAAAACATTTTGTACGTCGGGCTTTTTGCGCAGGTAGTTCTCAATGCTCCGGGCCGCCAGGTTGTTTTGTTGCAGCGACGCACTCTTGTCGACTTTCATAGTCAGCAAAAACTTACCCTGATCGCCCTGGGCAATGAACTGCGAGCCGATAATACCCAGCGTCATCATCCAGGCCGTGAAGCCAAAAATAGCGACCAGCATCCCGGTAAAGGCCAGTTTGTGGCTCAATACCCAGTCCAGACTACCATGATACCAAGTGGTGAGGCTGGTCAGGCCCCGCTCAAACCAGAGCAGAAAAGCCCCGAACGGATTCTTCGGATTCAGGTGTTCGAGTTTGGCCAGCCGCGAGGTCATCCAGGGCGTGAGGGTGAAACTGGCCAGCAAACTGATGATGGTGGCAAAGGCAACCGTCAGCGAAAACTGACGCAGCAGGTCGGCAATAACCGAGTTGACAAACGTGATCGGTACGAAAACCAGCACGATTACCAGCGTGATGGCGAGGGCTGCAAAGCCAATTTCGTTGACCCCGGCAATGGTAGCCTGCCAGCGGTCTTTACCCATCTCCAGGTGTCGTTGAATGTTTTCCAGCACCACAATCGAGTCATCGACCAGAATACCAATCACCAGCGACAGGGCCAGCAACGTCATCAGGTTGAGGCTGTAGCCCATGAGGTACATGAACAGGAAGGCCGAAATCAGCGAAGCCGGCACCGAAATCATCACGATCATGGCGTTGCGGAAACTGTGCAGGAAGAGCAACATCACCAGACCCACCAGCACGATGGCCAGAAACAAATCGTGGGTTACGGCATCGACCGAAGCCAGGGTAAACACGCTGCTGTCGTAGGCAATGGCGAAGTGAACTTTATCTTTCGCATTGTCTTTTTCGATCTGCGCCATTTTGGTCTGCACGATCCGGCTGATGTCGACGGCGTTGGCATCGGACTGCTTTTTGATGAACAACCCGATCCCGTTTATGCCATTGTACCGGCTGATGGTTTCGGCTTCGGTGATGCCGTCGGTCACGTTGGCAATGTCGCTCACCCGGACGGGGCTACCGTCTTTCGGTGTCACGATCACGAGATTCCGGATGTCGTTCAGCGAGGTAAACTTACCGCCCAGCCGCAGGGTCATGTTTTCCGTGGGGTTCTTCACTTTACCGGTCGGGAAATCGAGGTTAGCCTGGCTAATGGCCTGTGTCACTTGAAGCAGCGACAATCCGTAGTAATTCAGCTTGTCGTCGTCCACATTCACGTGGATTTCACGCTTTTCGCCCCCTACAATCGAGATGTCGGCGATCCCCTTGATCTGCTGCAACTGTGGCAGATATTTGTCTTCTACCTGCTGGTAAAACACTTCGTTGGGCAACGACGACGTGGCCAGCAACTGCATGATCGGCTGGTCGCTGGGCGATACTTTCGAGAGCGACGGCGTATCGGAATCATCGGGCAGGCTGCTCAGAATCTTGTTGATTTCCCGCTGCGCATCTTCAAGGGCCACGTCGATGTCGGTACCGGCCTTGAACTGCACGATCACGACCGACGCATTTTCGTAGGACTTAGACTGTACGTCGTCGAGGTTATCTAAGCCCGACATCGCATCTTCGATTCGTTTGCTCACCTCGGTTTCAACCTCCGATGGAGCCGCGCCGGGATAGGGCGTCGTGATGGTCAGCGTTGGCACCGAAAACTCCGGCAGCAACTGATAACTCAGCGATGTATAGCTGTAAATACCGCCGATGGTCAGAATCGCAAAGATCACGATAATGAGCGACGGGCGTTTGATGATGGTTTCGATGAGATTCATACTTGTTGAATGATTGAATTGTTGAGGGATTGAATGAATGAGGGATCGAATGATTGAGGGATTGAATGACTGTGTTTGAGCCTCCATCACCATTAGATTGGGC
Source organism: Cytophagales bacterium (assembly GCA_038327655.1). Taxonomy (GTDB): domain Bacteria; phylum Bacteroidota; class Bacteroidia; order Cytophagales; family Spirosomataceae; genus JBBQLG01. The sequence goes on from JBBQLG010000073.1 coordinate 4,664, forward strand.
TTCAGAGATAATGTCCCCTAACCCATTCAATCATTCAACAAGTCAATCCCTCAATCATTGGGCCGCGACCGGGGTGCCGTTTTGCAGGTTGATCTGACCGCTGGTGACTACCTGATCGCCCGCTTTCAAACCCTTCGTGATCTCGTAGTAGTCGTTGTTAACCGCGCCGATTTCGACCGTTCTCAGGATGGCTTTGCCGTTTTCGACCACGTAAACCTGTGGCTCTTTGGCTGATCCGATAACCGCCTGACGGGGTATCGACAGCGTCTGCGTTTTCAGTTGGTCCGTGTTGGCAATCGAGCCGTACATACCGGCCTTAAGCTGGTTTTTACCCGAGTTGTTTACCGTTATCTGCACCGGGTAATTGTGGGCAGCATCGCCCTGGGCGGCTACCATCGTGACCCGGCCCGTGAACTTAGCATCGGGATAAACCTCCGTTTCGACGGGAATAGTCTGCCCCACGCGGAACCGGTTGATGGCTTTTTCCGGTACGTCGACCATCAGCTTCAGCGACGAGATGTCGGTAATTTTCGCAATGGACGCGCCCATCGACACAACGGAGCCTTTCTCGACCATCTTGTCGGTCACAATTCCCGAAAAGGGGGCCGTGATGGTGGTATTGGCAATCTGTTTCTGCAACTGTTTGATCTGGGCCTGGGTCGAGCGGATGCTCAGTTGGGTCCGTTCCAGGTTCACGGCGGGCGTGGCATCGCCTTTTACCAGCACTTCGTAGCGTTTCAGGTCGTTTTCGTAGCCTTCCAGCGTTACCTTCTGGGCTTCGACCTGGTAGCGGAGCTGCTCGTCATCGAGCTTGGCCATCAGCTTACCACTCCCCACCGACTGACCTTCCTCGAACGGTAGCGAGATGATTTGTCCACCGGCCTGCGGTTTGATTTCGACTTCGCGGTTGGGCGAGAACGAACCCAGAAACTCGGTTTCCTGCGCCAGATTACGCAGTTCGGCTTTCGCCGTCCGGACCCCTACTTTCAGGTTCACGTCGGGCTTGTAGACTTTCTCGGCTACCTTCTCTTTGTTGTTGAGCAGCGTCCAGGCCGTCAGACCGAGCGTGCCAACGAGGGCGAGTACAATGATGATGCGTTTCATAGTGTTTTTCAGGTTGATTTTCATTGTTTCGTGATGAGATTTCCGGTTGCTTTTTTCCAGTCCAGTTCGGCCGAGCGCAGACTAACCAAGGTGGTGAGGTAGGTGTTCTGCGCGTCACGCAGGGAGTTGTCGGCCTGGATCACTTCGGTGAGCGACATGGTGCCTTCTTTAAATTGCAACTGCGTCTGGGTATACACCTTTTCGGCCAGCACCACCTGCGCCCGGCTGGCATCGAGGTTGCACTGCTCGACCTGAAACTTGTTGCGGCCGTTGACCACGTCCATCGTGATCGACTCGCGGGTCTGGGCCTGTTGAATGGTGTATTTCTGGTTGTCGATCTTCTGCTGCGCCAGTTTCGCTTTGCGGGCCGAACCGTCGTAGAGGCTCCAGTTCAGTTGCAGGCCGAACCAGTAGCCGGGCAGGTTTTTGATGTATGAATTATCACCCCCGACGGCGTAAACCGTGCTGTTGGCGTTTCCGTAGGCCGAAAGCGTTGGCATGAAGCCCGCTTTTGTGTTTTGCTGATTCAGCTCGTTGATCGACTTCTGCCGGTCGAGCAAGAGCAGGTCGGTGCGGTTGATGGGCGCATCGCCGAGCATCATGGGGGCGGCTGCCGTCTGGTCGATGTCGGTTTTAATCCGCAGCGAATCGGACTGTGGCGTGCCGGTCAGGTACTTCAGCATGTTCACTAATTGCTGGTAAGTGGCCTGCTGCGATTCGAGTTACGTCTGGTACTGTGTCCGGTTAATGCGGAGCCGGTCGACGTCGATCCCCTGCGAGAGTTTGTTCTGAAACAGCAGGTCCGTGAGTTTGATGAGTCGGTCGCTGGATGCGATGTTGGTGCGCAGGAAATTCATCTGGGCCGCCACCGTTTGCAGGTTGTAAAAGTTCGTGGATACCTGATACGCCACATCTTCCTTAGTCTTGACCGTTTGCAACCCCGACACATCCTGGTTCAGTTTGGCAATTTTAAGACTCAGCCCCAACGCCGGATTGTACAGGGCCTGCGTCACCTGCAAGGTGGTCGACAGGTTATAGGGCAGGCCAAAGGCCACTGCGGAGTAGGTTCCTTCGGGGCCACCAAAAAGGCTGGCCGGGATTACCTGACCGGGAATTTTGAGGTAGCGTCTGTAATCGCCCTGGAGCTTTACCTGCGGTCGGGCGTTGGCTTTTACTTCGTTGATCTGCGCGTCTGTCTGGCGTTCGTTCAGCCGGGATATCTGCACATCCTGATTCGTTTTCAACGCCTGGTCGATTAACTGATCGAGCGTAAGTTCCTGCGCCTGAGCGGTAAAGGTCAGGAGCAGGAAGAGGGCTGTGATGCCTTTTTTAGTCCGTTTCATACGTTTCGTAATTTGATTTAACTAATCATTTAATTTAATCATTTGTTTAAATCGAATGCAAAAATTTTTCAGGTAGCCTTTTGGGGCGAAAAAAGGTAAGTACATATCATGTCCTTCACATACGCCATGTGTTGCACGGCAAACTCGTTGAATGCAGCCTCATCCATCCCGTTCGACTGCATGGTCAGGGGTTTGGAAAGAAACAGAAACTGCGAGTTGGCAATGATCATCGTCAGGATGTGATGGGCACTGATCGGTACGATAAGTCCCTCGGCAATGGCTTCGTCAACCTGTTTTTGAAAGACAGACTCGGGTATTTTTTTGGCAAGACCAATCGTTTCAAACAGTCGTTCGGGGTTACGGTGGAGTTCGTTCGTGATGAAATTAACCATATTGGGATTGCTACGCATCATCTGAAACTCATGATCGATAAACGCCGATATTTTCTCCTTCAGGGTCATCGGCTGATTGAAGATCGACAGCATCCCTTCAAACATCATTGTACAGAGGTCGTTGAAGATCGACTGAAACAGTTTCTCTTTACTCCGAAAGTAGTAGTTCATCAGCGCACTGTTGATACCTGCCGCCTGGGCAATATCCCGCGTGGTAGTACCATCGAATCCCTTCTCCAGAAATACCTTTCTGGCGGCCTCTTTGATACGTTCTTCAGTCGATGCTACGGTGTCAGTCATGTCCTTTTTCATTATCGTGCTCAAAAGTATGTTGTTACAAATTAACGTCAAAGCATTTTGGTCAATTATTTTAACCAAGTGATTAAATCACTTGTACAACATACAGGCAAACAGCAATTAGTCCGCCGTTTATCCCCAGAAAGCACAAATTTATGTCAATAAATAACTATACTTACTTAATGTCTGAAAAGCGGGCGTGAGGTCATTACAGGCCGCTACTTTGCCCGTAGCCTGCGAACTACTCACATGCATCCAATGGAAAAACCAGTGAAACCCATGTCGGTTCCGACGCTAACGCCCTCGGACCTCGACTTTCATCATTTCGATCCGGGAGCCGACTGGTTTCCGGCGTTGTCAACTGACTCCAGCCTGTTTCATTTCAACCGCTTAGAGACCTACCGGAGCCACATGACGTTTCCGTTGTCGCCCCACCGAAAAACGGTTTTCGACTTTATTTACCTGACCAAAGGCCACTCGGTGCGGAGTAAGGGCTTGGACCGGTACGAGTTTGGAGCCAACTGCTTTTTCTTTCTGCCGGCATACCAGATTACCTCCCACGAGTGGATGAGCGAGGATGCTGAGGGCTATTTCTGCCATTTTGATGCGCAGATCATCCAGAAGAATTTCAGCAAACACGACTTTACCGGCGAGTTCCCTTTTCTGCAGTTTGTTGGTGATCCCATCGTGAGAACCAATGCTGATTTTATGTCAATTGTCCGCCCTGCTTTTCTAAAACTGGAGTCCGAATACGAACTAAACCTGCCCTTCAAGCTCGATCTGGTTAGTTTTTGTCTGCTGGCTCTCTTTACCGAGCTTAAACGCTTTACCCAGTCGACGGTTAAAGTGCAGGAGAATTCCGCCCTGCGCATAACCCGTCAGTATAAGGAAGCCCTGAGCCAAAACATCTATCAAAAGCAAAACGTAACCGACTACGCTGACCTGCTCGCCATCTCGCCCAATCACCTCAATAAGTGCGTCAAAGCCTCGACGGGAAACTCGGCCCAGGATCTGCTCAACGACATGATTTTGCTGGAAGCCAAAGTGTTGTTACGCCAGAGTACCTTGCCCATCAGTGAAATTGCCTATCAGATAACGAAACAGAATCCCAGCGATTTTACCCGCTTTTTTAAAGCGAAAACGGGCCTCACCCCGAAGGAATACAAGAAAATGGATTGATAGTGCATTTTTTTGGCCTTTTTCTGCATAGCGTTCCGGCTGCGTAAGGACTTAGTTTTGTACAACAAAAGATTGACTTTCTCATAGTTGATCCTGTACCCTTAAGCCGCCATGAAAAAAACCGTTTCCTCGCTACTACTCCACTGCACTACCCCATTCGGAATCGGCGGTCTATGGCTACTGATATTACTGATGGGTACCGCTTCCTACGCCCAGACTGGCCGCATTGCCGGTAAAGTGGCCGACGCAAAAGGCATGGCCTTAGTCGGTGCAACCGTCGTGCTGAAGGACTCTCAAAGAGGTACCACCACCGACAGTGACGGCAAGTTTGTTATTCCTAACCTCAGCAATGGTACCTACACCATTAAGTTGTCATTTCTGGGCAGCATTGCGCAGGAAGTGACGGTGACCGTGCCGGGCGAAAAGGCCGAACAGATCAGCGTGATGCTGGCCGACGACAATAAAAACTTAGACGAAATCGTGGTAACGGGCGTATTCGACAAACGCACCCGCATGGAATCGTCGGTGGCGATATCGACCCTAAACACCAAACAACTCGACCGCCTGGTACCCAACAGCGCGGCCGATCTGCTCAAAAACGTACCGGGTGTTTACGTCAACTCGTCGGCGGGTGAGGTGCGCAACATTGTCTATTCGCGGGGCGTATCGGCCAACTCGGTTGCCAGCGTTACCGACAATACCAATGGCTATTACTACGTCTCGTTGCAGGAAGACGGTCTGCCGCTCACTGCTTTTTCGAGTGGTTTGTTGTCACCCGATTTCTTTTTCCGGTCCGATGCAACCATCAACCGGCTCGAAGCCGTGCGTGGTGGCACCTCGTCCATTACGGGGGTAAACGCGCCGGGTGGCATTTTTAATTTCCTGACCAAATCGGGTGGCGTCAATGCGGGCAGCGAAGTACGGGTGAAATTCGGGCTGGAAGGCGACGGCAAAAACCCCTACTACCGGGCCGATTTCAATACGGGCGGGTCATCGGCTGACAAGAGTATTTTTTATAACGTGGGTGGGTTTTACCGCTACGCCAATGGTGCCCGTTACGCTGGTTATGCCCTCAACAACGGTGGACAGCTAAAGGCCAACATCACCAAAAACTTCACCGGCGGCTCCATCAAACTGTACGCCAAGTATCTCGACGACCACAACGGGACGACGGCACCTACGCCCGCGCAGGGCTTCGACGACATTACGCTGGCACCGGGCGTGAACAAATCCGATTCGTATCTGCTGCCCGCCGGGGCGGTACAGGTGCCCAACGGGTCGACCACCAATTTCAGCACCTTCGACCCGTCCCGCACCAATCACGCTAAAGACCTGACGGTTGGTTTGCTCCTCAATCATAGCCTGAGCGACACCTGGTCATTGGTCAACAACGCCAAATATTCGGCCAAGTCGCTGCTGATTAATACCAACGTCGCGACCAGTTTTACCAGCCTGCTCGACCCAACGACCTACGTTTTTGCGGGTACGCTGGGTGGTCCGGGATCGGTGAACCTACCGGGTGTGGCCACGTTTACCGACCGGCAAACGGGTCAGGTAGTGGCGCAGGTACGGCAGGATTTCGGGCAGATGGGTCCATCGTATAGCGTGCTGAACACGAATTTGCCGGGGGCCGTACCCAACTCGCTGCTGTACTTAGGGTCGCAGATGGCCGAAACGAAGGTCAGCGAATTCATGGATCAGTTGACGCTGACCAAACGGCTCAAAAACGGGGCCATCAACGTAGGGGTATTTTACGCCAACTCGCACATTGCCTCTAACCCCAACATGCCCGCTGCCGTGCTGGGTCTATCGACGGTAAAGAACCGGCCTATGCCCCTCGACATCTCGTTCAAAGCCGTAACGGGACAAACATTTCAGGTGAGCGACCCCAACTCCGGCTACCTCAAGTTTGGCGGCAGCTTCGGCTTCGGCACGTTTGATTATAGCCAGAGTCAGTTCGCGGCTTTCCTGGGTAACAACGTAGACCTGACCGACAAACTCAATTTCGACTGGGGACTGCGTTATGAAAACATCGGCATCAAGGGGTCCAATGACCGATCAGTGCCGAACACCAAAACGGGTGGCCTCGACGGGAATCCCCTTACCTCGTACGACAACTTTTACGGCGTAACGGGCGTGAACGTCACGAATTTCAACAAGAACATCAGCACGTTCTCGTATTCGGGTGGCCTGAACTATAAATTCAACGACAACAACGCTCTGTACGTCCGCTACACCAAAGGGCAAAAATCGCCCGATCTGTCGTTTTATAACACCTACACGTCCGATTTTGTGGTGACCAACAGTCCGCCGAAGAATCAGGACATTATGCAGATCGAAGCGGGCTACAAACTGAAAACCAGTCGGTTACGCGCCGTTATCACGCCGTTCTACAGCCGTTTGAGTAACGTCGGCAATACGCAGTTGGCCGCCGACGAGAACAGTCAGTTTTATTACACACCAACGCAGTACAACACGGTCGAGACCAAAGGAGTAGAGATCGAAGCCGACTGGAATCCCGTTACGCACTTCGATTTGCGGGGAGCATTCACGATTCAGGATGCCAAATACGCCAGTTGGAAAACTTGGAATGTGGGGGCCGATGGCAAAGCGGATGATAAATTAGTGGACTACACGGGCAACAAGGCGGAGAACAATCCCAGCCTGATCATGACCGTCACGCCGACCTATTCGGTGGGTAAGTTCTACACCTTTGTGCAGTGGAAATATTTAGGCGCACGGCCGGTTAATCAGGCCAACGCCTATGACCTGCCCGCCTTCAGCCAGTTCGATTTGGGGGCCGGTTACACGGTAAACCGCAAACTGTCGCTGAGCCTGAACGTCAACAACTTCACCAACGTGCTGGGCATCATGGGGTCGCTCTCGCCGGGCAGCATTATCGAAGCCTTCAATCCGCAGAACATTACCAAAGAGAAGGTAACGGCCAATCCAAACGCCCTGCACAGCATTATTCCGATTCAGCCACGGGCCTACTTCCTGACGGCCACGTATCAGTTTTAACTGTCTTATTCCCAATCCATGATAAAAATGATGGTTGCCGTGCGTCGAAAAGCCGGTATGACCCACGCCGAATTCGTTCACTACGTTGAGCACGTTCATGGTAAACTGGCCCGCGCCCAACCCGGTACCCTTCAGCGCTATGTGCAGAATCACGTGTTCGACGGAGCCTTTGGCGCAACGACCGACACGGGGTACGCACCGACTTTTGGACGCGATCTGATTACCGAACTGAGCTTCAACAACCCCGGCGAGATGAAGGAAAACTTCATGGACCCGTACACCCAAACCGTGATTCAGCCCGATGGGAAGAACTTCAACGACCTCGACACGGCCATTCCCATGCCCGTAGCGGAGGTACCGATGGACGTACCCAACCCCGGCGAAGGCGCGGTGAAGGTGATGCACTACCTCAAAAAGGCGGAGGGCGTCAGCCCGGAGGAGTACGGCAAAGCTTGGATGGAAGCGCATCAGACGATCATGAACAACCACCCGGCTCTGGCGTCGGCGCTGCGAAAGTACGTGCAGAGTCGTCCGTTACCTCCGCCCCCCGGCCCGCCCGGTGGTGGTCCACCAGCGCACTTTGGCGGCAAAGATATGATTCGCTACGAAGGCGTGGCCAGCCTGTGGTTCGATGACGAAGCAGCACTGCCTCTCTTTCGGGAATACGAACAGGCTCTCTACGAAGCGACTCCGGTGTTTGATCCGTCGAAATCGTTTTTCGTGTATGCCCGCGAAGTGGTGATTTACCAGGCAGTCTGACCCCAGCCGAACCATCGAAACGTCGAACCATATGAAAGCTTTCATCAAAGACAACGCTATCAAATCGACCGTGGCCAACGTGGTCATCAACGCCATCATTCCCTACGTGATTCTGTTGTCGGATTCGGTCGTAAACGTGAAAGGTCCAACGCCCAACCTGCTGTCGATACTGGTGCCGGGGGTGTTCATGTCGGGCCTGATGACAACCCTCATTACGTATGGCGTGATGACCGGCCAGCGCAAAAGTGGTCGGCTCGAACCCGCCCTCGATGCAACAACGGGCTGGTTGCCAACGGCTTTGCTCAACGGCATTGGTATCGGACTGCTGTTCGCGCTACCGGCCCTGTTGCTGATTCTGGCGGTGCAGTCGATGATGAATACGGGTCAGATTTCGAAAGTACCGGTCATTATGCTGTCGGCTGTCGTCGGAGCGTTGACTGGTCTGTTATCCTCCTTTGTGGCGGTCAATCGAGCTGTCAGGCTCGAAAAAACGCATTAACCACCCTACTGCTCATGGCAAAAAACCCGCATTACCTTTCCCAACTTGCGCACATCGAGGTCTATTCGCCCGATATCGAGAAGTCCATCCGTTTCTTCACCGATGTCGTTGGTCTGGACCAAACCGGTCGCGACGAGCACTCGGTTTATTTCCGGGCCTGGGGCGATTATTTTCACCACACCCTCAAAATCACGGCGCACGCAACCGGCGGCTTAGGTCATCTTGGCTGGCGGGCCGATAGTCCGGAGGCTCTGGACGATTGTATTGCTTACTTAGACGGCATCGGTGCCGGTATCGGCTGGGTCGACGGGGATCTGGGTCACGGCAAAGCGTACCAATTCAAATCGCCCGACGGTCATATGCACGAGGTTTTCTGGGACGTGGTCTGGCTGCGCGAAACGGGCGAAAAAGGCAGCATCTACGCCGACCGCTACGCCAGCAACCGCCGGGTTGGCGTCAATCCACGCCGGTTCGACCACGTTACCTACATGGTGGCCAAATTTCAGTACGGCAAAGAAAAAGCATTCTGGCAGGGTATGGGCCTGAAAAATCCCGATGAAGTCAGGATGGAAGACCACATTCCGCCCGTTGGTGGCCTGTGGACCATTGGCAACCTTTCGCACGACCTCGCCGTGTTCACCGACCCGAACCTCGAACCGGGTGAGGGAGCCTTCAACCACGTGGCGTTCAACTTCGACAGCCGGGAAGAAGTCCTGCTGGCCCTGGATTATTTCACCGAGAAAGGTTTTAAAAGCGTGATGGGCGCACCGACCCGCCACAAAGCCGACGAAGGCTTTTTTATTTACATCATCGACCCTGGCAGCGGCATCATTTTTGAGTTTTACGCGGGTGCCCGCCTGATTTTCGCCCCCGACCACGGCCCGGACATTCACTACCTCCGCGACAACCCAAACGACGCCTGGGGCACGGCCAACCCCTTCGCCGAGATGGGCAAAGGCAAAAAACTCGGCCTGACTGATGGCGTCGTAAAGCCCGTTGATATTTAACAGTTCATAACCTATGTGGCAATATTATCCGGAGCACTACATGTTCTCCTACCAGCTCAACCGGGCCTTAACGCAGAGTCATTACGGGGGTGGTGAATTTTTTGAATGCATCGAAGCGGCCAGCCGGATTACCGCCGGTGATCTGGAGAGTTTCAACGAAGGCTGGTCGTTCGCCGGTAATCAAACGATGGCCATTGCTGATGCGGCTATGGAAAAAGGTCATATTGTCACGGCCCGGCAGGCCTACCTGCGGGCATCGAATTACCTCCGCACGGCCGAGTTTTTCCTGAAACCGACCGATCCGCACAAGGTGCCGGGCTACCTGCGGGCGACCAATGCCTTCTGGAAAGGAGCCGGGATGCTGCCCAATCCACCCCGGCGGGTGTCGGTACCATTCGAGGGGTCAGAGATGACGGGTTTTTTCATCCAGCCCGCTAATCCGCAACCCAATGCGCCCCTGATGATTATGTTCGGTGGCCTGGATTCGACCGCCGAAGAACTGTATTTCGGTCCCTGGCAGAAGCTGGAAGAACGGGGCATTTCGCTGCTCGTCCTCGACGGGCCGGGGCAGGGGGCATCACTCCGGCTGCGCCATATCCTGACCCGCTACGATTACGACGTACCGGCCACGGTTGCCTTCGACTGGGCAGTGGCGAATCTGCCCGTCGACCCGGAGCGTATCGGCATTATGGCCGTGTCGATGGGCGGTTATATGGCGGCACGGGCGGCTGCATTCGAGACCCGGTTTAAGGTCTGCGGCATCTGGGGGGCGGTCTGGAGTTATTACGACATCTGGAAAAACCGGCCCGATAACCACCCATTGGCCAGCGTCATCATGCACATCACCGGCTCGACAACAATGGCCGAAGCCCGCGAAAAACTCAGGGATTTCTCGCTCGAAGGTGTGGCCGACAAGATCAGTATGCCGACGTTCATCTCCCACGGCGAAGACGACCGGCAGAACACCGTCGAGAACGCGTACAAACTCTACGAAGCCTTGACGGGTGAAAAGGAGATGAACATTGTGCCGAAAGAAACGACCGGCTCGGCGCATTGCCACATCGACAACTTCACCAAAGCCGATCCCCTGTTCGATTGGCTGGCGGAGAAAATGGGGACGGCCTCGGCAACGGTCGATACGGGTGAACTTCAGGTAACGGCATAGCCTACTCGCGTAAAATCACATGAAATTCGTCACGTTCAAAACTATAAACGGGGAAACTAAAGCCGGGCTACTAACCGAAAGCGGCATCGTGGACCTGGCTAAAGCCAGTAAGGGCCAACTGCCCGGCGATATGCTGTCGTTCATCGACAACCACGAAGTAAACCTTCAGCTTATCAATGAGTTAGACCTAACAAACGCCCGGCCTGATTATGCTCTTGATGACGTAACGCTGCTGGCCCCGTTGCCCAATCCGCGCAGTTTCCGGGATTACGTAGCGTTTGAACAGCACATGCTTAACGCGGGTAAAACGTTTGGCCATCCGGTGGCACCGGTCTGGTACGAGATGCCGATTTTCTACTTCACCAACCATCAGGCCATCTCGGGAACGGGGCAGGATATCCCCCGGCCACCACTCTGCCGCAAACTGGATTACGAACTCGAAATGGCCTGCATTATTGGTAAGTCCGGTTCGGATATAAAGGCCGACGAAGCCGACGACTATATTTTTGGCTACACGGTTTTCAACGACTGGTCGGCGCGGGACATTCAGGGACGGGAGATGGGAATGCCGCTGGGTCCGCACAAGGGCAAGGATTTTGCCAATACCATTGGCCCCTGTATCGTCACGAAAGACGAGATGAATCAGTACCGCACCGATACTGACCGGTTCGACGTGCGGATGACCGCTAAAATCAATGGCCAACTCATCTGCGACGGCAACTTCAAAACGATTCACTACACCTTCGGGCGGATGATTGAGCGGGCCTCGGAAAACGGCGTGACGCTCTATCCCGGTGATATGCTGGGGTCGGGCACGGTAGGCTGGGGTAGTCTGATCGAAACTAACTTCGCGGCCCACCGCCCGCTTGAACCGGGCGATGAGGTCGAGTTTGAGATTGCCGGGATTGGGATACTTAAAAATAAAGTCGTCTGAGCCATGCTGATTCAAACTAAAACAGCGAATCCACTCACAGGCTGGCAAGTCGACCGGAAGGCTATTCAATACCTCGGCCACGACCTGCAACGCCCCGAGTGTATTCTGGCCGAACCCAACGGCACGATCTGGACCGCCGATGCGCGGGGCGGGGTGATGCAAATCCGGCCCGATGGTTCGCAGCAACTCATCAATCCAGTCACGAAAGTTACTGATTCGCTAACCGGTGAGCTTAATTTTGACAAACGCTACGTGCAATCGGTTGGCTCGTTGCCGAACGGATTATGCTTTGATGAATCAGGCAACTTCATTATTGCCAACTGGGGTACGGATGCCATCGAACGCATGACCCGAGATGGTAAATCAATTACCCTCTGCACCGAAATCGACGGGCAACCGCTCGGTAAAGCCAATTTCCCGTTGCGCGACTCCAAAGGGCGCATCTGGTTTACGGTCACCACCCAAACCCAACCCTGGACGACCCAACTGAACACCAAAGCGGCTGACGGGTACATTGCGGTGATGGATTCAACTGGTATCCGCATTGTGGCCGATGGTTTCTGCGGCACCAACGAGATCCGGTTCGATACCCGCGAAGAATGGCTGTACGTCGTTGAAAGTACCGGCCACCATATCTCCCGGTTGCGGCTCCAGCCCGACGGCTCCCTCACCGACCGCGAAATCTATGGTCCATCGGATTTGGGCGGTTTCCCCGATGGGTTTGCCTTCGATGCCTATGGTAATTTATGGATCACGCTGATTTTTACGGATGAACTCATTGCCCTCACCCCCGATGGCGAGGTTCTGACCCTGTTGGACGACAGTCAGCCCGATACCAAAAAACGGCTGCTCAACCAGTTTGCCACGGGTACGTTAACCCCGGAGGTTATGAGCGCTACCCACGGAACGATTGCCCCCTGGATGGCCAGCCTGACCTTCGGCGGACCGGACTTGCAAACCGTTTACCTCGGCAGTTTACGGGGCACTACGGTTCCGTATTTCCGCAGTCCGGTGGCGGGTCAGCAAATGATTCACTGGCGATGAGCAACCTGTTCGACCTCACCGGCAAAGTAGCCCTGATTACGGGCAGCAACAGCGGCATGGGCCGGGCCAGTGCCGAAGCGATGGGACAGCACGGGGCCACGGTCATTGTATCAAGCAACGACGAAGCCGGATGCATGGCTACGGTTACTGAGTTTCATGGGCAGGGTATAACGGCGATGTCGATACCCTGCGACGTATCGACGAAAGAAAGCATCGACTTGCTTTGCCAAACGGCGCTGGGAGAATTCGGCAAAATTGATGTGCTGGTTTCGTGCGTGGGGGTGGCCCCGACCGGCTCGTTTCTGGACATAACGGCTGCCGATTTTGAACAGACAATGGCCTTGAACCTGCAAAGCGCCATCTATCTGACCAAATTGCTGGTGCCGCAAATGCAGGAACGGCGCGATGGGGTACTGATTTATTTGGCCAGCATCGCGGGCGTTCGGGGCAACAAACACATTGGGCTGTATGGGCTGTCGAAGGCCGCGCTGATTCAGTTGGCGCGTAATCTGGCGGTCGAGTATGGCCCCGATAACATCCGGGCCAACACCATTTCGCCGGGTATGATCGACACGCCGTTCTCGACATTGTTGCTGGAAAACAGCGCCTTTATGGAAAAACGGCTCGCGCTTACTCCGCTCCGGCGCGTGGGCCAACCGCACGAAATTGCCGGTGTCGCCGTGATGCTGGCGGCCAAAGCAGGGGCATTTATTACCGGACAAAACATTGTCGTGGATGGCGGTACGGTCATCGGCGATGGCAATTAACGGCAAAACAGTATGAAATTGATTGATCTGTCGGTAACCATCTCACCCGCCATCAAAGAGCCGTTGCCGCTGACGATTGCCTACGAAAATCACAAAGAGGGCGCTAAAAACATGGGACCAAAACTGCTGGGTGGTTTGCAGGCCGACGACCTCTTTGTGGACGGGAATGCGCTGGCCGGTGAAGTAATCACGCTCACCGGTCATGCCGGTACGCACGTCGATGCGCCCTGGCACTACTTCCCGACAACGGCCGGTAAACCCGCCCGTACTATTGAACAGATGCCGCTGGACTGGTTCTACCACGATGGCGTTGTGCTCGATTTTACCGACAAACCCGATGCGTACTGCTTTACCGTCGCCGATGTACAGGAGAAACTGGCCGACATCAATTACACCCTCAAGCCGTTCGATATTGTCCTGATCCGGTGCGACGCCGACAAGCGACTTCTTGACGATGACTACGTAAAGATTCACGTTGGGGCATCGGCCGAAGCCACGCACTGGCTCATTGATCAGGGCATCCGCGTCATGGGAACCGATGGCTGGGGCTGGGACCCACCGCTGCATACCCAAATTGCCGAGTACCACCGAAACCCGCGTGAAGGGGTTATCTGGGCCGCGCATTATGTGGGGCGGGAGAAAGAATACTGCCAGATCGAGAAGCTGGCCAACCTCGATCAGTTACCGCCTTTTGGTTTCAAAATGACCTGTTTTCCCATAAAAATTGACGGTGGCAGCGCGGGGTGGACCCGTGCCGTTGCCTTTCTAAACGACTGACCACAAACCTACTATCATCATGCAGAACGTAAAAAAAGTACTCGTCGTGGGCGGGGGTATCGCCGGTTTATCGCTCGCCATTGCCCTGCGGCAGCGGGGCATCGAAGCCGAAATTGTGGAAGTGAAAGAGCAGTGGACGGTCTACGGCGTGGGCATCATCATTCAGTCGAACGTGGTGCGGGCGTTTCATCAGCTCGGCGTACTCGACAAATTTCTGGATCAGGCCTACCCGTTCGAGGAAGTTACCGTAGCCACACCGAGGGGCGAAATCTCGCTGCCGAGCTACCGGCTGGCTGGACCCGAATACCCGCCCAACTGTGGCGTATCGCGCCCGGCACTCCATAAAGTCCTGACATCGAGCGCTATAGAAGCAGGGGCAACCGTTCGACTGGGCGTTACCATCGACCACTATACCGAAACCGACACAGCCGCCGAGGTAACGTTTACGGATGGCACAACGGGCAGCTATGATGTCATTGTCGGCGCCGACGGGTCCTTCTCGAAAATGCGCGGGCTGATGTTCCCCAACATAAAAACGCATTTTACGGGGCAGGCCGTCTGGCGGTATAATTTCAAACGGCAGGTCGACCACCTCGCCAATTACATTAGCCCGACGGGCCTGGCTGCCGGTCTTTGCCCCCTCGCCGAGGATTTGATGTACATGTACGTCACCTCGCACGAGCCGACCAAACCCCGGATGAACGAAAACGAAATGGCCGAACAGATGCGGGCGCGGCTGGCGGGTTTCGATGGTATTATTGGTGAACTGCGCGAACAGATCACCGACAATAAAGGGGTGGTGTACCGACCGATGGAAGTAGTGTTTGTGCCGGAGAAATGGTACAAAGGCCGGGCTATTCTGATTGGTGATGCGGCCCATACCACCACGCCCCACATGGGACAGGGGGCCGGTATTTCGGTCGAAGACGCGCTCGTGCTGGCGGAGGAGTTAGCCAAAGACGCACCGCTCGAAACCAAGTTTGCCAACTTCATGGATCGTCGGTACAACCGGTGTAAGATGGTCTGCGACAACTCCCAGCAGATTGGCGAGTGGGAAATGCAGGGCACGCAGGGCGACCGCAACACCATGATGAAAGAATCCCTGATGGCACTGGCACAGCCAATTTAAGTGGCTATTCCATCATAAACCATGAGCAGATTCGAGCATAAAGTGTGCGTTGTAACCGGTGCAGGGTCGGGTATTGGCCGGGCCACAGCGCTGGCCTTTGCCAATGAAGGAGCCAGCGTTTTAGTAACCGACGTAAATACGGACGCGGGTGAAGCCGTTGTGAGCGAGATTACGGCAGTGGGTGGCAGGGCTATTTTCCTGGCTGTCAATATTGCCGATCAGCAGCAGGTCGAGAGTATGGTAACGCTGGCCATTGAGCGGTTCGGTCGGCTGGACTGCGCCGTGAACTGCGCGGGCGTGACGGGTGGTATATCGGCCCCGACCCACGAATACCCCGATGCCTCGTGGGCGCAAAACCTCTCCGTGAACCTCACCGGCACCTGGTACTGCATGAAAGCCGAGCTGCGGCAAATGCTCGAACAGGGCAGCGGCACCATCGTCAATGTGGCCTCGGCGGCTGGTTTGAAAGGGCATCCGAATAATATTGGTTATTGCGCTACCAAACACGCTATTGTCGGGATGACTAAAACGGCGGCTCTCGAATACGCCACGAAAAACATTCGCGTAAACGCCCTGTGCCCGTCGGCCATCGAGACGCCGATGATTATGGACGGGCGATTGAATCTGCGCAACAATCCCGAACTTAGAGCCAAATTCACCAGCGACCAGGCCATGAAACGCATGGGCCGACCCGACGAAGTGGCCGACGTTGCCCTGTGGCTCTGCTCCGACCAGTCGACGTTCATTACCGGCCACGCGATGGCGGTTGATGGGGGAATGTTCGCCTAAACTTCTCTACGAAGCATGATTAATAAAGTGATTTCCGGTGCCGATGCCGCCGTGGCCGACATTCCCGATGGGGCGGTGTTGATGCTCGGCGGCTTCGGTTTGTGCGGTATCCCCGAAAACTGCATCGCGGCCCTGCTCCGAACGGGCGTAAAAAACCTGACCTGCATCTCCAACAATGCCGGTGTCGATGATTTCGGTATTGGGCTGATGCTCAAGACGCGGCAGGTTAAAAAGATGATTTCCTCCTACGTGGGTGAAAACGCCGAATTCGAGCGTCAACTGCTGTCCGGCGAACTCGACGTAGACCTGATTCCGCAGGGAACGCTGGCGGAGCGCATTCGGGCGGGTGGGGCCGGTATTCCGGCCTTTTTCACCCCGGCGGGCGTGGGCACCGAAGTCGCCGAGGGTAAGGAAGTGCGGGAATACGACGGCAAACTGTACCTGCTCGAGAGCTGGCTCCGGGCCGATTTTGCCATTGTCAAAGCCTGGAAGGGCGACACGGCGGGCAATCTGATTTTCAACGGTACGGCCCGGAACTTCAACCCGATGATGGCCACGGCGGGTAAAATCACCATCGCCGAAGTCGAAGAACTGGTGCCTGCAGGCGAGTTGGACCCCAATCAGATTCATACGCCAGGCATCTTCGTGAACCGCATTTTCCAGGGTACTCACTACGAAAAACGCATCGAGCAACGGACCATATCAGTTGGTAGGGAGTAGAGGTTAGTAGTCAGTATCCTCTACTGCCTGTTAACTACTAACTACTACTCCCTGATCACTACCCACTATGTTAGACAAACACCAAATCGCCCGACGCATCGCCCGCGAACTCCGCGACGGGTACTACGTCAACCTCGGCATTGGCATTCCCACGCTGGTCGCCAATTACATTCCCGCCGGTATTAACGTGGTGCTGCAATCCGAAAACGGTCTGCTTGGCATCGGCCCGTTCCCGACGGAAGAGGCCGTTGATGCTGATCTGATTAACGCCGGGAAACAAACCGTAACAATGCTGGCCGGTTCGTCGCTGTTCAGTTCGGCAGAGAGTTTCGCCATGATTCGCGGGGGGCACGTCGACCTCACGATTCTGGGGGCAATGGAAGTTTCGGAGAACGGAGACATCGCCAACTGGAAAATCCCCGGTAAAATGGTAAAAGGCATGGGTGGCGCGATGGACCTGGTGGCTTCGGCCGAAAACATCATCGTGGCCATGCAGCACGTCAACAAAGCCGGTCAGTCGAAACTGCTCAAAACCTGTTCGTTACCGCTGACGGGTTTACGATGCGTCAAAAAAATCGTAACCGAACTGGCCGTGCTCGACATCCTGCCCGAAGGGGGCTTCAGGTTGCTCGAAACCGCGCCGGGTGTATCGGTGGATGAAGTCAGAAACGCAACCGAGGGCCGTTTAGTCGTGGAGGGCGACGTGCCGGAGATGGTTTTTTAAGGAGAACTGGCAAAAAACAGTACTTTCAGGATATGGAATACATCGCTGACCGAATAACGCTCGACCCGGATTTGTGTAACGGAAAGCCTACTATCAGGGGGAAGCGCATCACCGTGCAAACGATTCTGGAGTTTTTAGGTGCGGGAGAGAGTACCGAAGAGATTCTTCATCAATATCCGTCCCTTGAGCCGGAAGACATTTCGGCCTGCCTACGGTTTGCGGCTCAATTGATGAACCGGCACTACGTCATTCGTCCGCTTCAGGCCGCCTGATATGCCTGCTTATCTGATCGACGCTAACCTGCCATACTATTTTTCATTCTGGCGCACCGACGAATACGTTCATCGGAAGGATATTGACGACGAGTGGTCCGACAGGCAGGTATGGTCGTATGCCAAAGAGAACAACCCAACGATCATCACAAAGGATACCGATTTTTCAAACCGTACTTTATTGAAAGAGCCGCCCCACGCGTGATTCTGATTCGTTTCGGCAACCTGAAAATGCGGCCATTCTATGAGCGGATCAGTACCTGCTGACAGACCGTTTGCGAGTTGAGTGCCGGGAGCAAATTGGTTACGGTCTACCTCACCGGATCGAAGCAATTGAATGAATATGACTAACAAAAACGCATCCCCGTGGTCCGAACGCGGCCAAACCACGGAGATGCGTTTTATACTTCAATTCGTATCAGCCAAAAAACGCGGTGTTTATTCCCTGCCGGAACGCTTCATCGCCCACCTGTAGCCGCTGCGCATACATCCCTTTGGCATCTTCGCCCGCTACGTACCGCAATTGCGTTTTCCCATCCGTAGCGGCTTCGTACACCACATCCGCAATCTGCTCCGCTGTCGATCCGTTCGATTGCCGGTCGGGGTCCATGAACCGGGCGAATACTTTGTTGACCAGATCCGTGTACGCTTCGTGTTGCGTCAGCACTAAGGAACGGCTGGCGAAGTCGGTACTGATACCGCCCGGCGATACAGTTTTGATGCCTATCCCGAATTTTCCGAGTTCAAACGCCATGCTTTCGCTCCAGCCTTCCAGTGCCCATTTTGTCGCGTGATACACCGAGTTAAACGGGAACGCCACCAGACCGCCAATCGACGTAGTGGCGATGAACAGTCCTGCCCCCTTCTCCCGGAAGTAGGGAATAAACGCCTGCGTTACCCGAATGACACCCAGCATGTTGGTGTTGATTTCCTGCACGACCTGCTCGTCGGTCGTGCCCTCCAGCGGACCGGCCAGACCATAACCGGCATTGTTAAAGACGACATCTACCCCGCCCGATTCGATAACTTCCTTCGCGGTGGCCTGTATCTGCTCCAGATTCGTGACATCCAAGGGCATCACCCGAATGCGCTCATTCTGACTTAGTTCGGTGCCCTGTTCGGGTTTGCGCATGGTGGCAATTACGTTCCAGCCGTTGCCGGCGAACAGCAAGGCGGTGGCTTTACCTAAGCCGGTAGACGAACCGGTGATGAAAATGGTTTGGGACATGGTCGGGCATTGAGTTGGTTAGTAAATTACCAACCAACTCAATTTAACTTCAGCATTCCAGACCGGAATTTTATTTTTTCAGCAATCCGATGCGTCCGCCAACCAGCGACCTGAACGGGTACTTTAAGCTTATACCAATCCCAGCATCTTGATTGCATTCTCCTTCAAAATCAGCGGCCTTACTTCGTCTTTGAACCCGGCCACCTCAAAGTCTTTCAGCCAGCGTTCGGGCGTGATGAGCGGAAAATCGGTGCCGAACAGTATCCGGTGCCTGAGTTGCGTATTGGCGTACTGTACCAACTGGGGCGGAAAATACTTCGGCGACCAGCCACTCAGATCAATATAGACGTTCGGCTTATGCATGGCTACCGACAGGGCTTCATCCTGCCACGGCCACGACGGGTGGGCAATGATGATGGGCGAATCGGGGAAGTCAATGGCCACATCATCCAGGTGAATCGGGTTGGAATACTCCAGCCGCAGCCCCCCCCCACCCCGTACGCCCGACCCGAATCCAGAATGGCCCGAGTGAAAGAGCATCGGCAAACCAGCGGCCGCAATCACTTCGTACAGGTGATACGCCATCCGGTCGTTGGGGTAAAAACCCTGCACGGTCGGATGAAATTTGAAGCCCTTCACGCCAAAATCGTCGATGAGCCGTTTGGCTTCGCGGGCACCCATCCGGCCTTTGTGCGGGTCGATGCTGGCGAAGGCAATCATCACGTCGGGGTTTTCGAGGGCAGCTTCGGCCACTTCTTCGTTCGGAATCCGTCGTTTGCCGGTCTCATGTTCGGAGTCGATCGTGAACATGACGAACGCCATTTTCTGATCCCGGTAGTACGTAATTGTCTCCTGAATGGTCGGGCGTTTGTCGGATTTGAAGTATTTGGCAAAGGCCACGTCGAACTCCGGGCGGTAGTCGTCGTGGGGTTGGGTGCAGGATACTTCGGCGTGGGTATGCACGTCGATGGCAACGATATTCTTAATGTCGATCATAGTTGAATTCAGTCAAATTAATTTAGGCGGCTACCAACAGCTTAACCAGCAGATACAGGACCGACGGGCACAGCAGGCAACCCAGACCGGTGTAGAACGTAGCAGTCATGGCCCCGTAGGGAACGAGTCGGGGGTCGGTGGCGGCCAGTCCGGCGGCTACGCCACTTGTGGTACCGATCAGCCCGCCAAAGACCATGGCCGTTGCGGGGTTGTTGAGGCCAATGTAACGGGCAACCAGCGGGGTACCGATGGTTACGAGAATGGACTTCACCAGCCCGGCTGCAATGCTATTCGCGATCACGTCCGACGACGCGCCCACGGCCGCCCCGGTAACCGGCCCCACGACGAAGGTGCAGGCACCCGCGCCAATGGTCGTGATGCTTCGGGCGTCGGTATAGCCCATGCTGTAGGCAATGACGGCTCCACAGCTAAACGTTACCAGCACCCCGATTAACAGCGACAGAAGCCCCATCATGCCCGTTTTTCGGACAACGGCAAAGCTGGCTCCCAGGGCGGTCGATACAATGGCGAAGTCGCGGAACATGGCCCCGCCCATCAGCTCGAAACCGCTCAATGCCCGTATGTCAGCAATTCCCTTGTTGCCGCCCGTGCTGATTCCCCCGGCGTAGGCCGCAACCAATCCCAGAAAAATGGCAATGGCTGATCCGGGTATCTTCCCCTTTGTCAGTTTTTTAGACAGCAGATCGGCAATATATAGCCCGATCCCGACCACAAAAAACGCCACAACCAGTCCGTTTTTTACCAGCAGCGTGGTTATGTAGTCCATACGTCGGGAGTGGTTGAGGCTGTATTCGGGATAGATTTCGTCAACACCGGCACGAGCAGCAGGCAGATCACAACCGGAATAGCCCCCGCCAGCAGGGCAATCAAACCGCTGGACACGGCTACGCGCACGTTCTGGGTAGCGGCCATCGCCACGATGACGGGAATATAGAGTCGGCTCCAGAACAGAATTCCGCTTTCGATCTCCAGGGTCAGTCGGTTGCGCTGGTGCAGCCAGTGCTGGGTCAGCACCAGAAAGAGCATCGCAAATCCCACACCCCCAACGTTGGCGTTGATGTGCATGAGTTGGCCGAGGGTTTCGCCTACGAGTTGCCCGGCAATGTAACAGCCCGCCAGCAGGGCAACGCCTTTCATCATGGGTAGTGGTGGTTAAAACAGGGTTTTTAGTTCGTTCTTGATGACTTTGCCCATCGCATTGCGCGGCAGTTCGGGGAGGGTGATGTAGCGACGGGGCACCTTGTAGGCGGGCATTCGGGTGCGCATCCAAGCGTTCAGTTCGGCCGTGTCGATAACGGCCGGGTCGGCAGCGACGAGGGCCGCAGCCACCAGTTCGCCCCATTCATCGCTGGCAAGGCCGACCACGCTGCAATCGGCAATCTGGGGGTGGCTGCGCAGGACTTCTTCAATTTCGAGGGCCGATAATTTATACCCGCCCGACTTAATGATGTCGACGGAACTGCGGCCCAAAATTTTGTAGTACCCGTTGTCGAGCACGGCTACGTCGCCGGTTCGGAACCAGCCATCGGCCGTAAACGTCGCTTCGGTGGCTTCAGGCCGCTGCCAGTAGGTCGCAAAAACCGTTTTGCCCCGCACCTGAATCTCGCCCACTTCGCCCGGTTCGACTTCTTTATCCTGCTCATCGGTAAGCCGAACCAACACGCCCGGCAGGGGTTGCCCGATGTGGCCGGCCCGGCGTTCGCCTGCGTAGGGATTGCTGATAGCCATGCCAATTTCAGTCATACCGTACCGCTCCAACAGCCGATGGCCGCTGAGCACTTGCCATGTCTCCATAATGGACACGGGCAGCGCGGCCGACCCGGATATCATGAGCCGAAAGGTCGTCATGGCCTCTTTCAAGGCCTTTTTACGGTCGTCGGCGAGTGTTTCGAGGTGGGCAATCAGCTTATAGTAAATGGTTGGAACGGCCATAAATACCCCCGTCCGCTCCGACCCGGCTACCGCCCGAAACCAGTCACAAACCCGTTCGGCCGAAAACGATGGCTGAAACTCGACCGTACCTCCGGCTCGCAGCGTGCCGCAAACGACATTGATGATGCCGTGTACGTGGTGCAGCGGCAACAAGCACAGGCTGATATCGGTATCGGCATAGGCCCAGGCCCGGAGCAGCACGGCAACCTGCGCGTCGATGGTTTCGTGGGTCGAAATCACACCCTTGGGCTTGCTGGTGGTACCGCTGGTGTACAGAATCATGGCCCGGCGGTCAGCATCCAGCACGGGCAGCGGACTGGTTTGACGGGGTGATGATGAGCCAGGGGCAAGGACCAGAAAGCGCAGCCCTTTTTCAGCTACATATTCGCTCAGGATGGCCTCGAACTCAGGCGAAACCACGACAATGGTAGCTTGTGTATCGTCAATCACGTATTGCAGCGACTCCAGCGGATAGGTTGTTGCGAGGGGTACGGCAACGCCCCCGGCCAGCCAGATGCCCCATTGCACCCACACGTAATCGAATCCGGGAACGACCATAAACGCGACCCGTGCTTCGGCCAGATCCGTCTGATTATCCAGCAATACGTGCGCAAACTGCCGCGACGCGTCGTGCAATTCCTGGTAGCTGAACGACTGCCCATTGGCGATGATAGCCGGTTTCGCTGGGTATAAAGGTGGCTGCTGAATGTAAGCGTACATATACCGGTCAATATACAGAATTGGTCATTTGCTGCGCGTCATTCATTTCATTGCTGTTCGGTGGTCCGTCATTGTTTACAGCAAATAACTACGAATGACGCGCAGCAAATGACTGTTGACTAACAATCAACTTATTTGGCGGCCATGCGGATGGCCCCGTCTAAGCGGATCACTTCGCCGTTAAGCATCTGGTTTTCAAGGATATGTTTGGCTAAGGCGGCATATTCGCGGGGTTGCCCCAGCCGCGAGGGGAACGGCACCTGCTGCCCCAGCGACAATCGGGCTTCTTCGGGAATACCCGCCAGCAACGGCGTCTCGAACAGGCCAGGGGCAATGGTCATTACCCGGATGCCAAACCGGGCCAGTTCGCGGGCAATGGGCAGGGTCATGGCCACGATACCGCCCTTCGAGGCCGAGTAGGCCGCCTGTCCGATCTGCCCGTCGAAAGCAGCTACCGATGCGGTCGAAATCAGCACACCGCGTTCACCGTCAATAGGTTCGTTGTTCTGCAAAACTGCCGATACCAGCCGAATGACGTTGAACGTACCGATCAGGTTAATGGTAACCGTGCGGGTAAAACTGGCGAGTGAATGCGGTCCATTCTTCCCCACTACGCGTTCGGCGGGACCGATACCGGCGCAGTTGATAGCCCCGTGCAGCCCGCTAAACTGACTCTTTGCCACAGTAATGGCGTTCTGGACGCTGTCTTCGCTCGTCACGTCGGTTGGCACAAACCGGGCGTTGGGGCCGAGTTCGGCTTCGGCCTGTTCGCCCGCTACGGGATTGATGTCAGCCAGGATGGCGAATCCGCCGTTTTCGGTAATCATCCGGGCGGTGGCCAGACCTAAGCCCGACGCACCACCGGTTACGATAAATGTTTTATTCGTAATAGTCATGGTAAGTCTCGACCATTGATAGGTTTAGTTATCCCCCCAAACGGTCCGGGCGGTGTTGACGACTAATTCCAGCTTGCGCCACTGATCGTCGGGTGTCATGGCGTTGCCGTGGTGCGTGCTCGAAAAACCACACTGCGGACTGATACCCATGTTGGCCAATGGCATATACCGGGCGGCTTCTTCGATGCGCGTGATTAAGTCAGCCTGCGTTTCCATCATTGGGATTTTGGATGAAACCAGGCCCAAAATTACCAGTTTACTGTCCGGCACGAAACGCAACGGCGCAAAATCGCCCGACCGCTCGTCGTCATATTCCAGAAAATAAGCGTCCACGTTGATGGTGCTGAACAGGACTTCGGCCACGGGTTCGTAGCCACCTTCGGCAAACCACGTGCTGCGGTAGTTGCCCCGGCAGAGGTGAATGCCCACGGTGAGGTCGTCGGGCCGATCGGCGATGGTTTGATTAATCAGGTTCGCGTAGGTTCGCGGCAGTTCGTCGGGGTCTTCGCCCCGTTCTTTGGCGGCTGCCCGCATGTTTGGGTCGCAGAGGTAGGCCAGGTTGGTATCGTCCAATTGCAGGTACCGGCAGCCGGCCGCGTAGAGAGCCGCGATTTCGGCCCGGTAACTGGTCACCAGATCGGCGAAAAACTCGTCCATATCCGGGTAGGCATCAATGTCGATGGATTTGCGCCCACCCCGAAAATGCACCATCGTCGGCGACGGAATACTCACCTTCGGCGTTTGCGTCACCACTGATTTGAGGTAATTGAAATCCGCCACCTGAATGTCACGAGCATGGCGGAGTTTACCCGTCACACTCAGCTTTGGCGGGGTAAAACCGTCTTCGGCGGCTTTGGCGTTTGGGTTGGCGTCAATCCCGCCCGTTACGGTTACGCCGTCCAGCTGTTTCAGGAAATCGAGGTGAAAATAGTCGCGCCGAAACTCGCCGTCGGTAATGGATTTCATACCGATCGACTCAACACGGCGGACGGTATCGGCAATGGCGGCATCTTCAATTGTGCGGAGTTCATCGGCAGAGATTTCGCCTTTTTTCCAGCGAAGCCGGTTCGTCCGAACGGCATCAGGGCGCAATAAACTACCAACATGGTCGGCCCGAAAGGCAGGGTTTAGTTTCATGATTTTACTAAGTGAATGGGTGAATGAGTGAATGTTTGGTACGTATTCGTGCATTCACTCGATGATTCCGGGTCTCGCTTTCTGCC
>JBBQLG010000074.1:0-29596 GCA_038327655.1 Cytophagales bacterium
CCACCCAACAAGTTAAAGTACGTAAACTCACTAAACCATAACTTGTTGATGATCAGATAGTATTGGTTTAGTGTTGCTTTTTTGCCGTTCCTTGTTGGGTGCGTTTTAAAAGGATACTCAGGATGAGTGCAAGTGTACATACGTTAGTAACAAATAGCAACGGTTGAGCGGAAAGAATCCTAACTGTGTGTGAACCCGCCTTCTTCGTGCAATATCTCCTCAAGAAGACAAAAACTGGTAGAAATCGCCTTGCCTGGCTGAACCAGTTCTTCTGTCCAGCCCTTGCACTGTTCGGACCTGTTGACGGTCAGTCCTCCCAGATTACGATCCCCTCCTGCTCGTACCAGTCCGTCACCTGCGCATCGTAATGAGCGTCGATGATATTGCGTTTCATCTTCATGGTTGGCGTCATCAAGTTGTTCTCGACCGTCCAGGCGTCGCGTACCACGATCAGTTTTTTGACCCGCTCATGGGACATCAACTGCCCGTTGACGGTTGCAAGCGACTGCTCGAGACTCTGGGTGATCAGTTCGCGGTCTGCGCTCCGGGCCATTTCGGAGAGAACAACCAGCGCGACCGGCTGCGGAAGTTGCTGACCCGTTACGCATATTTGCTCGATATGATTGTTCTCGGCAAAGCCAAACTCGATCTGCGTCGGCACAATGTATTCGCCTTTCGGACTCTTGTACATTTCGTTGACGCGGCCGGTAATGCGTAGAAATCCGTCAGCATCCACTGCCCCGACATCACCCGTGTACAGCCATCCGTCTTTCAGAGTTGCCTCGGTTAGGGCCGGTTCGCGGTAGTAGCCCTTCATGTTCCAGGGCGCACGGGTCAGGATTTCGCCCGTTTCGGGTAAAATCTTTACGTCTACCGCCGAATTCACGCGGCCTACCGTCCCGTCCTTTATCTCATCGGCGGGCATCATGGACACGGCTCCGTAATTCTCCGTCATGCCGTAGGCTTCCTGAATCACGATGCCCAGCCGCCGGTACCACTGAATCATCGAGGCAGGCATGGGAGCGGCCCCGGTGAGAATAACAACGGCTTCATCCAGCCCGAGACTCTGCCGAAGCTGCTTTTTTACTGCTTCGGCCTGCGTGGGTTCGCCGGTCAAAAGGGCTTCCAGATGCATGGGCGGAATCTTCGCGAAAATCCCCTGCTGAAACTTGGTCCAGATACGTGGCACCGCAATAAAATGGGTCGGCCGGGCGGCCTGCAACTGCTGCATGAATGATTCGAGGCCGTCGGCGAAGTAGATCGTTCCCCCGGTAATCAGACTGGTCGACTCCACCACGTTCCGTTCGGCAATGTGGCAGAGCGGTAAGTACGAAAAAAAGCGGGCGTTGGGCGTGTCGTGCCGCATCTGCTGGCGGGTGTGGGCAACCGCTTCACTGCCCGCCCGGTAGGTGAGCATGACGCCTTTGGGATTGCCCGTGGTGCCGGAGGTGTACACAATCGTTGAGACAGCATCGAGGTCAGGCGTGGGCTGGTCGGTCATGGGCGGATAGGTAGCCAATACATCATTCCACTGGATGTGTTTGGGGTTGGCCGTCAGCGTTTCGGGTGAGTCGTAGCCGGGAAAACGAATGCAGCGCACGCCAGCCGGTACACCCGGTTCCATGGCCGCCCAGTTGTCAATTTTACCCGCAAACAGGACTGTACAACCGCTGTGGGTAAGGACCTGCCGGAGTTGGTCCGCCGTGAGTGTGGGGTAAAACGGTACCGATACGTGGCCACTGAGCATAATGGCCAGATCGGCGATAATCCAGTGTGCACAGTTTTTGGAAACTAATCCAATGTTGCTGCCCGGCGGTAAATCGAGCGATTGTAGATAAGCCGCAATGCTCCGCGCCTGCCGCCCGACCTCGCCCCAGGTAAATTCTACGAAACTGTTGCCCAATGGCTGATGCAGATATACTTTATCAGGCTGTTCCTGCTCCCACTGGCAGAAAAAATCGATAACCGTTTTTAGTTGGGTTTGGGTATAGTCAGACGTGTTCATCGGTAGGGTAGTTTATCGGTAAAGCTGTTGAACATTAATATATAACGATAAAATTACAATATTCTAATGGTGCAACAAAAGGCTATTCACTGGGTTATACCACCATTATAAAACGGACTCAGCGTTATGGCAACTGCACAAACGACATCGGCGAAGGCCGATGAAAAACCGGCTAAACCGGCCGCAAAAAAGAAGACTTCAGCCAAAAAACCAGACGAAAACTACACCGATCCCGAGTTGCGCGAACGGCTGAAAAACGAGATTATGGCGGGCGATAAAGGCGGTAAACCGGGACAGTGGAGTGCCCGAAAAGCGCAGTTGCTGACCCACGAGTACGAGAAAGCGGGTGGTACCTACAAGCATGAAGAACGGACTGAGTCGCAGGAGCATTTAGCGCAGTGGACTGATCAGGACTGGCGCACGGCCGATGGCAAACCCGCCGACAAAGGCGATAAAACGGCCCGCTACCTGCCCGCCGAAGCCTGGAAGAAACTAACACCCGCCGAACGCCGGGCCACAAATGCCAAAAAACTAACGGAGTCGAAAGCCGGAAAACCCCGAACGGCCAATACCAAAAAGGCAAAAGACGCACGCAAAGCCGCCGAATAAGGAGATTTATTTTCTCAATAAACTACTCAGACCAACTAAGTAGTTCCTGATGAGTATCAGTAGAATGGTTCAGGGGTGGGCTTTCCAGACAAACGCACACGTTGCCCTTCGTCTTCCATGAAATCGTACGCCCTCTACTCCGTTGAAGAACTGGCTCTGGATGATTTGTTCGTCTGGTGGGTGCAACAGCCTAAAGACGATGAGGTGGCTGCTTTTTGGGAGAACTTCCGGTCCGGAAACCCCACTGCGTCCGAAACCCTTGATCTGGCCCGTCGGTTGGTAGCAGCCGCGTCCAGATCGCCTTACCGTCGGTTGTCGGCTGGCGAAACAGACGCCCTGCGCGAACGCATTCGGGCGTCGTTGCGGCATTTATCGGCGCGGTAATTGTTCACATAGGCCAACATCAATAATACTCCCGCAACTGCGTCCGCAGCGTTTGAACGGTACGACCCATGTGCGTTTCGACCGTTCGGATGGAGATACCCAACTGTCCGGCAATTTCGCGGTATTTCAACCCCTGATCGCGGCTCATGCGGTAAATCAACTGTCCCTGCCGGGGAAGCCGGGCGATGGCATTATTCAGCCTGGAATCAAACTCCTGACCAATTACGCCCTGCTCCGGCGAGTCGCCATACGCCGTCAGGGCATGGTGGGCGTCGGTCAGTTCGCTGTGCGACGCATCGAATCGCCGACTGCTTTTGAGGTAGACAAGCGACTGGTTTTTTACGGCCCGGTGGCAGTACGCGTGGAACGAAGCGTATAGCTGAATCTGCGCCCGGTTTTTCCAGAGCTTTACAAATACATCGGCCACAATTTCTTCGGCTACTTCACTGGAATGAACGAAGCGTGTGGCGTAGCGGCACAGCGGCTCGTAGTAGAGACTAAACAACTGCCGGAAAGCCGGGTAAGCATTGTCTTCCGTAACCTGACGAAATAAGGCATCGGCCTGATACTGCGTGCGAACAGACAATCGGGTCAGATTAGTGGCTGGCTGCGCGGGATGCTGACTTTGTTCCATTGTATTTTTCGATGAAAAAGTCCCGGGTTGATTTAGTCTGATCGACTACACTGCCTGAGTAATTTATAGTGATGCTTCTTAGTTTGCAACTATATTTCCTAAAAATCAGTCTATTTTTGTACGCAACCGTTCCCGGTACCGTTCCCGGAGTCCGATGAAATAACAGGTAAATAGTCGACTGCTGCCGAAACCGAATGTGCCGGGTACTGTTCCTGCGTTGGCTGGTCTGCCGAAATGGCGGTACCGGTATAATTTTTCCGCGTTCGCCACCATGAAGCCTAAAAAGAGTAGTGTTACCATCAAGGAGATTGCTCAGCAACTGGGCCTCTCCAAATCGACTGTGTCGCGGGCGTTGCATGACAGTTCGGAGATCAGTACCGGTACAAAACAGAAGATAATGGCTTTGGTTGAGCAATTGGATTATCTACCCAATCCGGTGGCACTGAGCCTGTTAAAAAGTCGCAGTTATACACTGGGTGTACTGGTGCCGGAGATTGATAACCCGTTCTTTTCGGCCGTAATCAGCGGCATTGAGGAGGTAGCCTACAACCGGGGCTACCACGTAACCATCTACCAGAGCCACGAAAGTTACGCCCGCGAGGTGCTGAACGTTAAACACATTTATACGCGCCGGACGGATGGCATGATTGTTTCCCTCGCGATTGAAACGGCTAACTATGACCATTTCGAGCGATTACAGGAGCATTCGTTTCCAATGGTTTTTTTCGACCGGGTCTGGGAGGAGTCAACGACGAACAAAGTGGTGGTGGATGACTTCGACGGGGCCTATAAAGCCACTGAACACCTCATTCAGCAGGGGTGCCGCCGGATTGCGCATTTAGCCGGACCCGAAACACTGTCTATTAGTCAGAAACGGCTGCACGGCTACCGGGCCGCCATGCTTGACCACAACCTGCCCATTCCTGACGGTTACGTAGTCCGAAGCGACCTGACAACAGCAGGCGCATTAAGCGTAGCGGACCAGTTACTGGACCGGCCCGACCGGCCCGATGGCATATTTTCGGCCAATGACCGGATGGCATTGGGGTTGCACTTAGCCATCCGTCAGCGCGGCCTGACCATGCCCGGCGATCTGGCCCTGATTGGGTTTACCAATCTGCCAATGGCCATGTTGCTCGATCCGCCCCTTAGTTCGATGGTACAGCCCGCCTTTGAAATGGGGCAGACGGCCGCCCGGCTCGTGATCGATCAGATCGAAACGGATGGCCCCATTGAGCGGGTTGCCGCCACGCACGTCCTGAAAACAACTTTGCTGGCGCGTCAGTCATCGTTGCGGCAGTAGTTACGCTCCTATCGGTCGTGTAAAATGCCGATTCGTTCGGGCAGGGAACGTTACAAACGAACCGTTTGGGTATTCAAATAAAATAATTTAAAGATTTATTTCGACTAAAGTACGTAGGGAGTTGGCCCATGTCGTCTTTATGCTCACAGCGAGACGTACCAAATTGGTCCCGCACCAGAAAAACGAGTTCCTAAACCTAATTCCTATCCGTATACACATGATTAAACGACTACACTGCACGACTGTACGGGCCTTAGTGCTGACCGTCTGCTTATCGGGTCTTGGGCTGGTCGATGGTCCGGTTAAAGCCGCTGACATGAGCCACGCTCCGCTCGTTGAGGATCGCACCATTACGGGGCAGGTGCTTGCGGCCGATGATAATTTGCCAATGCCGGGCGTTAACGTGGCCGTAAAAGGAACTACCCGGGGCACCACAACCGACGCCAGCGGTAATTACCGCATTAGTATTCCTGATGATAAAGCCATTCTGGTTTTTTCGTCGGTGGGTGCCGTGGCGCAGGAAGTATCGGTAGGCAATCGTTCTACTGTAAATGTAAAGTTGGTATCGGACCTCAAAACGCTGAATGAGGTAGTGGTAATCGGGTATGGTACCCAGAAAAAGAGCCAGTTAACGGGTGCTATTTCGTCGGTCACGGCCAAGCAGATCACCGAGCAGCCGATCACCAACATCGGCCAGGCCATGCAGGGCCGGGTGGCGGGGGTCGACGTGGCGCAGTCGGGCAGCAAGCCCGGTTCTACGCCAACCATCCGAATTCGGGGCCGTCGTTCGTTCAACGCCGGTAACAACCCGCTGTATGTCGTGGATGGTATTCCGCTCGTTGGCGACCGGAATGAACTGAGCAATAACCGCCCGTTCGATTTTGTGTCGGGTGGCTACGAAGACCTGAACCCTAACGATGTTGCCTCGCTGGAGATTCTGAAAGATGCCACGGCAACGGCCATCTACGGCGCACGGGGGGCCAACGGGGTGGTGCTGGTGACAACCAAGCGGGGTAATCCGACGGGAAAAACTACGATCAGTTACGACGCCTATGCCGGGGTTACCGATCCATTGGATAAAGTCCACCTGTTCAGCGGGTCCGAGTTCACCGAGTTTGTTCGGGAAGCGTACCGTACATCGGGCAATTATAAAGATGCTAATGGCAATCCGGTGCCAACCGGGACGTCCGATCCCTACGCGGACTCGAAAATTGCCGTTTTGGGGGGCGACCCTGCCGTAGCGGCTGGTATTGCCGCCGGCCGGAATACGGATTGGCAATCGCTGATTCTGCGGCCGGGTTCGCAGCAAAACCACTCGCTGGGTATTCAGGGGGGCAACGAAAAAACGCAGTTCTACATCTCGGCCAGCTATTTTAAAGATACCGGGGTAATGCCAACGGTCGACTTTACCCGTTTTTCGCTGCGGGCCAATGTTGATCATCAGATTAACCGGTTCCTCAAAGTGGGCCTCTCGACCTACATGATGAACAGCGTTCGCAACGGCGCCAGTCTTAATCCGTACAACTTTACGCTCCAGCAAAATCCGCTGGGTCGCCCGTATGACGACAATGGCAACCTCATTTTCTCGCCAACCAACGATGCCCTGCTCACCAATCCGCTGGCCGAAGTGGTGCCGGGTGCGCAGGTCGATAACATCAAGAAATACCGTATTCTGAACAGTATTTACGCCGAAGCCTCTATTATCGACGGGTTAAAGTACCGCGTTAATTTTGGACCGGATTTCGCGATTTCACGGGGTGGGCGTTTTGTGGGGGCACTTACCAATGCTCAGAAAGGCGGAAATGCAACGGCTTCCACCAACAGTCAGTTCGGCTTCAATTACACGCTGGAAAACCTTCTGACCTACAACAAGACGTTTGGCAACCATAATCTGGGAATTACGGCCCTGCAATCCATTCAGCGCGATAATTTCGAGGTCAATGCCGTCAACGTATCGGGTGTCCCGGCCGAATCGCAGCAGTTTTACAATACGGGCAATGCCAGTTTGGTGTTGGGCGTAGGCAGTAACCTGATCCAGTGGACGATTAACTCGTACATGGGGCGGATTAACTACGATTACAAAGATAAATTTTTAGTGACAGCGACCCTCCGGCGCGATGGTTCGAGCCGGTTCGGGGAGAATACCAAATACGGTAACTTCCCCGGTATCGCTGTGGCCTGGAATATCAGCAACGAAAATTTCCTCAAAAGCGTGTCGTGGCTCGATCAATTGAAAATCCGGCTCAGCCGGGGATCGGTGGGCAATCAGGGGGTAATCCCGTACCAGACGCAGGGTTTGCTGGGCCGCACTGCCTATGCATTTGGCAATACGCCGGCCTATGGCTACCGCCCCAGTTCGATCGGTAACCCCGACCTGAAATGGGAAACCTCTACCTCGTCCAACGTGGGCGTCGATTTCAGCCTGTGGCGCGGTCGGTTGGCGGGTTCGCTCGAACTGTATCAGACCAACACCACCGACCTGCTGCTGTCCGACCAGTTGCCAACGTCTATTGGCTTCAACGCGGTTACGCGGAACGTGGGCGAAACCCGCAACCGGGGCGTTGAATTGACCCTGTCGACGATAAACGTGAATACACGGGGCGGTTTTAAGTGGACGACAGACCTGTCGTTTACCAAAAACAACGAAGCCATTATTTCGCTCTATAACGGAGCCGTCGATGACGTAGGTAACAAATGGTTCATTGGCAAACCGCTGACCGCTTTTTACGACTACAAGAAAGCCGGTATCTGGCAAACCAGCGAAGCGGATGCCGCTAAGTCGTACCAAAGCAGCGTTGGCCAGATTAAGGTGCAGGATACGAACGGCGATGGCAAAATCGATGCTACTGACCGGGTATTCTTAGGCTCCGACATTCCCAATTACAGCCTCGGGGTTACCAACCGGTTCAATTACAAGGGCTTCGACCTGTCGTTCTTTATTTACGCCCGCATCGGCCAGACAATCCTGAGCGGTTTCCACCGGGACAACAACCAGTTGGCCGGCCGGTATGAACAGATCAAGGTTGATTACTGGACGCCCAACAACCCGACCAACGAGTTTCCCCGCCCCAATTCCAGCCAGGAATTTCCGGTCTATAACTCGGCCATCATCTACTTCGACGGTTCGTTCGTGAAAGTGCGGAACATCAATTTCGGCTACACCTTTTCCAACAGCCTCACTGCAAAACTGCACCTGCAATCGCTGCGGTTGTTTACCAGTATTCAGCAGCCGTTTATCTTCTCCAAGTACCGGTCGAAGTACAACGGCGTTGATCCGGAAACGGCAGACGGTACCATCAACAACAAGGTTACACCCGCCACCCGGGTATCGACCTTTGGCTTAAACGTTAAATTCTAACCGCAGCAAACGCCACGTATTTAACAGACCTTTTAAGATTTAGAAAAAATGAACCGTATATATATCAAATCATTTCGCGTCCTGAGCGTATTGGCCATCTTGCTCGTTGGTCAGTCCTGCAAGGACGTGCTGAAAGAGGAGGTAATCTCCAGCATCGGCAACGACTACATAAACACGCCGAAGGGCTTTGAAGATGCCAGCAAATCCGCCTACGCATCGCTGCGCAACTTTTACGGAACGGAGAATGGCCTGACGCTGAGCGAGTACGGTACGGATCTGTTCACGACCGGGGCCGACGGCAGCTACAAAGGGTTCCACTTTTACGACACCCAGTTGAACAGCTTTGTCGACTATTTGCAGATCACCTGGGAAGAATTGTACCGGGGTATCAACACCTGCAACGCCGTTATTGGCCGTGCGCCAACGGCAACCGGCATTACAGACGCTATTAAAAAGCAGCGGGTAGCCGAAATGAAGTTTCTGCGGGCGCAGTATTACTTTATTCTGGTGCAGCAGTGGGGCGGTGTCGATCTGCGGCTGACAGAAACCCTGGCACCAACCAAAGTAACCAGCCGGGCCACGGAAGCGGACATCTACAAGGCCATCACCTCGGATTTGGAGTCGGCCCTGCCCGATTTGTCCGCGG
The DNA here is from genome assembly GCA_038327655.1 of Cytophagales bacterium. Lineage (GTDB taxonomy): Bacteria > Bacteroidota > Bacteroidia > Cytophagales > Spirosomataceae > JBBQLG01. Next base: position 8,940 of record JBBQLG010000074.1, read on the forward strand.
TGAAAGCATCGGCGCAGGCGGCCACCGATTACGGGCGTGCCACCAAGTCGGCCGCCGAACATCTGCTGGCACGCGTCTATTTGACCAAAGCGACATCGTCTGCCAAAGCAACCGACGATTACACCAAAGCCGCTACTTATGCGCAAAACGTGATCGCGAACTACGGCTATAAATTACTGCCTGATTTTGCGAGTGTATTTACGCAGGGCTCCGGTGAGATTAACGATGAGGTGGTCTTTGCGATACAATACACATCGGACCCACTGACCAACGATGCCGGCAACTCGCTGCACCTGTACTTTGGTATGCAGTATGACGTGCAGGCCGGGATGGTTCGGGACATTGCCAATGACCGTCCGTTCAAGCGGCTGCGCCCAACGAAGTTTCTGACGGAAACCGTATTTCAGGAGCGCGTAAACGATTCCCGGTATAAAAAGACGTTCAAGGACACCTGGATCTCCAACAACCCCGGCACCTATAACACCGCCTTCGACAACTCGAAAGCCAAAGTGACCTTTAAAGGGGGCGATACGGCTATCTTTATTCCCGGTTATGAGATGACCTTAGCCGAACGAGCAAAACGGCCGTATCAGGTACTGGTGCCGAGTGCGTACACGCCCGCCCTGTTTCCAACGCTGCAAAAATTCCTCGATCCCCTCCGGCCCGATAAGACCTATACCAACGGTAGCCGCGATTACTTAGCTTACCGCCTGGCCGAAACCTATCTGATCCTGGCCGAAGCGCAGTTTAAGGCAGGTAAAACGACCGAAGCGGTGGCGGCTATCAACGTAGTGCGTCGCCGGGCGGCCAATCCCGGAAAAACAACCGCCATGGAGATTACCGCCGATGCCATGAACATGGAAATGATTTATCAGGAACGCGCCCGCGAATTAGCCGGTGAGCAAACGCGCTGGATGGACCTGAAACGGTGGGGCAATCTGGTGGAGCGGGTTAAATTATACAACCCGGACGGGGCGGCCAATGTGAAGGAAACCAGTAATCTGCGCCCAATCCCGCAAACGCAGATCGACCGAACGACGAAAGCCGCCGATGGTACACCGGGTTTTGCGCAGAATCCCGGTTATTAATTAATGTCAGTAGAATCGTTTTCCGCAGTCCTTTGGTCGGCGAAAAACGATTCTTTTTCTTTCTTAGCTACAGAGGTATGTACCAAAACGTAAACAGGCGTCAATTTCTTCAGCAAGCTGGTTTATCGGCCCTGGTAGTCGGCACCGGGGTTAATGGACTCATTAACCTTAGAAAGCCATCGGGCCTTCGGATTGCCTACTCGGCTATCACCTGGGGCGGCAATGATACGCAGGCCATTGCCGATATCTCCGGGCTGGGGTATAAGGGCATTCAACTCCGCGCGAATGCCTTCGGACCGTATAAAGCTAAACCGTCGGAACTCAAAGCCCTGCTCGACCAGCATCACCTGACGCTGGCGATGTTTTCGAGCGGTAACGTGGAAATCGACCCGGCCAAGGAGCAGAGCACGATTGATATGCACGTGGCCCACGCCAGTTTCGTGAAAGCGCTGGGTGGTTCGGCTATTCAACTCACCAACTCAGCCCGTCCTAAAGACCGGATGCCGACGACCGACGAGTTGAAGCGATTAGCCACGGTGATGAACGAAATTGGCAAGCAAACCGCCGACCTGGGCGTTCAGGCGACCTACCACAATCACATGCACCAACTCGGCGAAACGCCTGAAGAAGTGGAGACGATTGTGCAGGCGATGAACCCAAAGTATGTGAAGCTGGAACTGGATATTGCCCACTACAAGCAGGGGGGCGGACAGCCTGAAAAGGCCGTAAAGCAATACAAAGACATCATTTATGCTTTGCACCTGAAAGATACCATGTCGCCGTTACCGGATAAGCCCGGCGACCCCAAAGCCTATAAATTTGTGGAACTGGGCCGGGGAAATGTCGACGTACCCGCGGTTTTTAAGGCGTTGGATGAGATCAAATTCAAAGGCTGGGGAATCATTGAACTCGATGGTGTACCCGAAACCGATAAAACGGCTTTGCAATGCGCCGAAATAAACAAAGCTTACATCACCAAAACACTCAACTTCCCCATCTGATCCGTCGTCTTTACGGAGGATACGACCCGGAAACGTAGTTATGAAATACCTGCTTAGTCTTACTTTACTCGTGCTTACTCTGGTTGCTGCCGAAGCACCACAGGCCCCGAATACCTTGACTGCCGCTGAAAAACGCGACGGCTGGAAACTGCTGTTCGACGGTAAAACAACCAATGGCTGGCGCGGTGCCTACAAAGAATCGTTCCCCGAACACGGCTGGACGGTCGAGAATGGGTTGCTCACGATTCAAAAATCCAACGGCTCCGAGTCCCAGAGTTACGGCGACATCGTGACCAACGACGAATACGCGGATTTTGACCTGATGTTCGATTTCAAACTGGCCGAAGGAGCCAACAGTGGTGTGAAGTATTTTGTGGTCGAGAGCACACCCAAGCCCAAAGGTTCGGCGTTTGGGCTGGAGTTTCAGGTATTAGACGACGACAAGCACCCCGATGCCAAGCTGGGCCGCGATGGTGACCGCACCGTCGGCTCGCTGTACGACCTGATACCGGCACAGAACAAAAAAGCCAATCCCATCGGCGAGTGGAATACGGGCCGGGTATTATCGAAGGGAAAACACGTCGAACACTGGCTGAACGGCAAAAAAGTAGTTGATTATGAGCGGGGCAGCGACGATTTTCGGAAATTAGTGGCCATGAGCAAATATGCCGCACCGGCGTACAATGCCGATGGCCGGTTTGGCGAAGCACCCAAAGGTCATTTGCTGCTACAGGACCACGGCGAACAGGTTTCTTACCGGAATATTAAGGTGAAAACGCTGTGAGACAAGATTTTACCAATACAGATTATTTCATTTTTACGCTTTTATTCATCTAATAAACGACTCTACCTGAATGGAAAACCGCAGAGACTTTATTAAAAAAACGACACTGGCAGGCTTGGGCCTAACCTTCTCCGCCAGTAGTTATGCCCGTATCCTGGGCGCAAACGACCGCGTTCGGGTGGGTATCATCGGTTTCTCCGACCGGTTCCGGGCGTCATTGGCCCCCGCGTTCATGGAACACGCTAAAGCCCAGAATTTTGCTTTTGTGGGCGTGTCCGATATATGGAGCCGTCGCCGTGACGAAGCCGAACAGTATTTGAAGGGGAAAGGCTGGAACGATGATTCGTTCTTCAAAGCCCGCAACAATGACGAACTCCTCGACCGGAAGGATGTAGACGCCGTAATCATCAGCACTGCCGATTTCCAGCACGCGCTCCATTGCGTAGCCGCCGTTGAGTCGGGCCGTGATGCCTATTGCGAAAAACCCTTCGCCGAATCGCTGGAAGATGCCCGTAAGGCCGTTAAAGCCGTTGAAAGTTCAAAGAAGATTGTACAGGTTGGTTCACAACGCCGGTCGGCTCCCAACTATCATTCGGCCAATGACTTTATCAAATCGGGTAAGTTTGGTGATATCACCATGGTCGAAATGACCTGGAATGTCAATCAGCCCGGTCGCTGGCGTCGGCCCAAGTTAGTATCTGAAATCCGCAAGGAAGATACCGACTGGGACCGTTATCAACTGAACCGGCCGAAAACGGCCTGGGACCCGCGCAAGTACCTGGAGTTTCGGTTATTCTATCCCTATTCATCGGGTATTCCGGGGCAGTGGATGTCGCACCAGATTGATACCGTACACTGGTTCAGTGGTTTAGATCACCCCCGCTCGGTGGTGGCCAATGGTGGGGTGTATAGCTGGAAAGACGGTCGCGTCAATGCGGACACCTTCACAGCGGTATTTGATTACGGCCCGGACAATGACAAAACGAAGGGCTTTCAGGTACTGTATTCCTCCCGGATGAACAACGAAGCGGGTGGTGTAAAAGAATATTACTATTCGAACGGCGGCATGATTAACCTCGATACGAACAAGATTTCGCCCGATGGTGGTCTGGAAGCTAAGTACGCCAAAGAGATGAACATGCAGGCGAACCTGCTGCCTGCTATGTCGTTGGGCGAAGCTGCTAAAATGGAAACCTCGGCCAACACTGGTGGCGACCCTATGACTTCGTTGCACATGCTGAACTGGATGAGTTGTGTACGCAGTCGTAAAGAGCCAAACGCACCTGCCCGCGTTGGGTTCAACCACTCCGTTGCCAATATTATGGCTACTACTGCGCTGCATACCGGCAAGCGCGTAACGTGGGACGCCGTAAAAGGTGATATGATCGTTACCTAATCACTCGTTAATTATTCACCGAATAGTTGTCAGGCTCAGTAGCACGGGGAACCGGTTCGCTATTGGGCCTGACTGCTGTTCATTCGTTTCAACCCCGATAAAAACAGCGTATGAATAAAGTACTGATTGTTCTGTTGGCCCTGGTAGCCACGGCGGCAATGGCTCAAACCGGAAAGCCGCGCATTGTCCTCACGGCTAACGAAGCCCAGAAACGGGTAGACGTAACGGTGGACGGCCAACCCTTCACAGCTTATATTTATCCCGGTCCGGCCGTGTTGAAAAAAGCCGTACTGTACCCAATCCGTTCGGCGGGTGGCCATTTTATCACCCGGGGCTGGCCAATGGACCCGCGTCCCGGTGAGCGCGTCGACCACCCGCACCACGTCGGACTGTGGTTCAACTACGGCGATGTGAATGGCCACGACTTCTGGAACAACTCCAACGACATTGCGCCGGGAAACAAAGGGCCTTTCGGGACAATTGTCCACACCGGAATCAAATCCATGAAAAATGGCGACGATCAGGCCGATCTGGTCGTTACGGCCGATTGGCTCGACCAGAATAACCAGCCCATGCTCCGCGAAAAAACGACGTATGTGTTTCGGGGCCGGGGTAACGCCCGCAGCATCGACCGCATCACCACACTCACGGCCGTTGGGCAGGATGCCGTTTTTAAAGATAACAAAGAGGGCTTGATTGGCTTGCGGCTGGCGCGGGAACTGGAACATCCGTCTACTAAAGCAGAAGTGTTTACCGATGCCAGTGGTGTTGCGACCAAAGTACCCGCGCTGAACAACACCGGCGTGACGGGTCAGTATACGAGCAGCGAAGGCGTTGTTGGCGATGCGGTCTGGGGCACCCGTGGCAAGTGGGTGAACCTGGCGGGTACCGTCGAGGGCGAAGCCATGACCGTGACCCTTTTCGACCATCCGCAGAACGTGGGCTATCCGACGTATTGGCATGCGCGGGGGTACGGCCTGTTTGCCGCTAATCCGCTGGCACCATCTATCTTCAGCAATGGAAAGGCACCGGCTATGGATTATACGTTACCGGCTGGTAAGTCTGTTACGTTTCGCTATCGGCTCGTGATTACGTCCGGGCCGCTCGTAACTGGGCAGACCGCGCTTCAGGCCCGGCAGTTCGACTCCGAAAAACAGTAAACACGACACACCAAAAGCCCGCTCTGAGTCGTTCAGAGCGGGCTTTTGCATTTCAGCGCGATAGACAAACGGCTTAATTCATGTACATCAGGGCCGATTTGTACACTTTCGGGTTCATGGAACCCAGCCAGGTGCGCAGCGGATCGCTGCTAACTCGGGCCTGGTGTAACTCAATGTCAATCTGGCGAAGCAGGAAAAATAACTGGTGTATGTGTTGCCATTGGTAATGAATGGTTCCGGCAACGGGGGAGTCTCGATGGTCGGTTTTCAGTTGCCGTGCTTCCTGCGTTAACTGGCGGAGACTATGGCGCAGGTGGTAACGCAGAATCATCAGGCGACTGGCCATCGGCAATTCGTTCGGGTACTGCTCCAACTGGGCGATTCCCCGACCCAGGAGCATGTTACGTTGCTGAAGCTGTTCGGAAGCAATCAGCCAGGCTTGTTCGGCTTTCAGTGATTCGTACGTCATAGTTGTCATCAGTTACGGAAGTTAATAACCAAAACTAAACCATTCGCGTAAATAATAATAGGTTCGATTGGCTTAAACTTAAATTTTAATCTGCTTAGGAGGTAAATTTCCAAACATAATAGACTCTTTTCGGTTACGCAGGCTTCTCTGCATGAGGCAGCATTACAGATGAGTACTGAATTTATAGGCTCATTCGTTCGTTACAAGGCCATGTGTTGTTCCGTTAACCTTCAGTCTTCCTCCGACTATGAACCCCTTGTATAGAGCACTCATCGTTTGCACGAACCATACCGACTACCCCAGTAAGCCGCAGAAAACGGGGCTGTGGCTGAGCGAAGCCACGCACTTTTACGACGAAATATACGACCGGAACATTGCCTACGACATTGCCAGTCCGGTGGGCGGGCCGGTGCCCATTGATCAGAAGAGCCTTGATTTGAAGGATGGCGTAAACGAGAAATGGTATAATGATCCTATTTTTCGGCAAAAGTTAGCCAACTCGCTGCGGTTGGATTCGATTGACCCGACCGATTATCAGATCATTTACTTCACCGGCGGACACGGCACCATGTGGGATTTTCCCGAAAATACGGTGCTGCAAACCCTGACGCGTGCCATCTACGAACGGGGCGGTATGGTAGCGGCTGTTTGCCACGGTGTAGGGGCATTGGTGAACCTGAAATTGTCCGACGGATCAACGTTTGTGGAGAACCGGCAGATTACGGGTTACTCCAACATGGAAGAAAAACTGATTCGCTTAGACGAAGAGGTGCCGTTTTTGCTCGAAGACGCGCTCAGAAAGCAGAAGGCGTTGTATACTAAAGGATTAATCCCATTTATGCCCCACATCGAGGTCGATGAACGGCTGGTAACGGGGCAAAATCCGCTTTCGGCGCGCAAAGTGGGCCGTAAAGTAGTCGAGGAAATGTTCGAAAAGTAAAGGCCGTTATGGGTGCTACGCCACCGTATGCCGGAATAATTCGCGGAGCGACGGCAGCACTAAATCCTTATCGGACACCAACGGAGTGGTCACCCCCCAGTTGATATTCAGGTCGGGGTCGTTCCAGATCAGACCCGCTTCGGCCCCTTTGTTGTAGATATTGGTGCATTTGTAGCTAAAAACACTGTCTTCCAGGGCGACAAAGCCATGCGCAAATCCCGCCGGAATCCAGGCCATGTTGTTCAGCCGGGCATCCAGCAGAAACGTTTCGTACCGCCCGAACGTGGGTGAATCTTCGCGGATATCAACGGCAACGTCCAGCACCTGCCCCGTAATAACCCGTACCAGTTTTCCCTGGGCAAAGGGTTCGTTCTGGTAGTGCAAACCCCGCAGCACGCCTTTTACCGAGAACGACTGATTATCCTGCACAAATTCGACCGGAATGCCCAGCGAGGTGAACAGGGTTTTGTTGTAGGACTCGAAAAAGTGGCCGCGTTCATCTTCAAACACGCGGGGAATCAGTTCAATCAGGCCTTCAATGGGGGTTTGGCGAACTTGCATACGGTGGTTCTACGGGACAGTTAAAAGCAAATTTATGAAACCGGGGCCGTAGTTTGTATTTTTGACCCCAACCTTTTTCGGGATACCGTCCCGATTTTTCTCATGACCTACGATGAATTAGTCAATCAAATCCACCAAAAGCGGTCGTACCTCTGCGTGGGTTTAGACACCGATCTGACCAAAATTCCGCGCGCACTACTCCACGAACCCGACCCCGTTTTTGCTTTCAACCGGCAGATCATCGACGCGACGGCGGCCTTTGCGGTGGCCTATAAACCGAACATCGCTTTTTACGAAGCGCAGGGACCGCGTGGCTGGGAAAGCCTGCAAAAAACGCTCCAATACATTCCTGAAGAGTGTTTTACCATTGCTGATGCCAAACGGGGCGACATCGGCAACACGTCAGGTTTGTACGCCCGCGCCTTCTTCGACCCGGAAGCGGCCGGGCTGAATTTCGACGCCATCACGGTGGCTCCCTACATGGGTCGCGATTCGGTGATGCCGTTTCTGGAATACCCCGACAAATGGGTTATTCTGCTGGCCCTGACGTCCAATCCCGGCAGTGCTGATTTTCAGCGGCAATCCGTTGGCGACGGTGAACTGTTCGAGACGGTTATCAACACCGCGCAAACCTGGGCCGGACCGGATCGGCTGATGTTTGTGGTGGGGGCCACGCAGGCAGATGAAATTAGTCGGATTCGGGCCATTGCGCCTGATCACTTTTTGCTCGTGCCGGGGGTGGGGGCGCAGGGTGGTTCATTGGCGGACGTGTCTAAGCACGGCCTGACAGCGAACGGTGGGCTGTTGGTCAATGCGTCGCGTAGTATCCTGTACACGTCCGATGGGGCCGATTTTGCGATGCAGGCTGGCGTGGAGGCCAAAAAACTACAACAGGAAATGGCCGGTTATCTGGGCTAAAATGCCGGTGCGCGGCAACCGGGTTTCGGCGGATATGAGCAAAGTTTTATATTGCGGTCTATCCAGTCCACCACCGTGCCCGAAACCCTGCTTTACTTCCTCTGGCAATTTCAGTACTTCAGCCAGATCAACCTTGTTACCTCCGACGGCGAACCGATTCAGGTGCTGCATCCCGGATTTCGCAACCACGATTCGGGACCGGATTTTGCCAACGCCCGACTGCTGATAAACGAAGTCGAATGGGCCGGTACAGTGGAGATGCATACGAAAACATCGGACTGGCTGGCCCACCGGCATCAGCACGACCGCGCTTACGACAACGTAATCCTCCACGTAGTCTGGCACGACGACCGGGCCGATAACAACCGGCGACTGGCCCGCCCCGACGGTACCCTGCTCCCTACGCTCGAACTGCAACATCGCACCGACCAGACGTTGTTGAGCCGTTACGAAGCCCTGTCTGTTTCGGCGGATGTGATTGCCTGCGCCGGACAGTTTCGGGCTGTGCAGCCGCTGCGGGTAACGTCGATGCTGGATAAGGCCATGCTGCAACGACTGGAACGCAAGGCCGATGCCGTGAAAGCCGTGTTTCTGGCGGCCAATCAGGATTGGGAAGAAACCACGTACCGGTTACTGGCGCAGAATTTCGGGTTTAAAATCAATGCGGAACCAATGGAGCAGGTTGCCCGTGCGGTGCCGCTCAAAGCCCTGCTGAAACACCGCGATTCGCCGATGCAGGTCGAAGCCCTTTTGTTGGGAACGGCGGGTTTGCTAAGCGATGTAGACGAACCTGACGAATACCTGACCGTACTCCAACGCGAATACCGCTTCCTGGCCGCTAAATACCAGCTTACGGACAGTCAGTTGCCGGGGCATGCCTGGAAATGGGGCCGATTGCGCCCCGCTAATTTTCCGACACTACGATTGGCACAGTTTGCCCGGCTTATCACCATACACGGCAGTCTGTTTTCGCTGCTGGTCTCAACGGATGATGCGCCGACGCTGCTTAAAGCGTTACAGGTTACGCCCTCACCGTACTGGCAGAACCATTATCGCTTTGGCAAGGTGACCGAAAAAGGAGCACCCTCGCTGGGTCAGACATCCGCCGAAAACCTGCTGATCAATACCGCCGTGCCGTTGTTGGCCGCTTACGCCCATCACCGCGATCAGCCCGCCTACATCGACCGGGCTATCGCGCTGCTGGAACAGTTGCCCGCCGAACAAAACCGCATTACCGAGTCCTGGACCGAACTGGGACTGACGGTCCGCACAGCGTTTGACTCGCAGGCATCCATCGAACTGGTCAATGAATTCTGTGCGCTGAAAAAGTGCCTGAGTTGTCAGATTGGCCTGTCGCTGGTTCGGCCGGATAAGAATCGGATTGGGGTACGGTGAGGAGGAGTGGCTAATCGTCCCAAACCCTGCCAAACGCCCCATTTAGTGGTAGAGTGGCGTATTGAGCCGTTATGTTTGTCACTCACTCTCACCGCTCCTGCTATGCCTGCTTATCGCCTTCGTTACCAGCTTTGCGCTGTTTTTCTGTTGCTGAAACTCATCGCAGCAGCCCAGCCCGTGGCCTCTTATCTAAATCAGCACAAAGTCGTTTTTCAAGCGGACGACTCAACGGCTTATCAACTTTTCGACACTGCTTTTTACCAGAGCGACGTGTTTATGCTCGGCGAAGTTCACGGCTATGCGGCCCCGCAGATGATGGACCTGGCACTGCTGAAACACCTCAATCAGCGCGTTGGCCTGCGTTATTACTTAGCGGAGATGGACGGCGCAAAGGCCGATCTGGTGAATCAGTACCTGAAGACGGGGCAAAAAGCGACGCTGGATTCGGTTTTTACGGGGTTTCTGAAGCAAACCCACGAGGGAACTTCACAGTGGGGAAACCAGCAGTTTTACGATAAGCTGGTGGCCCTGCGCGCTTACAACCAGACCCGCCCGGATTCGCTTCGGGTGCAGTTGCTGGGTGTCGACTGGTTTCAGAGTGACGGGCGCTATGCACTGACGCAGCTTAGCCAACTCGTAAACCGCCAGCCTTACCCGGTCGGCACCTGCCCTGAACTCGACAGTCTGGTTCAGGTAACTAATCAGCAGAAGTTAACCATCGGTAAACTGTTGCCGTTTGCCAAAGCCATTCAGGCGGATTTGCTGGCAAAAAAGGGTTTGTATCAGCAGTGGCTCGGCAGCCAGAAAACCGCTTTTGCCCAAATTATTGAAACGCTGAGCCTTTACAAAGACGGCATCCGGTCCCGCGACGAAATAGCCGCCCGCCTGACCCAGTTTCTCGTGGCAGATATGGGTCTGCGGGGTGAGAAATTATACGGCCTCTGGGGCTATACGCACGTATTTCGGGGGGGCGTAAACGATCAGCCAACGCTGTCGGGATTACTGGCCGCAGCAGGCCATCGGGTGATAACAATACCGGTCCTGTTCTCGGACAGTGACATGTTGCTGCATCGTAAATACCTGCCGTTTATTTTTCGGAAAGAAGGTGAGTTTCAGCAGACTCAATTGCTTAATGCCGACGGACGGGTATCCGGCGTGGACGGATTCGATGAACTCAAGGCTGTTTCGGGAGCCAACCAGATCACGCTGTTCCGGCTTGATGCGCCCGGCTCTCCGTACAAAACCACGCTGAAGCTGGTAAAAATGGGTGGTATTACCGGCAGTAAAATGAAACCTAACCATCCCGAGAGTCAGGTCACGACGGATTTCTTCCAGTATGTTTTCGTTGTGAGAAATTCACCGGCCCTTACGCTATGGGCACCCATGCCCTGATGGACCTGCTGTACTCCCTGTTGGTTCAGTTACCAGACATACGTACCGACGCTGCCCGTTGGTAAACTGGTGTTGACGGCCTTGCCTTTGACGCGAATGCTGAACGGTTGCGTAACCTGATTGGTGTTCAGCACAATCAGCACCGTATGGCCGTCCGGGGTTTTAAACGCCACATTTGGCAGTGTCTCCGACGATTCAGAGCCGATGCGGACGGAACCGGGCCGGACAAACTTCGACGCCACGGCGATGTTATAATAGCCCGGATTGCGCGTCACCACGTCGCCGTCGAGGGTGATGGCTCCCAGGCAACGGTCGCAGCCGCCCACCGTATGCGGTTTCTGCTGCGGGTCGGCGGCTAAATTCCATTCCAGCACCGTGCGGCTCCAGTTGCGGGTTGCACCAATAATCAACGTTTTTACGTGCCAGCCCATATCACCGGCTAAGTTGCCGGGTGCCCCAATCCACTGTTCCGTGAAGTACAGATTCCGGTCCGGGTGGGCGTCGTGAACCTTCGTCAGCGCGTCGATGGTGCCGCCGTAAAGGTGAAACGCCGACCCGTCGACGTACTGTTTGGCATCGGGGTCGTTCAGGATCGAGATCGGATAATCGGGACGGTCGGCGTTGTGGTCGTAGAGGATAATCTTGGTTTTGATCCCGGCGGCTTTGAAAGCGGGTCCCAGATTGGTTTTGATGAATGTGGCCTGCTCATCGGGCAGCATCAGCAAACTGGGGTTATTGCCCGGATGCAGGGGTTCGTTCTGAATCGTGATGGCATCGATGGGAATACCCTCCGCCTGCATACCCCGGATGTATTTGATGAAATACTGCGCGTAGGCGGCATAGTAGTCCGGTTTCAGGCTGCCGCCTTTCGAGTCGTTATTGGTTTTCATCCAGGTGGGTGGCGACCACGGAGATCCCAAAATCTTGATAGTAGGATTGATCGCCAGAATCTGTTTCAACACCGGAATTAGGTACGTCTGATCGTTAGCTAAACTGAACTGCGTCAGATTCGGGTCCGTCTGACCGGCGGGCAGGTCGTCGTAGGAGAAAACGCGGTCGTCTAAGTCCGATGCGCCGATGCTGATGCGCAGGTAGCTGACGCCGATGCTGTTGCCGGTGGTGGCAAACAATTCGGTCAGCAAAGCGGCTCGGGCCGGGGCACTCATCCGCTGAATGAGCAGGGCACTACCCCCGGTAAGGGTGTAGCCAAAGCCGTCGATGGGTTGAAACGTCCGGGAATCATCGACATCAACGGTTACGGTATTGGTGGCTAAATCGGTGAATGGTAATTTGGCGGGCAGGGGTCGGAATAGCACCGAACGGTCGGGATTGGTCAGCCACACCGTTGCCGAGTCCGTCGCCACCGATTGTGATTGCCGACTGATGGATTGACTACAGCCGTTCAGCGTCAGAAAAAGGTAAAAAATCAGGCTAAAACGCAGGGAAACGGTTGAAGGGGCGTACATTTTGTCGATGCGTTGTTGAGGGTCAGCCCAAATTCAGGCTTAAGGCTGTCGATGTTTCGACTATTATTGCAGACTACCACAGACCACCGCCGGGTAGTTGATGGCACGTCTGCAAAAGCCACTTCCTTAATTTTATTACTGTTGCCAACTTTTATAACCGGTACGGGCTTTATACCCCGTACACCATTCGCTGTAAGGCGTCATTCATGCATACCGATACCCAGCGGTCTCTTTATTCTCAAAACCCGTTTCGCTCGTTCTGGATGGGCGGCTACGAATGCACCGATCAACTGAACTGCTTCGGCAACCGCGTCGATTTTCTGCCACTCACCGGCCATTTGGACCGACTCGATGATGATTACCGCGACATCCTTCAGGTCAATATTCGCACCGTACGCGAGGGGATTCGCTGGAGTGTGGTCGAAAAAAAGCCGTATCAGTACGACTGGAGTACCGTTGCGTACATGCTGGAACGGGGCCGGGCCAACGGCATTCAGCAGGTCTGGGATTTGTGCCATTTCGGCTATCCTGACGATCTGACGCCCCTGCACCCAATGTTCGCCCGCCGGTTTGCGGCTCTATGCCGGGCCTTTGTCCGGTTTTATCGCGAACAGGCACCCGACGAAACGCTGATTGTCACACCCATCAATGAAGTCAGTTTTATTTCGTGGCTTGGTGGCGATGCGCGGGGAACGGTGCCGTACTGCAACAAACAGGGCTGGGAGGTGAAATACGGCCTGATGCGGGCCTACATCGAGGGCGTAGCAGCCCTGCGGGAAGTCGATCCATCCGTACGGATTTTGACGACGGAGCCATTAGTGAATATGGTGCCGCCGATGGATGCCACACCTGAACAGGTTGCCAAAGCGGCTCAATCGCACGAGAATCAGTTTCAATCGGTAGACATGCTCAGCGGGCGTTTGTGCCCCGAACTGGGTGGCTCTCCCGACTATCTGGATATCCTCGGCTTTAATTTTTACTACAACAATCAGTGGATTGTGCCCACGTTCCAGTTGCTGCCGTGGACCAACGTGCCCTACGACCCGCGCTGGCGACCGCTGCACAGCCTGTTGCTGGAAGCCTACAACCGGTACGGACGGCCGATTGCCCTGACCGAAACCAGTCACCCCGGCATTGACCGCCCCGGCTGGATGCGCTACGTAGCCAACGAGTGCGTAGCCCTGCTCAACCTGAATGTTCCGTTTTGGGGCGTTTGTCTATACCCCATCATCGACCGCCCGGACTGGGACCATTTGACGCCCTGGCACCGGGCGGGTCTGTGGGATGCGGCATCGATTGGTACTGATCTGGTGAAGGGCCAAACACCGGGGCGGGTTCTGTACGAGCCGTATGCCGCTGCCCTGCGAACCGGTCAGGAACAGGTCAGTCGGGTGCTGGAGAGGCAGGACCGTTAATCTTTCGGGAGCGTGTCGATGATGGCTTTAACCTGGGCAGGAGATACCTCAAGGGCTGATGCGATAGCGTCAATGGTCATGCCTAACGACAGGAAGGCGCGAACGCTTCGGCGTATTCCCTGCTCAATTCCCTCGTTAATTAATTGTTCGGCGGTTGACATGGCGATTTCTCCGGTTCGGTTTGAGATTTTACGAAAAATAGCGATTACATCGACTTTTGTCAAGTCCGTGGCCCAGTAGGCGTAGAGGAAAGCCGTTTCCATGAACCGTTCGCCCACGGCGTCGTTGGTCATGCGCCGAAGCACGTCGCCGAGACTTTCGAGCATTTTGATAAACTGGCGTTGCTGACGGCTGTTTTGCAATAGTAACCCCGTTACGCGGGCGTAGTCGGTACTGAACTCCGGCAAGCGCTGACTGATCGCCGATAGGTCGATCAGGAGGTAATCGAAGGCGGGTAAAAAGGGGAGAAGTGTTTTGGGTATTTCGCCAAAGTAAGTCTTCATCGGCCGCTTTATCCACCGCCGTTTGCCGTGATACACAATAACCGGCAGGATGGGGGTGAGCGGCCGCTTCTGCTTCAACTGACTTTCCCAAAAATTGAGCAGGTAGCGATTAAGCTGAAAATGCGGGTACTCTTCGGTATAACTCTTGTGTTCGAGCAGGACGACTACTTTTATCGCCTGTTCGCCAAATCTCCCCGAAAAAACCAGATCGGCGAAGTGTTCCGATAACTGCTCATCGGTGTACGAGTCAACCTCGCGTGTCAGCGAAGTCAAATCCAGTCCCGCTAAAATGGGTCTGGGGAGGTAAACCCGCAAAAAGTCGGTTAGGATGTCGAGCCGGGAAAAAGTCTCTTTAAAAAAGCGGTCGTGTGGATTGTCGACGGTCATTGGTTATATTTAAAATACTCGTTTGCCACCAATCCACGTTTGCGTTACCGGTGCCTGCCTGAGCTGAGCGTTGGGGATTTTCATGATGTCCTGGCCAAGCATCACGAAATCGGCCTGTTTGCCGGGTTCGATGCTGCCGCGCAATTTATCCTCGAAACAGGCGTAGGCCGCCCACCGGGTCATGGCTTTCAGGGCCGTTGGGCGGTCAACGGCGTTTTCCATCTGATAGCCCCCCGCCGGGAAATTCTTAGCATCCTGCCGGGCCACGGCCGCGTGGAAACCAAACAGCGGGTTGGGTGCTTCGACGGGAAAATCGCTGCCAAAGGCGGTCAGGTTGTTTTGCTTCATCAGGTCGTGAAACGCGTACGCACCCTTCACCCGGATAGGTCCCAGCCGTTCGGTAGCCCAGTACATATCAGAGGTAGCGTGGGTGGGCTGCACGGACGGAATAATTGAGAACTGCCCGAATTTATACACCTCATCCCGCGAGACGACCTGCGCGTGTTCGATGCGCCACCGCCGTTCGTTTTTGGTTTTCAGGAGTTTGCCGTACAAATCCAGAATCAGGTGATTGGCCGAATCGCCGATGCAGTGCGTGTTGGCCTGAAAACCACTTTTCGCGATCAGGGTCAGCACCCGTTCCAGTTCGGCGGGACTGAGCAGGAGCAGGCCGCGCGTGTCGGGCCGGTCGGTGTAGGGTTGCCGCAAACAGGCACCACGCGAACCGAGGGCACCATCGGCGTAAAGTTTAATGGCGCGAACCGTCAGCCGGTCGGTTTGGTAGGGGCCGCGTTTGAGGTAATACTCCAGATTGGACTCGCCGAGCGAAATCATGGCGTAATCCCGGATAACGAGCTTTCCTTCTTTCTGCAATTTGTCGATCAGGTCAATGTCGTCCCGGTTGATGCCCGCATCCGAAACGGTGGTGAGGCCCAGCGACAGGCATACCTTTTGGGCCGCCAGCAGCATCCGGGTTTTCTCGGCTTCGTCGGGTTTGGGAATCACGCGCTTCACGAGTTGCATGGCATTGTCGATCAGCACGCCCGTTGGCTCAGTGTTTGCGAGCAGCACTTCGCCCCCGGCCACTTTCGACCCGGCCGTTACCTGCGCCAGCCGTAACGCTTTTGCGTTCACCAGCAGGGCGTGACCATCCACCCGCGTCAGGGCTACCGGGATGTTGGGAAAAGCGGCATCCAACTTTTCTTTGGTCGGAAACTGCTGACCGGGCCAGTCGTTCTGATCCCAGCCGCGCCCCGTCAGCCACCCACCCACCGGGTTCGGGTTCTGCCGCTGAAATGCCTTTAGCCGTTCAATTACTTCATCGTATGAATCCGCCCCAACCAGATCGGCCTGACTCAGCACCTGCCCCAGACCCAGAAAGTGGCTATGCGGATCGTAAAAGCCGGGGTAAACCGGTTTACCGCCTGCATCAACTGTACTATCGGCGTCGAATGCGCCGGTGATGGCCTCATTGGTGCCTGTTTTCAGAAACTTACCGTCTTTGACCGCGAAAGCCTGTGCAGTCGAAAAAGATGAATCGACGGTGTAAACAACGGCGTTTTTGATGATGAAATCAGCCTTTTGGCGGGATGAGCAGGCCGGGAGTAGACCCAAAAGGGCCAGCAGCGGGAGGACGTGACGAAACATTGGTTATGGGGATGTGTGAACAATAGTAGTGAAACCGCCCGATTGTTGGTTATTTTTGACCGTCTCAACCCCAAAACCGTGTGCCGAATGCGTCTGTCTGTTTGCCTGATTTGTTACCTACTACTCAATGCCGCCCATGCGCAGCAAATGCCTAATCCCGTTCAGCGGGCGCAGCGCAATGCCATCATCGTTCAAAAAGGAGAGTCGCTGAATCTACAACAGGCCATCGCTTCAGCCCTCGAGACGAACTATCAAATCCGCATTTCACGGACACAGGAGCAGATTGCCCGGTTGAACACCTCCTATGGGAACGCCGGTTTTTTGCCCATCGTAACGGGTAATGCCCAGACCAACCCGACGTTACAAAACATTCGGCAGTCTTATTTATCGGCTGTACAGCCCGATCAGCGGCTGTACGGCATCAACAACCGAACAGCCACGGCGGGGGTTAACATGACCTGGACGGTATTCGACGGCTTAGGGATGTTTATTGCGCTCGACCGGCTCAAAGAACTCGTGCGGGTGAGTGAAATAAATACCCGCGCCAACATTGAGCAGACAGTCGCCAATGTCGCCACGGCCTATTACGATGTGATTCGTCAGTTGCAGCAACTGCTTTCGCTGCGGCAGGCTCTCGACATCTCCCGCGACCGGCTCGAACTGGCTAAGGCGACGTATGAAGTAGGTACCCGCTCGAAGGTGGATTACCTGAGTGCGCGGGTCGACTACAACGCCGACAGTTCGGCCCTGATTGCGCAGGAGCAACTCGTCAGTAACGCTAAAATCCTGCTCAACACGTTGCTCGTCCGCGATCCGATGACCGAGTTTTCCGTCCGCGATACCATTATTGTCCGGCCTAACCTCGCCTTCGACCAGTTGCAGCAATCGCTGGCCAATAACAATCCCCTGCTGGTACAGGCGGCTCTGAATCGGCGGTTAGCCAATTACGACACCCGGCTTCTACGGGCACAGCAACTGCCGCAGATCGACTTTCTGGCGGGCTATAACTACACTGATGTTAATAACCAGGGCGGTTTCGGGGTAAAGAGGGGGCGCAACGATGTTGCTAACTACACGCTACGGGCAACGGTACCAATCTTTAATGGTGGCAACCAGAAACGCCTGATTCAGAATGCCCGGATTGCCCAGATTGCCAGTGAGTATCAGGAATCCGATCAGAAAAACCAGTTGCAATCGACGCTGAGTCAGACGTTTGCGCAGTATCAGAACAACCTGCGGCTGGTGAATGTGGAGGTGCAGAACTACCAGATTGCCAACGAAAACGTCGATATCGCTTACGACCGTTACCGGGTTGGTTTTTCTACGGCAGTCGAATTTCGGGATGTGCAGCGTAATGCCGTAGCCGCCCAGACCCGGCTCATCAACGCGGAATACAACGCCAAAGCCGCCGAAATTGAATTGCTCCGACTCAGCAGTACCATCGTGCAGGAGGTGAGGTAGTTTGTGCGGTTTCCCGCCGGGATTTGTCGTTCGTGGTTTGTCGTTCGTGACGGGTTTGATTTCCGGAATCTGAAAATTCGGAAAACGGGTGCGCCCGAAAAGAAGGGCTGACCGTTCTCCGGGGAGACCACTACACCAGTGTCTTCGCTTTCGGTTGTTTCTTCACTACGGTGCTTACCTGGTCTTTCAGAAACCGGAGCAACAACTTTTCCACGTTGTCTAAACCATGTGGAGTTGTCTGGCGAAACTGGTTCTTTTTGCGGATGTATGGATTCAAATCCTGGCATTCGTACGCTTCCAGAATCTGCGGATGTACATAGTGCTTCCGGCAAACCGTACGGGTGTTGCCCAGCCGGTGCGACACTTCATCCAACACCGTATTTACGTTCTTCTTCAGTTCCTTTTCGGAGTCGCACGGTTCCATCTCAACCAGCAGGCGCAGGGCATTAACCGTACCCGCCCAGGTGCGGAAATCCTTGGCCGAGAAATCGTCGCCCATTGTTTCTTTCAGGTAGCCGTTCACCATGCCTGAATCAATGGCGTGTCGGTTGCCGGCCTCATCGAGGTACTGAAACAACTCCTGACCGGGAATGTCGCGGCAGTCTTTCACGAGTTTGGCTAACCGTTTGTCGTGCAGCGTAATGTCATGGTAAATGCCTTTTTTACCCTTGAAACTGAACCGAACGGTGTCGGGTCCTGCCTTTACGTGCTTGTCTTTGAGCGTCGTTAAGCCGTAAGAGCCGTATTCTTTCTCGTAGGCCGCATTCCCAACCCGAATCAGCGTTTGCTCCATCACGCTGAGGGCCACGGCAATCACTTTTTCTTTGGTTAAGTTATCCGTTTTTTTGCCCGGTTTCAGGGCTTTGTCTAACCGGGCGCGGAGCAGGGGTAATTTCTCGCCGAAGGCCACCATGCGGAAAAATTTGGTTTCGCTGCGGATGGCGTTCCAGTTGGGGTGGTAGCGGTATTGTTTTCGGCCCTTGGTGTCGATACCGGTCGCCTGTAAATGCCCGTTGGGTTTGGGGCAAATCCAGACGTGTTCGTAGGCGGGAGGCAGGGCCAAACTACGGATACGGGCCAGTGTTGCTTCGTCCGTGACAACGTCGTTATCAAGGTCAATGTAAACGAAATGGTCGCCTTCTAACCGGCGGGTCAGGCCCGGCATGGTATCGCTGACGTATTGGAGTTTGACCGCTTTGGCGGTTTTTACGGGGTCGTGGGCTAATTCGAGTAAATCCATACGGGTGTTGAGTCTGTGCGGTATAACGCACGAATCAACGTCACGGTTTAGCTAACCGGCCATGGAGCCCTCGACGGCTTTACCGAACCCCAGTAGCGACAGGGCCATGGCATAGTGATAAAAGTCGGTCGGGGCCATTAACTGACCAAAGGCGGATGCTTTAGTGGCGATACCCATCAGCATAACGGCTACCACGAGCCACACCGCCCACATCTCGCGCCGGAGCAATCCCCAGACGGCCAGCAGCATAACGGCCAGAATACCCAGCGACTGGAATACAGGCGTAAATACCTGCCCCTCCGGCAACAGCAAAATCACGAACATAAACAGCCCCATGATAAGGGTGACCCCAAAACTGACCAGGCTCACATGCCGACGGTCAACCAATGCCCAGACGCCCATCACTAAGCAGACCACCCCAAAACTGCCCGCCAGCACATCGAGCGAGTGATTCAGCGGCTCAAGCAGGTCATTACCCGACAGTACTAAAATATTCGTTAAGGCGGCCATGGTGAGGGTGAGCAGAAAAAAGCCCCAAAGCAATCTGTTGTAAAAAGCCATCTGGCCGAAGTAGTGCCAGAAAACGCCGATACCGGTGCTCGTGAGCACGGCATCAGAAATAACGTGTGACAAAATCATGGCGGTAAGGTAGAAAAAAAGTTGCTAAGTGGTTAGTACTGGTAAGGCGGTTCCTGTAGCCAACGACTGCGCGTCCCGGACTTAACGGGGCCACCCGTGCGGTCAGTGGCTACAGGAACCGTCTTACCAACTTTTTCCCTACTTTTACGCGATGTTAAGGGCACCGGTCCGGTGTCGGCTCACGAACCTATCGCCAACGATTTCGTAACCATTATGAGTGTTTTAGTCAATCAGAACTCGAAAGTAATCGTCCAGGGATTTACCGGCTCCGAAGGGAGTTTCCACGCCCAGCAGATGCTCGAATACGGTACCAATGTGGTCGGCGGGGTAACGCCGGGGAAGGGCGGTCAGACCCACCTCGATAAGCCTGTTTTCAATACCGTTCGTGACGCCGTTGCGGAAACCAGTGCCGACGTGTCGATCATTTTTGTGCCACCCCCGTTTGCGGCCGACGCCATCATGGAAGCCGCCGATGCCGGGATAAAGGTTATTATCTGCATCACGGAAGGCATTCCGACTAAAGACATGGTGGCGGTGAAAGATTACCTCCGCGGCCACGATGCCCGGCTCATCGGTCCAAATTGTCCGGGGGTGATGACGGCCGAAGAATGTAAAGTCGGCATCATGCCGGGTTTTATCTTCAAGAAAGGCACCATCGGTATTGTTTCCAAATCAGGTACATTAACCTACGAAGCCGTTGACCAACTGACCAAAGCCGGTTTAGGTCAGTCGACGGCCATTGGCATCGGTGGTGACCCAATCATCGGCACGACGACCAAAGAGGCCGTTGAACTG
>JBBQLG010000075.1:0-29369 GCA_038327655.1 Cytophagales bacterium
TCCGAACAGAGCCGTTAAGCCCCGCGCCGTCGATGGTACTGGCTTCACTGCCGGGAGAGTAGATAGATGCCACCTCTTGTTATAGTGGAAGGCCCGTCATTCGATTGAATGACGGGCCTTTTTTTGCCCAATATCCTCAAAAATGCTACTACAGCTGGTATCAGCTACTAAGCTGACATCAGGGTTGCACTATCGACCGTATCTGTCTTGGCTTTCAATCCAATGGGTATTTCCTTAGTCTCTAAAGAAGACGGATTCAAGAAAGTCATTAGTGTTGTGTTTTCATATACACCCAGATTTGCATCGCGAACACGCTCCATAATAGGCTTCAGGGCACAGGTAACTTCATCCTGACAATCATCACAACGGACGTAGAAGTTGAAGGATACACAGGGAGTAGGAGCAATTGGACCGTCAATCACTCGAAGTACCTGTGCAAGATTCACTCGGCCTGGGTCAATACGGAGCAGGTATCCCCCCCCTTTGCCTTTCTGACTCTGAAGTATGCCGTGATTACGCAGTTCCAGCAAAATGGCTTCGAGGAATTTCTTTGGGATGTTTTCCTTTGCTGAAATATACGAGATCAGCACCGGGCCTTTTCCATACTCTTCTGTGAGAACTTTCAGGGCTTTAATGGCATACTTTGCTTTTTTAGAGATCATTGTTACGGCTACCGTTAGGTTTTAATTGTGGGTGGTGAATACCTGTACTACCAGAGATTCGTAATAAACAGGCAAGTTAAAAACCTTCTGATAAGAAGACAATTATTTAAATGCCTTTCCTTTTGTAAGAATAATAAATATGTTGTAAACGTAAAGATTTGTGTTGGCAATACCGACATGGAGCAAGATTCGAAGAGATGTGTGCAAGTTAGATTCATCCTTCTCCCCGTAGGCAGTTATGTTCGATTACAAGTCTTTGTCTTTCAGATGCTTACATGCACGTAACATTACCTTAATATTCAGTTTGTTTTGTTAGTGTAGCTTTGCGGAAACTAACCAGTTAGAGTGGATACTACCATTTTTGAGTTATGAAACTCTCAGGAAGATAAGCTTTCAGCTGTCAGTACTTTAATTCAACCGTGTATGCTACGTAAAATTTACTTACTTCTCATCCTTTTTCTCAGTGTAGTGTCTGCTCCGTCGGTATTCGCTCAAACGCCAGGTATATTGAAAGGACAGATTACAGATCTGCTCACGAAAGAGAACGTTATAGGGGCAGGCGTTCTCATCAGTGGTACATCTTTGGGCGCAGCTACTGATGTAGAGGGTAATTTTGTAATAAACCGTGTTCCACCCGGTACCTACTCCATTGTTATTTCATCGGTTGGCTACCAAAAGGCAACGATTCAAAATATTACAATTGAAGCCGACAAAATAACCCTGTTGAACACTACACTGGCTACAGACCAGCAAAACTTACAGGAAGTTGTTGTACGGGCGTCCCGCAACAACAATACCGAAGTAGCCGTAATTTCCCAGATTCGGGAAGCGCAGCAGGTTGTGAGCGGAATCTCGGCCGAGCAAATTATCAAATCGCAGGATCGGGACGCGGCTGAAGTGGTACGTCGCATTCCGGGCGTTACCATTGTTGATAACCGCTTTATTAACATTCGTGGTTTGAACGACCGGTACAACACGGTCTGGCTGAACGATGCTGTGGCACCCAGTTCAGAAACAGACCGTAAGGCGTTTTCTTTCGATATCATCCCGGCTAATCTGCTGGACCGGGTACTGATTTTCAAAACGCCCGCTCCTGACCTTCCCGGTGATTTCGCCGGCGGTATGGTTAAGGTATACACCCGTCAACCAAGTTATACAGAACGATCCCTGAACGTAAGTTATACAGTTGGGGTACGTTCGGGGACAACATTTAATGATCTCACCCGCGATGTAAGTTATGGCAAGGACTGGCTCGGTTTTGGTACGAGTGACCGGAACCTGCCGACTGCGACTCCTGATGCAAATGGTGTTATTCCCGCAGCGCAGGCTAAATCCTTCCCGAATACTTTTCCGTTAACAACAAAAGCAGCTATTCCAGATCAGCGATTTAACCTGAGCTACCTGACGGGTTTTAAAATTGGCGGAAAATCGGTGGGAAGCCTATCTGCGGTAAGCTATTCGAACACGTTTACGTCGTTCAACATTGATCGTCTTGATGTATATCAGAACAACGTATTTAACAAGGATAAGCAGTATTCCAATAACGTTCGGCTGGGCTTACTACAGAATTTTATCTATTCGTTCGGTAACGGCTCTAAGATTGAGTTCCGAAACACGTTCAATCAGTTATCCCGCAATCAGGTCACGACACGGGATACGTATGACGAGCAAGGCGTTAACAGAACTAACTACAGCTATTCGGAAGGTTATCAGGGCCGTCAGGTATACAACGGGCAATTGGCTGGTACCCATACTGTAGCTTATAAAGGTGGTTTGTCAATCGACTGGGTACTGGGTTATGCCAATTCGAGCCGGAATGAGCCGGACCTGCGTCGCCTGCGGTACAATGCCCAGAGCAACCAGGCAATATTACCGCTGAGTGGGGTAGATTTGTTTTCAGGTTCGCGGTTGTACCAGAAATTGAACGAAGACATCTACAGCCTTAACCTGAATCTGAAACAGAAGCTCAACGACAACGTAGAGATTGCGGCCGGTACGTACATTGAGAACCGGGCACGGCAGTTTAACGCCCGGTTGTTTGGTTACTCACTGTCCAGTCTGACGCCTAATTACAATACGTTGATTTCGCAGCCAATCGGTCAGATTTTTAATACGACGAACGTTGAGCGGGGATCAGGCTTTGGCCTTGAAGAAGATGGAGCCAGTATTGCCATCACACCGGGTGTAAAGCCAAATTATAGTTACGATGCCAAAAATAGACTGGCAGCGGGTTATTTATCTTTGAATTATATAAAAGATAAGGTCAAACTATTGATTGGTGCGCGTTTTGAACACAACGTACAATCAATTATAGCCGGTCTAAACGGAGTGGCCATTGATCGCAGCATCACGACTGATAAATTGTTGCCCTCGGTAAACTTCAGTTACAACATCACCGAAAAATCCCTGATCCGAGCTGCTTATGGCCGAACACTTAACCGGCCAGAGTTTCGTGAGTGGGCACCGTTTGTATACTACGATTTTGACCTCAATGCCCTCACATATGGCTCGCTTTACAATCCATCGGGTGGAAACGGTACGCCGGGTGTGCTGTTGAAAGTAGCCGATATCGACAACATAGATGTGCGGTATGAGTACTATCCGTCTAACGGCGAAAACATCCACTTTGGCGTTTTTTACAAACATTTCAACAACCCCATTGAATCGAGTATCGCAAATTCAAGTAATTTATCTTTCTCGTTCATCAATGCGCCAAGTGCCTATGCCGCCGGTGTGGAGCTTGATGTTCGCAAGAAGCTGGACTTCCTGAATGGAGGATTTTTTAAGAACGCAACCCTGCTGTTTAACGGGTCGCTGATTAAGAGCGAGGTAAATATCGACGGCAAAGGGTCATGGACGCCAAACCGCAAGTTACAGGGACAGTCACCCTACGTGGTTAACACGGGTTTGTACTACCAGACGCAGAAATGGCAGTTTTCGGGTTTATACAATGTGTTCGGGCCGCGGATTGTTTACGTGGGCAGCGGCACTAACCCCCCTTATTCGGAAGTAGTGGAAATGCCACGCCATACCGTTGATATTACCGTGACACGGGATATTACGAACAGGCTATCAGCCAATGCAGGCGTTGCTGATCTGCTTAACCAACGGGTATTGTACTTACAGGATGATCCCAACAACAAAAATCTGAAATTTGAACGGGCTACTGATCCCCGCTTTCAGGATTATAGACGCGGTAGTTATTATACGCTCGGATTGCGCTACCGGTTGTTTTAAGTACATAGACTGAATGATTTCTGTAAAACGCAGCACCCGCCTAAATTTTAGGCGGGTGCTGCGTTTTACGGTATACTGTTAAGACACCCATTTACCTATTAACAATTTCGTAATGGTTCATACGTAAATAGTCAGCGGCTTTTCCGGCAAATTTGCGCGGTCAAACTGACAACTAAAACATCACCCAAATGACTGGTAAAAACACACTTTTCCGCCCCTTTATGCTGGTGGCGAGTTTCCTGCTGGTGAGCAGTATTTTCTTTACTTCATGTAATAAAACTACCGATCCACAGCCATCAACGCCTACCCTTGCGGTTACAGGCATCCTGCCAGCTTCTGCGAGAGTCGGTGAGAATGTAACCATCACTGGTACCGGCTTCAGTACGACGCCAAGTGCTAACAGCGTAACGTTTGGCTCGACGCCCGCAACAGTAGTCTCTGCCAATCCGAACGGATTAGTCGTTACAGTGCCGAATGTAGCCGTGGGTAGTGCTACCGTTTCGGTAGCCCAGGCTGGTTTTACTACGGTAACTACGCCATTTACCATAAACGCGCCAACGGGTAAGCCGGTCGTCACGAAGACGGGTTCAATCACAGCCAACGAAACATGGACGGCGGATAATATCTATTTCCTGAATGGCTTTGTCTATGTACGGAGTGGTACCACCATAACCATTGCCGCAGGTACCGTAATTAAGGGGGATAAGCTCTCGAAAGGTACTCTGATTTTTGAGCCAGGTTCTAAAATTATCGCCCAAGGTACGGCCGCCCAGCCAATCGTCTTCACCTCAAACTTGAGTCCTGGTTTACGGAATCTGGGTGACTGGGGCGGACTGGTTCTCTGCGGCAAGGGTCCTCATAACGGCGCTACCGGTGTGACCGACCCAACCAAATTGCCCCAGGTAGAAGGTGGGCCAACAACTCTGGTGTCGGCCATTGATGGACAGCGTAACGACGCCGATAACTCCGGTGTACTGAGTTACGTTCGGATTGAGTGGGCTGGTGTGGCCCTGTCGCCAAACAATGAAATCAATGGTTTATCGCTGTACGCGGTTGGTTCGGGTACGCAGATTGACCATGTGCAGGTTTCATTTGCCAATGATGATTCGATTGAATCGTTCGGTGGTCTGCAAAACATGAAGTACACTATTCTGTACCGGGGTATTGATGATGACTACGATACGGATAATGGATACTCCGGTTTAGTACAGTTTGGTTTCAGCGTTCGTGATTTGACCATCGCTGACCAATCCGGGTCGAAGGCGTACGAGTCGGATAACGATGCCAACAATACGGGTAACCTGCCACAGACCTCGGTTGTGTACAGTAACATGACTAACGTTGGTCCAACAGCGACTGCCGTGAGCGCGACGAATGCAAGTGCTTATGTTGTTGCCGCTTCGACAGCCAATCCAAATGCAGCCGCTGCCAGTGCCAACTACGTAGCCGGTGTACACATCCGTCGGAACTCGGCACTGAGTTTGTTCAACTCAGTTGTACTCGGCTTCCCCGCTGGTATCCTGCTTGACGGTACGAACGTTGCCAATAACATTGCTTCGGGCAAAGCTGTAATTGCTAACAACATCATCGGTGGTAACCTGACGGGTACTGTCAACGGTGTGGCTAACCAGAATCGGGATATTATTTACATATCAGGTACGGGTGGTGCTGGTAGCTTAACCCCTATCAACCAGTTGGGTCCTGACTCAACGGCTTTTGGTGCCGCTGTTGGTCCGGTAACATACCTGCGGGTGAATAACAACCGGCGGTTGTTGACCACAGCCGCTTTCCTGCTGACGACTCCGTTCAACTACGACCCAACGGCTGCCGGTGCGAAGCCAGACATTACGCCTGCTGCGGGTTCGCCTGCTTTAACGGGTGCTGTTTATACCAACGCCAAACTGGGCAATGCGTACTTCGACAAGACACCAACCTACGTAGGTGCTGTTGGGACGTCAACCAATTTCACGACGGAGGCCTGGGTTAACTTCAGCCCCCAGTCTGCGGTTTATCAGTAAGCGATTCTTTTTAGTATGACGAATGAAAAGCCGGAGCACTTGCTCCGGCTTTTCTGTACACTGATTTTCACCAAGTATGAAATACTTAAGTTTAAAAGTAATCGCCGTAGTCAGTTTGCTTACCAGTTGCACGGGCGGGAAAAACGGTCAGGCATCAACTGAATCGAAACCGGTTGCCGTCACTAAACTTTCGTTGTTAGATTCGATCGATCATGCGATTGATACCTATGAGCGACGGCTGGACATAAAGATGAAGCGTAAGCGGTATGAGCCAAAACCAGAAACGCTGGTGACCATCCAGAAGTGGTTTGAGTTTGGCGATACGACCCGCCTGGTCAAACTAAGAGAAGAAACACTGACTGGTGACAGGAAGATGGAAATTACTCAGTATCATTTTATTGATGGTAAACTGGCCAAGCTGCTTAGTTATGCCTACAACAAAAAGTGCAACGGGACCGATGATAAACAGTGTATGGACGAAGGGCGGTATTATTTTGACCGCGAAACGCTGAAACTGGCACAGAAACGACACGCGGAGGGCACTGCGGAGCACACGCCGGTTATTGAACAGGCCAACTTTGCGTCGTTTCAGCCTGCCAAAGATGAGTTAAGTGACCAACAGGGTAAACTAAAGCAAATCAATACTAAATATGCTTCGTTGCCCTTTCCCAAGCCCCGGCCGGAGCAGGGTACGCCGGTACCCGTTCAGCGGTAGCCTGTAGGCAGCATTTATGTGGGTATAAAAAAAGCCGGAACAGAGTTCCGGCCTTTTTTTGCGACACCAATATGAAATGTAAAAGCTGTATCTGATGGAGAAAAGCTGATGCAAAGGTATTCGTGCCGACCCGTAACTGTGTTATGCCAACATTATGCTTTTACGAACAATACGTTGCTAATCAATGATGCCATTCTGCTTTTTGGACACATCGGTAACCGCATCGAGATTAAATCCATTGACGATTACATACTGGATTCGGTCGCCTTTTTTTAGCAGAAACGTTGGCGTATGACCTACTCTAAGCGGATCGGGTGTTGTTTGCCCCCGCCTGAGTAAATGGATAGGCGCTGTGGTAAATGATTCCCTCGGTCGCTGTTTTATCGTGAATGCGACGATCCCTTCCTGACGCAGCGAATCGAGGGTAATTGCCGACAAGTCGTTGACAGAATTCAGTTCCTGCGGATAAACACCAACAGCGGTCACCAGTAAACCGGAAGCATCTATTTCGGCAATACCGTGGAAAGTTGACAAATCACCGAGGTCTTCAACCTCGCTGCGATAGCTAAACGTCGTAGCCGTTTCGTTACTTACCTCATGTCGGTTAATGCCAATATCCACCGTACGCGCTTTGCCCTCCCGCACGATTTGTGCATTCCGAATCAAAAGGTCAAATAAAGGTCTGCCGTTTTCAGGAAGGGCGTTGTAAGCCGTGACCGTTTCGCTGGCGTAGTTGCCGTCGGCAATGGCTTTCAGGGCGGTCAGGATGGCGACAAAGTTAAGTTTGCGGATGTACTGCTTCTCGGGGTCATCGGGGTAGCCGCCCGACTCGATCAGTACGAGTGTCGTGCCCCACTTCTGAATATTGTCGCCAAACGCGCGGGG
Source organism: Cytophagales bacterium (assembly GCA_038327655.1). Taxonomy (GTDB): domain Bacteria; phylum Bacteroidota; class Bacteroidia; order Cytophagales; family Spirosomataceae; genus JBBQLG01. Next base: position 7,518 of record JBBQLG010000075.1, read on the forward strand.
TTCAAATTCGTCGTCGTACCGCCCGATGCCGCCTGGTATAAACGGCTGTAACACCCGGTTCATGCCCGCAATGAGTTGCATGGAGCGTTTACGTACGGGGTTAATGTTCCGGTTGGCGTCGTAAGCCGTGGCCAGAAACGAGAGTGCAGCCTGTTTCCCCGTCCGGCCAACACTATAGCGCGGATTCTGGTCGTGGAGGTTAAAGCCAACGAGTGGTTTCAGGGTTTGCTGGAGTTTCTTTAGTAAAACAGCTTCAGGCGATTGCAAACGAAGGGCATCGCGGTTCAGGTCAATGTCTAAGGCGTTGCGTCGCTGAAACCGCTCGGCTCCGTCCGGGTTCAGCATCGGTACAAAGTAGAGCGTCGTTTTGGTGAGAATCGTCTGCCGGAAGGCATCAAACTCATCGTTGCTGGCCCGCAAAAAGTTAAAGATGTCAAACAGGGCCATTGTAGCCGTTGCTTCGTCGCCGTGCATTTGTGACCACAGCAACACCGGTATTGGACCTGAACCGGCTTTTACCTGAAAAATAGGCCGCTTCTCGACCGACTCGCCAATTTGATTTACGGTAAAGAGAGGTGACTTTTTCAACGAGTCGAGAAGGGGCAGTAACTCGCGGTGTTTAAACCGACGATGCGTTAAGGCTGGCTCCACAAATGTCTCGTGGGCGTCGTGCAACTGGCGGGCGACCGTAGTGTCCTGCCCGGAAGAATAATCAGCAATCATAGACAAAAATAGCAACAAAGGCAGACAGAGGTAGGTACGCATGAGGTTTAGGTCGACAATTAGGTAGATGTCAGGTCAGCGTCCGGCCAGCCACATACCACCGGCCGAGGCTGCCAGGCAAAGAATCACGTTTAAGGCTACATTCAGAAATGCGGCTCCCCAGCGCCCGGCGTGTAGAAGCACCACGGTGTCGTAGCTGAAACTGGAGAACGTGCTTAACCCCCCGCAAAAGCCAACGCCGATGAGCAGTCGGACTTCGTCGCCGGTTGAGCGGTTGAGTATCCAGCCGACTACCCAGCCCAAAAGAGCACTGGCGATGACGTTGACCGTCAGAATTCCTACCGGAAAAATCGTGCCATTGAGCGATGCCGGCATGAGTCGCCCGGCAGTGTAGCGAGCAACGCTGCCAACACCACCCCCCAGAAAGACCAGTACAATTGGATGCGTCATTGTATGTTGTCCGCGTCGATTTATCCAGCGAAACTACTACTTTCGTCAGCACCACCAACTTTACCCCGGCTCTTTCCCTATGCAAACCGCCCCGTCTTTACCTGCCCGTTCCCGTCCGCTCCTCAAAATTCTGGGTATTGGTTTCGGTATTGCCGTTACCATTGGCGGTACCATCGGCACCGGTATTTTGCGGAAACCGGGCCTGATTGCCGCTGAACTGCGCGATCCTGTCTGGATCATGGGCGTTTGGGTGCTGGTCGGTGTTTATGCCTTGCTGGGTACCTTGTGCGTTATCGAACTGGGCGTAATGGTGCCCCGTGCCGGGGGGTGGTACCCGTTTGCCCGTCGGGCGTTTGGTAATTATGTGGGTTTCGTGATTGGCTGGAGTAGCTGGCTGGGCAGTGCGGCTGCGATGGCTTTTTCGGCCTACACCATGTGCGAATACATTGCGTTGCTGCTGCCGGGAACCACTGCCTACGTGCCGGTAATGGCGGTAGGGACGCTGGTAGCCTTCACCGGCTTTCACTGGATCGGGTTAAAATCGGCCAGCCGGGCACAGGAAATCATGAGTTTTATCAAAGCCGTTGGTCTGTTCGGCTTGGTGGCTGTTTGCTTCATTTTTGGTGGAGGTGATGCCGTAGCGCAACCGGTCGTCGCCACTATTTCGCCCGAGAAGCCCCTCATTCTGGGGTTGATTACGGCGTTGCAGGCCGTTTTCTACACCTACGACGGTTGGCATACTGCGGCTTACTTCGCCGAGGAGAATACGGACCCGGCCAAAACACTACCGCGCTCCATGATTGGCGGCATCATCCTTATCATCAGTATTTATCTGCTCATCAACTTAGCCCTGCTCTACGTACTGCCAATGGATCAACTGGCGCAGTCGAAGCTACCGGCTGCGGATGCCGTCCGGCTGATTTTTGGCGAACGCAGCGGTCAACTGATTACGTTGTTGCTGCTGATTTCAGTGCTGGGCATCATCAACGCGCAGATCATGTTTAATCCCCGCGTGCTGTACGCGTTAAGCCGCGATGGACTGTTTATCAAACAGGGCACGTATGTCAACGCTGGCGGCACACCCGGCACGGCCCTGGTGCTGACAGCCGCCATGTCGATTGGGCTAATTGTGAGCGGTACGTATTCCCGGCTGTCGGATATTGCTACGTTCTTTTTCGTACTGTGCTACGCGTCGGGCATGGCCGCGCTGCTGCAATTACGGAAGACCGAGCCTGACTTGCCGCGTCCGTACAAAGTGTGGGGCTATCCGGCTGTACCCTGGATCGTGTTGGGTGCGTCGGGGGCATTTCTGGCGGGGGCTATCTGGGGTGATCCGCTCAGCAGTGCCTATGCCGTTGGGTTTCTGCTGCTGAGTTACCCGCTGTACCGGCTCGTTGTTAAGCAAGCGGGTAACTAACCGTTTGCCGGTGAAACCTGCTCGTTCGGACAAAAAAATGTCGTACGTCCCCCAACGGTAATTCGCTCGATCCGGGTGCCGCAGCGGGGGCAAAATAGATGCGCTTCCCCGTTGTCGTACGGTGAGGTATCCCACTCGCGGACGTGAATCAGGAAGGAATTTGGGAAATCACGGTAGGTGGCTTCGTAGCGGATGGCCGTTTCGAGCACCAGTTTAATGGCTTCGTGCAGCCGCAGCATCTCATCGTCGGTCAGGCTGTTGGCGATGCGTTCGGGATGAATAATGGCCTGAAACAAGACCTCATCGACAATCCAGTTACCCAACCCCGCCACAACGCTCTGATCAAGCAGGACGGGTTTTATGAGCGCCTTCTTCCGCCGGACAGCCCCGGTAAGTTCGGCGAGTGTAATGGTCAGTCCGTCCGGCCCGATTTTCTTCGCGGCCAGGAACGCGTCGATGTCATTGACTAAGCCCACTCGCTCAAATTTGCGGGGGCACAAAAACCCAAGATTGAATCCATTCGTAAAGTGAAAAACAATCCGCGCAAACCGGGGCCGGTCGAGCGATGCGTGATAATACGCCAGATCGCCGGTCATGCCGAAGTGCATCCGCAGAATAACGCCGGGGGCATCCGTGAACACGAACAGGTTTTTACCCACCCGCCGGGTACCCGTGAACGAGCGCCCGGTGAGACGCTCAGTAAGGGTGGCAAAGTCGGTTGTCAGGAGTTTGCGGTCTTCGACATCGATGTGGGAAATGGACTGATTAAGGGCAGATGATTCGAGGTATTGACGACGGATTTCGACTTCGGGCAGTTCGGGCATTGAGCAGTAGGTTTGGGAGATAAACCATTGAAACCGACCGTTGTTATAAGTAGCAATGATAACCTTTTGCGGCTGTTATCAGTTAGAGACGTGTATAGTGGCTTGATAATCAAATCACTATATGACGGTTGGGGTTGAGTGAAATTTCTGGTCCATACATACGAATCGTTTTGGTGAGTGCGTTCTAAGGGGTAGGTCTCGTTCCGAAATGAGTTTTCACCCTGATTTAGTACCATTTCTAACCCAATTTAATGCCAAATGACGAAAACCTCTACACACCAATGTCGGCCGGTAACGGGTCGGTATTGCCTTGTTAAGTTGTGTACGTTCAACCATTAATTCTGTTAAAACCTATGGAAAACAATCAGCCTAAATCGAAAGCGAATGGTGCCCTGCTGGCGGCACTGATCATTATGACTGGCCTGGCCGGCGTTTCGAGTTACCTGTATTTCGATCAGAAAAAAGTTGCCGAGACGCAGGAAGTGACTATCGCCGAGCGTGTTGAAGAGCTATCGACAACCCGGGTGAAGTTGGATTCGATCTCGACCGCGTTGGACGCCAAGATCGCTGAGGTTCAGAAATTAGGCGGTAATGTTGACGAGCTGTTGAAAGTGAAAGCAGATCTTGAGGCCGACAAAGCAGCCCTGAAACGCGGGCAAAGCGGGCAGCGGATTTCGTTGGCCAAATACGAGATGAAGATTAAGGAATACGAAAAATTCTTAGTCGAAAAAGATACCCTGATTGCCGGTTTGCAGCGGGAGAATGGCATGTTGTCGTCCAACGTACAAGTGCTGAATACTGAAAACTCGACCCTGAAAACCGAGCGGCAAAAGCTGAGTGATTCCGTAACAACGGTAGCGAGTCAGAATCAGGAACTGGCGCAGAAGGTAACGCGGGCATCGGCCCTGAAAGCGCAGAACGTAAAAGTGCTGGCCGTGACCTCGAAAGGTAAAATCCGGGACGAAGATGCGTTTAAAGCCAAGAAGGTCGATAAGCTCAAATTCACCTACACGCTGCTCGATAATCCGCTCACAAAAGAAGAACCCAAAGAGGTGTACGTACGGCTGCTGGATCCCGATGGGGCGGTGCTGTCGGATATGGCAAACGGGTCGGGTACGTTCAACGTAAATGGCAACGAAACCGTGTACACAACCAAGCAGATGGTCAACTACAACAAAGATGGCCAGAATGTCGAATTGCTTTACTCGCGTGGGCAACAATATAAGCCCGGCAAATACACGGTAGAACTGTTCTCGGAAGGCTTCAAAATCGGCTCAGGACAGTTTGCCATTCGGTAAGCACTGCTCTTCTGTTTGTTATCAAAACGCGGTCTCCAACGAGACCGCGTTTTTTATGGGCGATAACCGATAAAGGCCAGCGTTGAATCGGCTAAGCGCAGCAGGTGGCCCTGTGTTTCCATGCCGCTGGCGGTGAATACCCGTCCGGCTTGTACCGAACCAATCACCTGGCCGTTCCGGACGAGGTTGGTCCGCTGATCGTCCTGTCGGACTAAGGTTACGCCTGCAATGGCACGAACATTAGCTGTTGAAGCAGGTGTAGCGATAATAAGCGTGAGTGCATGATCGGCTGCCGACTGAATGACTACAACAGGCATCTGGTCGGTGGAAAGCGTCAGACGAGTGTAGTCCAGATATTGATTGGTCTGGTATCTACCGACAATGGCGTCGGTTAGGGAGGCCGGGTTTACATCCGTGCCGGATTGGCAGGCAGTGAACAAGAAGAGCAGACCGGGCAGGATTAACGTCTTCATAGCCAATGGCGTTGTGTTTCAGGTAAGACCCCGAATGACCACAGATGGTTGGCAACTCCAACAAAACAACGTCTGAATTTATAGTTCATAAAGACATTCACTAAACGCATTACCAAAACTTTAATCTCTCCCCTGAATTAATGATTTGGCATTTCGTTATTATTACAATAGATTAATAATGTAATAATAGGATAGGCAAATGAAATCAAACGCCGATACCATTCAGGGTATTTATAACTTCTGTGACGCCTGGTGTGAGCGATGCCTGTTTACGCAGCGTTGCCACAGCTATCAGATTCAGCAGGAGAATGGTATCCACCCGCCTGCCGACGCCAACACTTCCTTCGTTCAGCAACTGAACGAAGCCCTGACGCTGACAAAACAATACCTCGATCAGGTTAAGAAGAAGCGGCAGCCTGACGGTCTTACACCGGCAGATCAGCAAACGCTGGAACAAAATACCATTCCGGTGCAGTCTAAAACCGAGCAACAGCCGGTGACAATGCTGGCCCGGGATTATTTACGGCAAACGGGCAATTGGCTGCGCAATGAGAAAGGCCTGTTGGAGCAAGCCGGGCAGCAGCAGTTGCACGAAGTAGGATTGGGCATCCGCACCGAAGCCGAAGCCCTGGTGGGCCTGAATACCCTGAAAGATGCCTGGGAGATGATAAAATGGTACCGTACATTAATACCCGTCAAAACGGCCTCGGCGTTACGAGCGTTCAGTGATTCAGGTCAGGATGGCCGGCTGGCGAATTATTATACGGGTAAAGCCAAGCTGGTATTAGTTAGCATTGACCGGTCTCTGCTGGCGTGGCAGACGGTGATGCACCAATATCCCGACAAAACAGACGAACTGCTGGATCTGCTGGTCCTGCTCAATCGCACCAGCCGCGAGTTGGAAATCCTGTTTCCTGAGGCACGAACGTTTCAGCGGCCGGGGCTGGATGGGTGACAACTTTCTGCACGTTACTTCTTCACGATGATAAACTCAACCCGCCGGTTCTTTTGACGGCCCTCGTCGGTGTCGTTGGTGGCAACGGGTTTCGTTTCGCCAAAGCCTTTGCTGGCGACCCGGTCTGGTTCAATACCCTTGCCGATCAGGTACTCACGCACGGAGTCGGCCCGGTCCTGCGATAGTTTTACGTTGAGTTCATTGGAGCCGGTATTATCCGTATGGCCGCCGAGTTCGATTACCATCTTCGGATTGTCATTCAGAAGGGTGACAATTCGGTCCAGTTCCGGGCTGGATTCCGGCCGAAGTTCAGACTTGGCCAGGTCGAAAAAGACATTATTTAACCGCACAACGCCTTTGACTTCAATCGGCACCAACTTCAACTCCTTTCCTTTTATCTCCTGATAGCCTTTAGTCTGGGTCAGGTCAATGTTCTCGCCCTCAGCGATAAAATCCGGTGCGATGGCCCGCATGCTGTATTTCTGACCGTAGGGTAACACCAATTTATACTCGCCCGTGATGGGGTCAGAATTGGCTTCACCGGCTTCGACGCCGTCGGGCAGGGTTTGGTAAATAATGCGGGCAGCAATGGGTTTACCCGTTTTCTGATCAATTACTTTGCCGCTGATGAGGGCCACCGGATCGGGGCGGGCAATAGCACCGGCATCCGTCGGCTTCTCCCCAGTACCCGCTTTCGCCGGTTGCCCATCGGCCAGCGTTGGGGTGGGGCTGTCGTCAATGAGTTTCACCCGGACCAGATCACCCTTGCCGAGCGTCCCCTTGAAGGTTGTCATGTAGGCGTATTCGCCCGAAGCAGCCACGGAGTAATAGGCATCGTAGCCATCGGTATTAATGTCTTTCCCGACGTTTTGCGGTTTGGACCAGCGTTTCCACGTTTTATCGACCCGCTTGCACACGTAAATGTCGTTGCTGCCCATACCGCCCTCGCGGTCGCTCGAAAAGTAGAGCGTGGCCCCATCGGGAGCCAGAAAAGGGGTTGTCTCCGTAAATTTCGAGTTCACATCCGCCCCGATGCTGACCGGCTTGCTCCACGAATTGTCTTTTTGCCGGAAACTGACGTAGATATCGTCTTCCTTCGAGTTCTTCTTTTCGCTGAAGGCCATCAATAGTACCTTCCCGTCCGACGATAGAAATCCGCAGTCGAACAGTCCTTTGCTCAGACCCTCATACCCGATTACGTTCAGCTTTTGCGGTTCTGACCAGCCGTTTGCCGTGCGCTTACTGGTCGAAAAGCCGCGCGTTTCGTAGGTGCCATTGTTGTAAGCGCCCTTGATAAGCATGGTATTGCCGTCGGGCGTGATGCTGTAGGCGCAGTTATATTCATCTTTGTTCAGCGGGGAACCCATCCGCCGGGCTGGTCCCCATTGCTTGGTGGGTTGTAATTCCGAATACCAAATGTCCTGACTGCCCTTGTCGCCGTGGGTGTTCTGCGGGTGGCTGATGCGGGCATAATAAAGCGTTTGGCCATCGGGCGAAATCAGCGGATTGATTTCGTTATACTCCGAATTAACCTGATTGCCGAGGTTCTCTACTTTCGGTGGAACCGACGGCGTGGCGGGTGTTTGCGCTACGGAAATCGACGCGGTAGTGATGGAAAAAAGACCGAACAGCAGCGCGTGGTTCAGTTGCATGGATACGAGTGAAGACTGGTTATACTAAAAACGAAGATAGCGGCTCGTTCGTCTAAACAGATTCTAATGCTGCCAATACATCGGTTTCCTGTAGGTGCGGATACATCGCCAGTAAGTCGGGCGTAGTGGCTCCTTCTGATAACTTGCGCAGGAGCAATTCAACCGTGATTCGGGTTCCTTTAATGACAGGCTTTCCCAGCATAATGCGGTGGTCAGAAACAATACGGTCTTTGTAGGTCATGGTCTAAAGATACTGCGAAATCAAAACAAACTGCCCTGCACCACTTTGGGCTGTAAAACCGGCTCCTGCAAATTCAGACCACAATGCTTATTCAACTCGCGCACCCAGTATAAAATCAGTTCGGGCGCCGTATCGTTATCACCCCCGCCGTGAATGAACAGGTATGCCGTTTGCAGTCCCTTCTCGAACCACGTTTTCAGCCGCTGCACCCAGGCATCGGTACGGCTGTAGTCCGTCGGGTGGCCTTCGTTGGCAATAAATCGCAGCGTCAGCACGGGGCTGGTCAGGCTCATGTGCAGCACGTCGCGCCGACCGGCTACGTCCGTATTCACCACGTGCCGACGCAGGTTATAAATGCGTTCCACGGTTTGCATCCCGGTTTGCGGCTTGAACCAGTCTGGGTGCCGAAATTCTACGGCCACGTCCAACTCATCGGGCAGGCTTCTGAGATACGCTTCCAGCACCGGCCATTTATCCGGGCCAAAGTTGGGCGGCAGTTGCAGGAACGTCATGCCCAGAAACTGCTCAAGCCCCAGAATCGCGTTCACAAACTCGTCGGTTATTCCTTCAGCCGCGACCAGCATTCGCTCGTGACTGATGACTTGCGGAAACTTAGGGCAGTAGACGAAACCGGGCCGAATGGTCGAACCGGCGGCTTCTTCTTTCCAGCGCGCAATCATGCCGGGCGTCGGAATCTGGTAGTGCGTCAGGTTCAGTTCGATGGTGTTGAACTGCCGGGTATAGTAGTGCAGAAAGTCTTTCTCCTTCGCGTTGCCGGGGTATACTTTGCCCACGTAGTCTTTGTTGGCCCAAACCGGACCGCCGATAAAGACCGATGGCCGGGCACTCGGCTGCGCCCCGGCCCATACCGTCGCGTTGAACGGATTACCGGGCGGCAGCGTAAAGTTGACTCCCTCCAGATTCGTTACCTTGCCAAAGTCCATAATGCGTTATGATGAAGTATAGGGTTAAAACTTCTGATTACGGCCTTTCGTTTTCGGGGCCGTGCCGAAATAACTAATTTTGTGGTTTACTCACTACTCCGTCCGATGCGTCCGCGTCCAATACCGGGTGTTGCCATGATTCCGGTGAAACGCCATACACCGGAATAAACGGAGCCGAACGAAGGCATCTCTATGCTTATGATTTCAAAAACGTATAATCCGAAAGACATCGAGGGAAAGTGGTATCAGTATTGGCTTGATAACCAGCTTTTTAAATCTACCCCTGATAATCGGGAGCCATACACCATCGTGATTCCGCCCCCCAACGTGACGGGCGTGCTGCACATGGGCCACATGCTGAACAATACCATCCAGGACGTGCTGATTCGGAAAGCCCGGATGGAAGGCAAAAACGCCTGTTGGGTACCCGGCACGGACCATGCCAGCATTGCTACTGAAGCCAAAGTTGTAGCGATGCTGAAAGAGCGCGGCATTGCTAAAACCGACCTTACTCGCGACGAATTTCTGGCCTACGCCTGGGAATGGACGCACAAGTACGGCGGTATTATTCTCCAGCAACTCCGTAAACTCGGCGCATCCTGCGATTGGGACCGGACGCGCTTCACGATGGAGCCGAACCTTTACGACTCCGTTATCACCGTTTTTGTCGACCTCTACAACAAAGGTAAGATTTACCGGGGCGTCCGCATGGTTAATTGGGACCCGCAGGGCAAAACCGCCGTTTCGGACGAGGAGGTGAACATGAAAGAGGTGCAGCAGAAATTAGTGTATATCCGCTACGCCATCTCCCCCTTTCCTTCCTTCAAGGAGCGGTCCGACGATTCGGTCGAAGTCGAGTACATCACCATCGCCACAACCCGCCCGGAAACGATCATGGCCGATGCCGCGATTGCCGTTAATCCGAACGACGAACGCTACAAACACCTGCACGGCCGGAAAGCGATTATTCCATTAATTAACCGCGAAATCCCGATCATCACCGACGAGTACGTCACGATGGACTTCGGAACGGGCGGCCTGAAGGTAACGCCCGCCCACGACCGCAATGATTACGAACTTGGTGTGAAGCACCGGTTACCCGTGATTGATATTCTGAACGACGATGGCACCCTGAACGAGAAAGCGCAGATTCTGGTCGGGATGGATCGTTTTGCCGCCCGGAAAGCCATCATCAAACAACTCGAGGAAAGTGACCATTTGGTTAAGGTAGAGGAGTATAAATCCAACGTTGGGTATTCGGAGCGGACCAACGCCGTCATCGAGCCGAAGCTGTCGTTGCAGTGGTTCCTGCAAATGGAAGACCTTGCTAAACCCGCATTAAAGGCCGTAATGGATGATGTGGTGCAGTTGGTACCGCCGAAATTTAAAAACACGTACCGCTCGTGGATGGAAAATCCGCACGACTGGTGCATCAGCCGTCAGTTGTGGTGGGGACAGCAGATTCCGGCGTTTTACATGAAAGACGGCACCATCATCGTGGCCAAAGACAAGCGTGAGGCCCTGCGCATTGCCCGCGACAAATACCAGCTTTTTGCCCTCAGCGAGACCGACCTCACGCAGGACGAAGACGTGCTGGATACGTGGTTTTCGTCGTGGCTCTGGCCGATTTCGGTCTTCGATGGCATTGTAAAGCCGGACAATGCCGACATCAACTATTACTACCCGACCAACGATCTGGTGACAGCCCCGGAGATTTTGTTCTTCTGGGTGGCCCGTATGATTGTTGCCGGCTACGAATACCGGGGGCAGGAACCGTTCAGGAATGTGTACCTGACGGGTATTGTTCGGGATAAATTGGGCCGAAAAATGTCGAAATCACTCGGCAACTCGCCCGACCCGCTTGACCTGATCGAGCAGTTCGGGGCCGATGGCGTCCGAACCGGCATGTTGTTTAGCTCACCCGCCGGAAACGATTTGCCATACGACGAAAAACTGGTTGAGCAGGGCCGAAATTTCTGCAATAAACTCTGGAACGCCTTCCGTCTGGTAAAAGGCTGGCAGGTAACTGAAGAAGCCAATGCGTATAAAACGTATGAGACACTGCTCGGCATACCTAATAGCAGTGCAGTGGTCATCCGCTGGTTTGAGTCGACATTTAGTGCGGCTGTGCTTGAAATCCAGGACCATTTCAGCAAATACCGCATCTCTGATGCCCTGATGACATTGTACAAGCTGATTTGGGACGATTTCTGTTCGCAGTACCTCGAAATGATTAAACCGGGATTCGAGCAGCCTATCGACGCTGAGACGTACAACGCTACCATTGACTTCTTCGACCGGCTTACCCGGCTGGCACACCCGTTCATGCCGTTCATTACCGAAGAGATCTGGCAGGAACTCCGTGAACACACCGAGGACGAAAGCATTTGCGTAGCTGATTACCCGAAAGCCGGAGCCGTTGATGCTCAGCTACTAACCGATATGGCGACTGCGCTGGAACTCATTACCAGCATCCGTAACCTGCGGGGCAGTAAGCAGATTTCGCCCAAGGTGGAATTGCCGTTAGCGATTAAATCGCAAATAACCGGCCGCTTCGAACCCTTCGCCCAACTGATTCAGAAGTTAGCCAACCTATCAGGCATCGAGTATGTCAGCATTGGTGCTGATGCGACACCGGGCCTGTCATTCGTTATCAAAGGCGACGAATTTTACGTGAATATTGTCGGTGAGATTGACGTGGAGCAGGAACGGGCTACCCAGCAAAAAGAACTGGATTATACGCTTGGCTTTCGCGACTCGGTACTGAAAAAACTCTCAAATGAGAAGTTCGTGGCTAATGCTAAACCGGACGTAATTGAGCGGGAACGCCAGAAATTGGCCGATGCCGACGCAAAGATCAAAACCTTGCAGGAAGCCATTGCCCGATTCGTGTAGCCTAAATTTATGCTTCTCTTGCAAAAAGCCGACTAATTGGTCGGTTTTTTGTTTACGCTTGATAAGAAGTATAAACCGAATACTAAGTAAAATATAATTATTTAGGTGTATAGTTTTATTTTCGGGCTAAATTCACAAATTTTACCCACATTCTGGCTGAAGTAAGTTATGAGGAAGTGCGTGTTTTTAGACCGCGACGGCGTATTGAATGAAGATCGGACCGACTATGTCTACCGCATAGAGGATTTGGTGATTCCTGATGGCGTTGTCGAAGGGTTGCGTCTGTTAAAAGACGCGGGCTACATGCTCATCGTGATTACCAATCAGGCGGGTATTGCCAAAGGGTTATACACCCGCGCCGATGTGATGTTGTGCTACGACTACTTACAGGAGAAATGCGGCTATCTGTTAGATGACATCTATTATTGCCCGCACCACCCCGATTACGACACGCAATCGCTCATGCGCAAGCCGGACTCGCTGCTCCTCGAAAAAGCCATTGCCAAGTATCAGATCAGTGTGCAGGATTCGTGGATGGTGGGCGACGCCGTGCGTGACATCCGGGCCGGGCAGCGTGTAGGCGTACGGACCATTCACATTACGCACCAACATGCTGGTACCGCCCTGGGCGACTGCATGGCGTCCAACCTGCTGGAAGCCTCACGGTTTGTGGTTGGCCGGGCGTAGTCACAAAAAAGCCGCCAACTCAACTGCATATTCATACAGTTAGATTGGTGGCAAAATAACTCTACGTAGTACTAAACCCGCACGGGAGACGATACGGGCTTTTGTACACTGCCATAGGCCGGACAGGCTTGTTTCCGCCCACACGATGCCATCGACAACAGCGCCAGCAGGCCAACGAAAGCAAAAGTCTTTTTCATAGAAATAGTTTTGAGGAAAGAAGCCGGACAACCCTCATGAATCGCCCGGCGGTATAACGAAAATCTACGCGTCTTCTTTTACTAATTCGGACTCAAGTCGTTCTTCTTCACGGGCTTCGGCCGCTTCGGTTGCCTCCAGTTCTGTCGTTCCCGTTTCTGCACCGCCGTAGCCCAGAATTTTGAGCATCACCTCACTATTCTGCTCCGGCGCAAACAGTTTCGTCCGCAGGTTGCCCTTCTCGTCCAGATCAACAATTACGTGTTGCGGAGCCGGAATCAGACAATGCTGAATGCCGCCATACCCCCCCAGCGATTCCTGATACGCCCCCGTGTGGAATAAGCCAATGTACTGATCTTCGGTGTCCTGATCGAAAATAGGCAGGTACAAATCAGCACTGTGGACTTCCGTATTGTAGTAATCGTGCGAATCGCAGGTCAGGCCGCCGAGGTTCACTTTCTGGTACGGATTGTCCCAGTTGTTCACCGACAGCATAATGTATTTCTGACCCAAACCCCAGGCGTCCGGCAATTGTGTGATGAACGAACCGTCGATCATGTACCACAACTCTTTATCGTTCTGTAGTTTCTGGTCAATTACCTTATAAATCACCGCGCCACTTTCGCCCACCGTGTAGGAGCCAAACTCCGTAAAAATGTGCGGTACGGGCACGTTGTTCTTGTTGCAAATCCACTGAATCGACTCCACAATCTGGTCGATCATGGCCTGGTAGTCGTACGTGAACTGGAACGAGGTCTGAATCGGCATTCCGCCCCCAATGTCGATGGAATCGAGGTCGGGGCAGAGTTTGCTCATCTCGCAGTACTTGTACATAAACCGGCTTAACTCACTCCAGTAATACGCGCTGTCTTTAATGCCCGTATTGATGAAGAAGTGCAGCATTTTCAGCTTGAACTTGGGATTCGGCTGAATTTTATTCCGATACAGGTCATTCACATCCGAATACCGAATGCCGAGCCGTGAGGTGTAAAACTCAAAGTTTGGCTCTTCATCCGTAGCAATTCGCATACCAAAGTTGACGGTATCGGCGGTGATTGTTTGCTCGTAAGCCTCAATTTCCTTCAGGTTGTCCAGCACCGGCACTACATTGAAACCCTCATTGATCAGTTCGCTGATGTATTGGGTGTACAGCGGCCGTTTGTAGCCGTTGCAAATGATGTAGGTGCTTTTGCTGATTTTGCCCAGCTTGTACAATTCCCGTAGAATGGGGATGTCGTAGGCAGAAGACGTTTCGAGGTGAATGTTATTTTTCAGGGCTTCTTCGAGCACGAACCGGAAATGCGACGACTTGGTGCAGTAGCAGTACGTGTAGTTACCCTTGTAGTTGTACCGCTTGAACGCGTTCTTGAACAGCAGCTTGGCGTGTTCAATATGCTCCGTGATTTTGGGCAGGTAGGTGAGCTTAAGGGGTGTACCATACTCCTCGATAATGTCCATGACCGGGACATTGTTGAACAGCAGTTCGTTGTTTTCGACGCGGAACTCCCGGGTCGGGAATTCAAAGGTCTGTTCAATCAGGTCGTTGTAAGTCTTCATCCCTTCGTAAGAAGCATAAAAAGATAAGTGGTTGGTTCGTTAAAGAGCCGGGCAAAAAACAACCCGGTTACTGGTGTCTTGCAGGGGTGGACTAACCATGCATTGGACAACGTAAAGTAGCCGGGTTTTGATTCTGAATTGACGATAAAATATCAGGCGTATTTACTACGCAAGATCAGCGGATAGACGGCGTAGCGAAGCGAACACCAGCTACTAAGTTCTGATTCTCGATTTCTGTTTTGGCCTGTTGCCAGATCTGCTGCGTCTGCGTCAGATCGCCACCGGCGTATAATTCCTTATAGTTTTGCGTCGATTTTTTGCCAATTAAACCGTCAAGCGTAACTACCGGCCGGGGAAACAGGCTGCTATATACTCCGTTGGCGGATACGGCCTGGCAGGGCGCAAAGCTGTACATGCCGCCAAACTGCTCCCGCTCTTCGTAGGTGACGCCAAAATAAAGCCGCTGTTCGGCCTCGCTCAGCAGGCAGGCATTAGTGGCCGGACTTTTCTGGCGGCTGTTGATGCGCATCGGCTCCAGTGCCGTTAGTTGATAGACACCATCGTTCACGATCCGCTCGTGTTTGTACAGTGCCGGAAAGGTTTCCTGCGTGTAGGTCACGTAATCGGCCACGACAAATACGGTATCCAGCGTAAACTGCCCCGTCACCAATGAGCCAAACAGGATTACTGAACCCGGCTCTAACTTGGCCAGTTCGGTGCTGGTGGCTGTCTTTTTGGTTTGGGTTTGCAACCGGGTCACATACCGCATGGCCTTACCAAATACGTATGGATCGGTGTTGTGCTTGCGTTCGCCCGTGTAGTTCCGGTCGAAGTAAGGTTCATACACGTACGAGGGCATGTTCTTCCGGACCGTTCCCGGCTGGTAAATGATTCTGGCCTGCGCTTCCCACTCACCCCAAAAGCAGAGCGGGACATTGGTTTGCAGTTCACCCGCCGAATCAACATAATCGCCGGGCTGGTTCATGAATTTCCGGGTGTGGCCAGCCTTATTGTTCCAGGATGCATTTGTACTGCCGGTATCCGGCTGGGCTTCGCTACCCGGATGATAAACCAATTCAACTTTACTCATTTGCTTTTTTTAGTATAGCTATAACAAGACTTCGTGCGGAGCAACCGACGCCGGTAAACGTGGTATACTCCGGTCCTTTACCCCGTTACGCCTTACATAGATATAATGGTGATGTGTGCCCGGCGGACCCCCTGTCCCAGCCCGCTTTTTTTGATATTTCTGCTTATAACCTGCAATGTCCGATTTTCTTGGCCCATTTGCACGGTATTCGGCAAAATCCTTTATCAAAAAGGATAGGATGCCGTTGAGCGAAGGCTAATCGGGTGCTATTTAATTAACGGGATTATTCTGATTTAAGTTGTTTCGGATCGCTAAAGGCCTGTTCTATCGACTGGTTGGCGGCAAAGTCAGCCACGATGGCGGGGGTGTCTTGCTCCCACTATCAACCGCTCCGGCACCCATTGGGAGACTCATTTCCCCAAACCGAAAAGAAGCCCTAATTTCGCACTCAGTTTCGACACGAATCCACCGCGAATGACCCCTTCCGCGATTCATTTTATTGCCATCGGCGGCAGTGCGATGCACAACTTAGCCTTAGCCCTTTATCAACAGGGCCATGCGATTACCGGCTCCGACGATGAAATTTATGAGCCTGCCCGCAGCCGATTGGCGCAGCATGGCTTGCTGCCCGCCGAAATGGGCTGGTTTCCCGAACGGATTACGTCCGGGACCGACATCGTGATTCTGGGAATGCACGCCCGTAAAGACAACCCCGAACTGGCAAGGGCGCAGGCGTTGGGGTTACCCGTTTATTCATATCCCGAATTCATTTTCCGGCAGAGCGAACAGAAGCAACGGGTGGTCATTGCCGGTAGTCACGGCAAAACTACGATCACGTCCATGATTCTGCACGTGCTCAACTACCACAATCGCTCGTTCGACTATCTCGTTGGCGCACAGTTAGATGGCTTTGAGACGATGGCGCACCTGACGGACGATTCGTCCGGGGCCGGGGCACCCATTATCATCATCGAAGGCGATGAATACGCATCGTCGCCGATTGACCCGACGCCCAAGTTTCTGCATTACCAGCCGCACATCGCGCTCATCAGTGGCCTGGCCTGGGATCATGTCAACATTTACCCAACCTGGGAAGAATACGTCGATCAGTTCGAGAACTTAGCGGAGTCGATGCCCAAAGCCGGGGTGCTGGTGTTCGATGAGACGGATAACATGCTCGACGTGATTGGGCAGAAGGAACGCCCCGATGTAACCAAGATACCCTACGAAGCGCATCCCGGCCGCATTGTCGATGGGCAGACTTATTTGCTGACCAAAGCGGACAATGGTGTACCGTCGCAGGAAGTGCCGGTGCTGGTTTTCGGTGAACACAATTTGAAAAACATCAGCGGGGCCATGGCTGTCTGTGACCGGCTGGGCATAACGGATGCACAATTCTACGCAGCCATTCAGTCGTTCAGGGGCGCGGCCCGGCGCATGGAGAAAATTGCCGAGAATGGAACGCGGGTGCTGTTCCGGGATTTTGCCCACGCGCCGTCGAAGGTAGAAGCGACCACCGATGCCGTAAAAGCGCAGTTCCCGAACCGGAAATTACTGGCTGCCGTTGAATTACATACGTTCAGCAGTCTGAACAAAGCGTTTCTGAGTCAGTACAAAGACCGGCTGGATGCTGCCGATATTGCGGTCGTTTATTTTAACGCCCACACGCTGGCCATAAAACGGCTGGAGCCGATAACGGTGGCCGATGTAAAAGCGGCTTTCGATAAGCCCGGTTTACAGGTCTTTACCGAAACGGACGCTCTCAAAGACTTTATCCTGAGTCAGCGGGCCAACGCCGATTCGTTTTTACTGATGAGTTCCGGCACGTTCGGCGGTTTGGACCTGGAAACAATAGCCGAAGAATTGATCTAAAAAAGTCATGCAAAGCATCGTAGTTTATTGCGCATCGAGTCCGGGCAGTAATCCGGTATACAGGGAAGTTGCCAGTGAGCTGGGCGAGAAAATGGCCGGGCGTAATCTACGGCTGATCTACGGCGGGGGAAACGGTGGCCTGATGGCTTCGGTGGCCAACGCCGTGCTGGAAAACGGTGGTCAGGTAACGGGCGTAATTCCTAATTTCCTGGCCGACCTCGAAGTGGCCCACAAAACCCTGACCGAACTGCATTTTGTGGAAACAATGCACGAGCGGAAGTTCAAAATGGTCAGTCTGGCGAAGGGCGTTATCACGATGCCCGGCGGCTACGGTACCTTCGATGAACTGTTCGAGATTCTGGCCTGGAAACAGCTTAAACTCTACGACGGTCCCATTGCCGTGCTGAATGTAAACGGGTATTACGATTTGATGCTGCAACAACTCGACCGCTGTGTGGAAGACGGTTTTCTACGGGCTGAGAACCGGGAACTGCTCATCGTGGCCGATACGGTCGATGCTCTGCTGTCCGAAATTGAAGCGTTCTGGGAAGGAACCGTTTGACCTGTACCCCAGTGGTGCCGGTACGCCGGAGCGGGCATTCCGACGCCCACGTCTGGTTTTCAAAGTATTCAACAGCCAGACGTGGGCGTCTGGGATACAAATATGGCATCTGAACTGAAAAACCTGAGCACCTTCTCCACGGAGAACCTGCCCGATAGTAGCCACCATCGGTTTGCGCTGGTCGTTGCCGAGTGGAACGCCGAAGTAACCGAAGCACTATATGACGGGGCTTATCAAACACTGCTCAACCACGGCGCAAAGGCCGAGCACATTGTTCGGGGCAACGTACCGGGTAGTTATGAACTCACCCTTGCCGCGCAGTGGTTCGCCCAGCGCGACGATATTGACGCCGTGATCTGCCTCGGCTGCGTAATTCAGGGCGAAACCAAGCACAACGATTACATCAACCACGCCGTTGCGCAGGGCCTGACCAATGTTGGCCTGAAAACGGGGAAGCCCATCATTTTCGGTGTTCTGACGCCCAACGATCAGCAACAGGCCATCGACCGGGCGGGTGGTAAACACGGCAACAAAGGCGATGAAGCCGCCATGACCGCTATTAAGATGCTGGGGTTAATGAGTAAATTAGTGAATGAGCGATCGGGCGAATAACTGCCCATCTGATTCCCGCCATTCACTCATTCGCACATTCAATAATTTACTCATTTCACTATGCAAGTCTGGAAATTTGGCGGAACCTCGGTGGGTAAGCCGGAGCGGATGCAGTCGATCCGGCAACTGATTACCGCCGATCAAACGCGTAAGATTGTGGTGCTGTCGGCCCTGTCCGGCACGACTAACGCACTCCTGGAAATTGGCGAATCACTGAAAGCGTACAACGACGCCGAAGCCAACGCTAAAATCTACGCGCTGAAACTACACTACGCCGGGTTTGTCAACGAACTTTATCAGACACCCGAAGGGCTGGCCAACGGTCGGCAGGTGATCGAGATAGAGTTTTCGTTTATCCGGTCGTTGGTTGGCATCAAGCCCTTTACGGCCAAGCAGGAGAAAGAACTGGTAGCCGAGGGCGAGTTGCTGAGTACCCAGCTTTTTCAGGAGTATTTAGCCGAGCAGGGCGAACAGTCGGCGTTGCTGCCCGCGCTGGAATTTATGCGCATCGACGCCGACAACGAACCCGAACTGGCCTTTACCGAACAGGCATTAGCCAAAATGCTGCCGTTGCACACCGACAAACAGATTATCGTGACGCAGGGCTTCATTTGCCGGAATCCACGGGGCGAGGTTGACAACCTGAAGCGGGGCGGGTCGGATTACACCGCATCGCTGATCGGTGGAGCCATCCGGGCCGAGGAAATCCAGATCTGGACCGACATCGACGGTATGCACAACAACGACCCGCGCATCGTCAAGAACACGTTTCCGGTTCGGGAACTGACCTTCGATGAAGCGGCCGAACTGGCGTATTTCGGGGCCAAGATTCTGCACCCGTCCACGATTACGCCCGCCCGAAAGTACGGCGTGCCCGTGCGACTGAAAAACACAATGGACCCCGATGCGCCCGGAACCCTGATTGCCGACAAAACCTCGACGGATGTATTCAAGGCCATTGCTGCTAAAGACGGCGTGACGGCCCTGTATATTCACTCGACCCGGATGCTGAACGCGTACGGGTTTCTGCGCCGGATTTTCGAGATTTTCGAGAAGTACAAAACGCCGGTCGATATGCTGGCCACGTCGGAAGTGTCGGTGTCGGTAACGATTGACAACACGGATAAAATTCAGGAAATTACCGCCGAACTCAGCACGTTCTGCGATCTTGAAGAACCGGATTACGATCAGACAATTATCTGCATCGTGGGCAATTTCAGTGCTGATAACGAAGGCGTGGCTGTCCGGGTGTTCAATGCCATGCGTGGCATCCCGATTCGGATGATTTCGTACGGCGGCACCGAAAGCAATCTGTCGCTGCTGATCCACTCGAAGTTCAAAGCCGATGCGCTGAATGCCCTGAACGACGGATTATTCAGTGTTTAATCTCTTCTGCCATGAGCGATGCCGAATTCCTACAGGCTGTTAATCGGTCGGTTCGCGAGATCGATCCGCTACCGCGATGAACTGTTTCAGTTGCGGGATAAGCTGAAGAAGGAGAATGTGTAGGTACTCATTATTAGCTTACCAATACATTTGTTCCCGAAGATTATATGCCTGCTGCTGAAGATTATAATGATTATATATTTGTTATAGTTGTAGTATCTTTGTACCGGTTGAGGGGAGACCCCCGACCCCGCCTTGGGGTGATGCGATTCGGTCGTGTCACCTCATTGTATTTTACGGCTGGCGGTCCCATTTAAAATTTCCATTGGAGTCAGCCTGTAGATGGAGTGGTTGAATATAATCCAAACCTCCTGAATATTTTTAGCACGGTGAATGGTAAGGTTGAGGCCTCTGAGTAATTCTCCTTTTGTCAAACTGCTTTTTATGTGCAGTAAGATATAATCTGCCTGCTTTTTGGCGTCTCTTACCTCATTCTTGATGGCTGATGCCGTGGGAGTGAAGTTATGTTTGAACTCAATAATGATGTCCTCATTAATCAAATAAGCGTCGGGGTTCTTTTTGTTGGGTACTTCATCAACCGGTAAAAGTCTCACTTTGAAGCCTCGCTTTGCCAATAGAATGGCCGTTTCATCGTTACGAGCGGTTTCATGCGAGGAATGCGTGATGTGTATCTCCACATAGCCACCAGACGGTTCAATCTCCCCTTTGCGAAAATCAGGGTAAATAAGCGGGTAATAAATTATAGACAGGTCTTCCAAATGGTGGTGGGCGTTAACGTGACAAGATACCAAATCAACCACAAACTTTTTCGCAACTTTGCGGGCAATATCAACCACGGGCGTTTGTACGCATACGACTGAAAAACACCTTATGACCATTAATTTTGATAAATCGCCCGACGGGCTGGTACCTGCCGTGATTCAGGATGCTGAAACCGGTAAGGTGCTGATGCTGGGCTACATGAACGCCGAAGCCTACGCCAAAACGCAGGCCGAAAATAGTGTCACGTTCTTCAGCCGGAGTAAACAACGGCTCTGGACCAAAGGCGAAACATCCGGCAATTTCCTGCATGTTGTGGAAATGCTAACCGACTGCGACGGCGACACGATTCTGATTAAAGTCCTGCCCGACGGCCCGACCTGCCATACGGGAGCCGACACCTGTTTCGAGGAGGTGAATCAAGGTAAAGGGCAGTTCCTGAACTACTTACAGGCCACTATCCACGACCGGAAGGTAAACCCGACCGACGCATCCTACACGACATCGCTGTTTAAAAAAGGTGTCAATAAGATCGCGCAGAAAGTAGGAGAGGAGGCCGTTGAACTGGTAATTGAAGCCAAAGACAATAATGATGACCTGTTCCGGGGCGAAGCCGCCGATCTGTTATTTCACTTTCTGGTCCTGCTGGAGCAAAAAAACATGTCGTTGGACGACATCATTGAGGTACTGCAACAGCGGCACGCGAAGTAGCGGGTAAACATTGGCTTCCCGTTTGCCGTTCTGAGAGTTGACATGGCTCGTTAGAAAGCCTAAACCATTCATTTTACACTCAACTCTTTTGCTATGGGATTTTTGATCCGCATCCTGATTAGTGCCGTTGCTGTTTATTTAGCCGCCCGCTTCGTGCCGGGTATCCGTCTTTCCGGTGGCATCGCCACTCCGTTGGTTGTCGCCATCGTATTGGGGTTGCTCAATGCCTTTCTGAAGCCAATTCTGGTGTTGCTGACCATACCCATCACCCTTGTTACCCTCGGGCTTTTTCTGATCGTTATCAATGTGCTCATGGTTTATCTGACGGCTAACCTGGTTAGTGGTTTCGCCGTGAGTGGCTTTGTGGCCGCCCTCTTATTCAGCATTGTACGCTGCGCCCCTGAAACCGGACCACTTTTTTGAATAACGAAATTGTTAGTTATTGTTTTTACCCACTTGGTTTGTGCTGCTTTTTGCTCCCTTTAGTACCTGTTCTGGCGTTTGATAGGCCAGTGCCTGATGAAAGCG
>JBBQLG010000076.1:0-28419 GCA_038327655.1 Cytophagales bacterium
AAAACAGCCGCAATCCGGGTCATTTGGGCCGCTTCCATCCGTTTTTCGAGCCGCAGCGTAATCACCGAAATAATGTTCGACAGGCTATCGAAGAGGTTGGATGAGGCTTCGTGTTCGCGCTCGTTGGTTTCTTCCAGCGTACGGATGAATGGTTTGTCGAACTGCAAAATGACCCAGACGGTGAAGATGCCCAGCCCAATGCCGACAGCCCCGAACAGGGGCGAAAAATACAGCATGGCCCCGAACGAAAACAGGCATTTGGCGATGGTATGCAGGTAGATAAACCCGCTCTGAAAGAAGTTTTTGAGGGCTTCGTACGCCTTCCGAATCCGGTTGATCGTGGCCCCGCTATGGTGTCCTTTGTGCCAGCCAACGGGTAGGTGCAGCGTCTGGTGATAGAGGTCGGCCAGAAAATTACGGCTGACGGTAAACGCCAGTTCGCGCTCCATCACGCGGGCGGGACCGTGCAGACACCATTCGAGCAGTTTCAGGCCCATGTAAGCACCGGTATACTGCCAGACGACCGTTGTCACGCTGGTATTTTGCTGCTGAATGGCCCCGATAAACCAACCGAACAACAGCGGGTACGAGGCACCAATTACGTTGGCCAGAACGAACAGGGAATACACCAGCACATACCGGCGTTTTTCGGTGCGGGCAAATGACCAGGCCGTACGGAGCAGGGTCAGGTAGGGATTATTCATCAGTAAAGTACAAGTACGGAGGTACGGGAAAGCGCGTTTACGCTGACGTGTCAATCTCTCTTCTAAATCAGTAGGGTATCAAATTTCCGGCCAAAGTATGTCGATGGCACCGCACCGGCGCACCGGCGGATGGGGCGGATGCCTGCGGCAGCGCAGATGAAAACGGATTTCTCTTTCTTCGATTAATTTTTAAAATCCGCTGTTATCCGCCGGTTCGCCGTTGCGACTGCCGCAGGCATCCGTCAAATCCGCCGGTCCGCCGGTGCGGTACCATTAGCGCGGTTCCATTCTCAACTATCCAATAAATCCGTCTTCAGTTTTGCCGCCATTGCCTTGCGCATTTTCTCGATTTTTGGCAGCGACACCGACCGGATGTAGAGTTCGTCGGGGTGAATTTTGCAGTAGCCCTGATGGTAGTTTTCGGCCGGGTAAAACGCCGTGATGGGTTCAACCGTCGTGACGATGGGATCGGTATGGTGGCCCGATGCCGCTTCGCGTTTGATAGCCGCTTCGATGACTGCTTTCTCGGCGGGTGTCCGGTAAAACGCCACGGACCGGTAATGACGCCCTACGTCCGGCCCCTGCCGGTTCAATTCGGTACCATCGTGCCCGGCAAAAAACACGGCCAAAAGCTGATCGTACGAAATCACCTTTGGATCATAGTAAACCTGCACGGCTTCGGCATGGCCGGTTTCATCCGTGCTGACCTGTTCATAAGTAGGGTCGGGCAAGGTGCCGCCCGCATAGCCCGAAACGGCTTCCCGCACACCCTTTATTTCATCAAATACTTCTTCCATCGCCCAGAAACATCCACCTCCGAAGGTAGCGACGGCTTCGCCGGGTTTGGGCGCGGGCAGTTTGGCAAAGGCATACTGGTCAGACGGGGCGGCCTGATTGGTGGTCTTCGCCGACGGACTGGAGCAGGCGGTGGCGAAAAGAAGGCTGAATGTCAGCAGCAAAATCGGTTTCATCGTTTGGGTCAAATGCTTGGTTGAAGAACGGAAAGCCGGGCAATGTGGTTGCGTTGGTGGACAATTATCCCCACTTTTAAGGTTCCCTTTCGGCGAATCAGGCGGTCATGAACGAACGATTTACACGGTGGTTGAAGCGGGTCGGCTGGCTCGGTTTCCTGTTTTTCCTCATCAAAGGCCTGCTTTGGCTACTAATTCCCTACCTGATTGCTAAAGGCGTTTTATCGAAGTAGAGAGCAGCCACTGCCCGACGCGGTTTCTCGCCCGACAATACGCACCAATCAATAAACATGACCCCTACCTACCCCAAACGATTCGGTCTGCTGCGGCACCCCGGTGTACAGCGTGAATTGCAGACGCTCGACCCCGTCCGCGATCATCAGCGGATGGTGTACCTGCTGACGGCCTACGAATTCCCGTACGACATGGTTCGGGCGTTGGAACTGGCCCTGTTTCACACCTATGCCAGCCCGCGGGTGTCGGGTTTACTGGCGCGGACGGGTGAGTTTGAGCAGCATGGCCAGAAACGCTACGACGATACCAGCCGGTTGATTTCCGAGTTCATGCAGTCGGGCTACGACAGCCCGTCGGGGGCGCAGGCCATCGCCCACATGAACCACATTCACGGCCATTACCCCATCGACAATGCCGATTTCGTGTTCGTGCTGGCGACGTTTATCTTCTACCCCATCGACTGGATCAATCGTTATGGCTGGCGGAAACTGACCCCGGCGGAGGAACAGGCCCTGTTTTATTTCTTTCGCGAGGTGGGCCACCGCATGAACCTGTACCATATCCCCGAAAGCCTGACCGCCTTTCGGGCCTTTACCGATGCGTATGAGGCCCGGTATTTCCGGTATTCGGCCAGTAACCGGCGCATTGCCGATGCTACCATAAAAATTGTTCAGGGATGGTTACCCCGATTCCTGCACCCGGTGGTTCAGCCCGCCTTCTCGGCCCTGATTTCTGATTCGCTCCGCACGGCTTTTGGCTTTCCCCGCCCACCGGGCTGGTTTGCGACGCTGCTCGCCGGTGCCCTCTGGCTTCGTAAACGGCCCCTGCGCTGGATCACGTTCGAGCCGTACCCGTCCATCGTGCAGACCACTAAATTCCGATCCTACCCCGCCGGGCCACCCGCCATTACCAGCGTTGGCCCCGCCAGCCTGACGCACCCGGATACCAAAACGGGTAACTGACGGGCGGTTAAGGCGATGAAAATATGGAATCCGGCCTGCGGCTGCATCCACCTGTAACACCTCCCTAAAGCCGCACATGACCTCTTTCCCGAAAAAATTGGCCACCTGCTTCGTTACCGGGCTGACGGTAGCCGCTTTGTTGCTGGTTCTCGGCAACAGCGGCACCCTGACCTGGTTTCCGCCCGTCGTTGTCTTCTCGCTGGTTGGTATCTGTTTGCTGAGCGCGGTTGTCTTTCCGCTTGTGTGGCAGTACCGGGAGCGTAACCATCTGCACGAAACGGGCAGGATTTATGCCCTGTTGTTTGCCGTTATCCGGTACGCCATCGCCTTTAACCTGGCGAGCTTCGGCTGGAAAAAAGTGTTCGGGCTACAATTTGTTGTGTTGGCCGGCCAACCCATGAATCAACAGCCGGGAGAAACCCTGACGTGGTATTACTTCGGCTACTCACCCGCGTTTGGCACATTGATCGCCCTTACGCAACTCGCGGGGGCTTACCTGCTGCTCTACCGCAAAACGTTTCTGCTGAGTTGTGTCGTGCTTTTCGCCCTAATGCTGAACATCGCCTTAGTCGATGTTTTCTACCAGATGAACGCTGGAGCATTGCTTCAGGCGTTGGTGCTGACCCTTGGTCTGCTATTCCTGCTGCTGACTGAGTACCGAAAACTTGTAGCCGTTTTTATCCACTCGGATTCCATACTGCCTGTGTTGCCAATCAGACACCGGCTCGTCAAAAACGCACTGCGGCTGTCGGCCCTTCTACTGTCATTACTGTTTGTGTACTACATTGTGAAACCCTGACAAGTCGAAGCCATGAACTGGAACGCTGAACTCTATACCAATAAACACGCCTTTGTCTTTCAGTACGGCACCGGGTTGATCGACCTGCTGAATCCCCGACCCGGCGAACGCATTCTGGACGCGGGTTGCGGCACCGGCGAACTGACGCAGCAGATTGCAGAACGGGGTGTCTCGGTGATGGGCCTCGACGCGGCCGGGCCGATGATTGCCAAAGCTACGGAGCAGTTCCCCTCCCTCCCGTTTCAGGTAGCCGACATTACAACGGTTGACCTGCCCGAACGCTTCGACGCCATTTTCTCAAACGCTGTATTGCACTGGGTAACCGACTACGAAGCGGCCATCCGGCAACTGAAAAAGCACCTCAAACCCGGCGGTCGCTTAGTGGTCGAGTTTGGCGGTAAAGACAACGTGAAACAGATTACCGATACCGTACTGCATGAGCTACAAAAACGGGGATATGCGCGGGCGTTATTCTGATGGTATTTTCCGTCGGTAGGCGAGTACGCGACGGTGCTGGAACGGCACGGTTTCCGGGTGGAACTGGCGCAGCACTACGACCGCGACACGCTGCTGAACGACCCCGACACCGGGCTAACCGACTGGCTGGAGCAGTTTGGGGCTTATTTTTTCGAGGGCGTTACCCCCGCCGATAAAATCGATATACTCGACGCGACGCAAACCGCCCTTCGCCCGTCGCTGTTCCGAAACGGCCGCTGGTATGCTGATTACAAACGCCTGCGCGTGGTAGCCACACTACCCCCGCTTCACTAACAGGGCCACGTTTTCGACGTGGTGTGTATGCGGGAACATGTCCACGGGCTGTACGCTGGCAACGGCGTAGCCTTCGTCCAGGATGGCTAAGTCGCGGGCCTGCGTGGCGGTGTTGCAACTGATGTACACGATCCGGTCGGGGGCTGCGGCTAAGAGTTGCTGCGTAACGGGTTCATCCATGCCCGCACGGGGCGGATCGGTTATGATGACGTCGGGACGGCCGTATTTGGCGAATAAATCGGCCGTGAGCAGATTCTTCATGTCACCCGCCAGGAAATCGACGTGCTGAATACCGTTCACCTCCGCATTGATCCGGGCATCCACGACAGCCGGTTCGACGTATTCGATGCCCACAACGTGTTTCGCCTGCCGGGCCACGAACAGGGCAATGGTGCCGGTACCGGTGTAGAGATCATACACCCGCTCGTTACCCGTCAGTCCGGCCCAGTCGCGGGCAATTTTGTATAGGTTATACGCCTGCTCCGAATTGGTCTGGTAAAACGACTTCGCCCCGATGCGGAATATTAGGGGTCGGTCGGTCCCATCTTCCATTATCTCCTCAATGTAGGGCAACCCGGCGTAGTTGATTACTTCCTGATCGCCGTAGTTATCGTTCATCTTGGCGTTGATGATGTAGTTCAGCGAGGTGATCGCCGGGAACGTATTTTTCAGAAAATCGAGCAACGGAAACAACAGTTCTGCCGTACTGTCTTTGCCGGTCTGTACGGTTACCATCACCTGTCCGGTGGTCGAGGCCGTGCGGATAATCAGCGTGCGCAGAAAGCCAACGTGGGTTTTGAGGTTGTAGGCCGGCACATCGTTCTTGTACATGTAGTCGGCCACGGCCAGCCGGATGGCGTTGGACGGGTCGGGTTGCAGGTAGCAGTGGTTGATGGCCAGCACTTTATCGAACCGGCGCGGTACGTGGAAACCGATGGCGCGGGGGTCAAACTCATTACCCGACAGCCGGTCTGCATCCGTCAGCCAGCGGCCCTCGGAACAGGTAAATTCGAGTTTGTTGCGATAATAACGGGTCGGGTGGGCGGCCAGCGTCCGGGGAATTTCCGGTAGGTCGACTTTGCCGATGCGGGTGAGGTGATCGACGACCTGCTGCCGCTTAAACC
The DNA here is from genome assembly GCA_038327655.1 of Cytophagales bacterium. Lineage (GTDB taxonomy): Bacteria > Bacteroidota > Bacteroidia > Cytophagales > Spirosomataceae > JBBQLG01. The sequence continues at coordinate 5,566 of JBBQLG010000076.1, forward strand.
GCAGTTGTTCGTCATACCGGATGTGCTGCCATTTACAGCCGCCACAGGTGCCAAAATGTTCGCAGAAGGGTTCGGTACGGAGATCGGAGTATTCTAAAACGCGCTCGACAATGGCCTCGCGGTACTGTTTCTTCTTATTGACAACCAACAAATCGACCAGATCGCCCGGTGCCGCCCCCGGCCCGCCGGACCGGCCTTCGACGAAGATGACACCATCGGGGGTGCGGACCAAACACTTGCCTTCGGCGGCTACATCGTCAATGCGAACGTTCGTCAATCGCTCTGGTGGTTTATTATTTTTCCTGCGCATAGTTTCTGAAAAAGCCGCTAAATTAAGCATCCGTTCCCGGACGGACATCATCCCGACTCAAACCGTATGACTCTTCTTTACTCCGCATTCCGGTCCCTTCTGTTAACGGGGGGGCTGCTGCTCGGACTTAGTTTAACCGCCCGCGCTACCCACATTGTCGGGGGCGAACTGGAACTGCAATACCGGGGCACTACGGCCGCCACCACCCACCGGATCAACCTGAACCTGTATTTCGATGCCGTAAACGGCAACCCCGGCGCAAAGGATCAGACCATCAACGTAGCCATTTTCCGCAAGCGCGACAATGTCCTCATGGGTACCGTCGAGTTATTTGTCATCAGCGATAATTTCATTGCTTACTCCCAGCCTGCCTGTGCGGTGGGGGCGGTCAGTACGCGCCTGATTCGCTACAGCCGCGACGTCAGTTTTACGCAGTCGGCCTTCGACGATCCGGGCGGCTACTACATGACCTGGGAACGCTGTTGCCGCAATGGCACCATCACCAACATCGTAAATCCGGGCGGGGCCGGGTCCATGTTTTACCTGGAGTTCCCCAACCTGTGGAGCAATGGCAGGGTGTACGTCAACTCGTCGCCCGTGTTTAGCGAAGTCAAAGGCGATTACGTTTGCATCAACAAACCTTTCACGCTGGATTTCAGCGCGAAAGACCCGGATGGCGACAGTCTGTCGTATTCGCTCGTGACGCCCTACAATGGGTTCAGCGATACCCGGACGCCGAATCCCGGTGCCCCGGACCAGTTTGGCCAGGCCATCTACCATCCCGGTCCATACCCCGACGTGACCTGGTCCGGTGGCTTCTCCGCCAGTAACGCCATCACCGGTTCGCTGCCCCTGCGGATCGACCCCAAAACCGGGCGGCTCAGCGTTATCGCCGACCGGGTGGGGCTTAACGTCTTCTGTGTATTGGTGAAAGAGTACCGGGCAGGAAAACTGATTGGCCAGGTCCGGCGCGATTTTCAGTTGAAAGTACTCGACTGTCCCGTCAATGATCCGCCCGTTGTACTGCTCCGGCAGGCGGGACAAACGGCATTTTATAAACAAGGGACCGTTATCTCGATCACCGAGAAAGACCAGAACTGCCTGACGTTGTACCTGACCGACCCCAACGCCAATCAGCGGCTGACGCTGACGACCATTGGCCAGACACTGCCCGGCCTGACCATTACGCCCGGCCAGTTTACGACCCGCACCACCCGCGATACGACCACGGCAACGATTTGTTTTGGCCGCTGTGCCGGTGGCGTGTCGGGCCGGGTCACGCTGCAAATCGTGGCCTCCGACGAAGGTTGCCCGCAACCGTTGCAGGATACGCTGACGGTGCAACTGAACATCACACCCGACCTGAACCATAAACCCATTGTGATTACGGACCTGGCACCGCCACAGAGCCGAACCTTATTGGTGGGGAATTCTTCATTGGCGTTTATCGTGACAGCTACCGACATCGACAACGACCAGATTAGCCTCCGGGCAGTAGGGCGCGGTTTCGATCTGTCCTCAGCAGGCATGGCGTTTGCCAATACCGTCGGTACGGGTAGTGTAGCGCAAGTTTTTACCTTTAAACCGGTTTGCAGTCAGGCCCGCGCCGAACCGTATCTGGTCGACTTTGTAGCCTTTGATAATCATTGTTACCGACCCCTCGGCGATACCGTAACGGTCAAACTCACGGTCACTGGTTTGCCCAATCGCCCGCCCACGATTCAGACGACACTACCCCAGTCCCAAACGATTGAGCTGAGTGTTGTCCCCGGCGATACGGCGGCTTCGAGCGTTCATTTTGGTGTGATTGGCGACGACCCCGACCGCGATTCCATTTCGATGTATGCCGTCGGCCGTGGGTTCGATTATCAGAAAATCGGCATGAAGTTCGCGGCAAAAAACGGCCGCCCGACGCTGCAATCGCCTTTTAGCTGGTTAGTTACCTGCGAGGCCTTGCAGGGAAAACCCGGCGCAACCTTTATCGTGGACTTCATTGACGACGACCATAGCTGCAGCCAGTTCAACAATACCGCCACCACGACCGTCGTGATTCACGTCAAAAACGTCGCGGCCAACTACGAGATCGTGATCCCCAACGTCTTTACGCCCAACAACGACGGGTATAACGATTATTTCGCGGTCAAAAACATCCCGCCCGACAACTGTACCGACCAGTTTCGCTCGGTCGTGATTGTCAATCGTTGGGGGCGGCAGGTGTTCTCCTCCACCGACCGTAACTTCCGCTGGTACGGCGAAGACTTTCCGGTGGGCGAGTACCTGTATTCCATCGAATTCACCCAGCGCACCTACAAAGGCCACGTCACCCTGTTGCGGTAGCCGGGGGGAACATGCCGCAACATTCGGGTCGCCTGATCCGGTGATTCCCGCTATTTTTGGGCCATTAGCTCCGTCTTTTATGAACCCTACCGCTGCTCAGGATACCCTTACCCTCGATCCCGCCGACTGGAACGACATGCGCCGGTTGAGCCATCAGATGGTGGACGACATGCTGGATTTTCTGCAAACCATTCACGAGCAACCCGTCTGGACCCAGCCTACTACTGCCGTCAAGGATCATTTTAACCAGCCACTGCCCCGGCAGGGACAGGACATGCAGACCGTCTACGGCGAGTTTCTTCAGTACATTCTGCCGTTTCACAAGGGGAATATTCACCCCCGTTTTTTTGGGTGGGTACAAACGACCGGCAACCCGCTGGGCATGATGGCCGACATGCTGGCGTCGGGCATGACCCCCAACACGAGCGTGGGCGACCATGCGGCCGTGTACGTCGATGGGCAGGTGGTGAACTGGTGCAAGGCACTCATGAACTGGCCCGCCGACAGCAGCGGCATCTTGGTCAGCGGGGCGTCGATGGCTAATTTAACGGCGTTGTTAGTCGCCCGGCAGGCGGCCGATCAGCAGATGCGGCAGAAAGGCGTTCGGGCCACGGCAGGCGAACTGGTCCTATACACGTCCGCCGAAGCGCATAGTTGCGTTCAGAAAGCCGTCGAAGTAATGGGCCTGGGCCGCGAAGCCCTGCGTAAAGTACCGGTCGATGGCGACTACCAGATGGATGTTGGCCACCTGAAAACAATGATCGCCGACGATCTGGCGCGGGGGTATCAGCCGTTTTGTGTGGTGGGTAATGTCGGCACGGTCAACACCGGCTCCACTGATCCGCTGGACGCCATCGCGGACCTGTGTCAGGCATACGGACTGTGGTTTCACGTCGATGGAGCATTCGGCGCATTGGCCAAACTCGTACCGGAATTTCAGGCGGAGCTGCGGGCCATCGAACGGGCCGACAGCCTGGCGTTCGATCTGCACAAATGGTTATCGCTGCCGTACGAGATTGGCTGTGCGCTGATTAAGGATAAGACCCTGCACCGCGCTACCTTCTCGATGACGCCGAACTACCTCACCACCCACGAACGGGGATTAGCCGCCGGACCGGACCCCATCAACCAGTACGGCATCGAACTATCGCGGGGATTCAAGGCGCTGAAAGCGTGGATGTGCTTCAAGACCTTCGGCCTGGAACTACTGGCCCCGGTACCGCTCAACATCGTCTGTTACCGGTTCAATCCCGGCGGGATGAACACGGAACGACTGAACCAATTGAACCGCGAAATCCTGATGCAACTCCACGAACAGGGCATTGCGGCTCCCTCCTACACGATGCTGAACGGGCAGTACGCCATCCGGGTCTGCAACGTCAATCACCGCACCACCCTCCCCGACCTCGACGCACTCGTGGCAGGCACGATTCGGATTGGGGAAAGTTTGTTGTAAACGGCAAGCGAGAACGAACGAAGAAACCGTCCTGGATGGTAAATTCCAGTATGATTCAGGACACGATCAGCACACACGATTTACCATCCGGTGGTTTGTCACTCGGTAGTTTGTCATCCTGAGGCACGAAGGATCTTATCGATCAGGCTTCTAAGATCCTTCGTGCCTCAGGATGACAAACGCAGGATGACGAATGCAGGATGATAAGCCACCCGACACCACTCCATTTACGATTTGTAGCAACTGCACTCAATGCAGTCGTTTGCCGTACTTTTTGGTGCGGGCGTCGCTGATTTTGCCCTTCCAGTTCAGGCCGAAGCCGAAATCATAGGTATTCCCTTCGGAATCCATGTAACAGGTCATGTCCTGCGGGACGTCTTCCTGCTGCTGCTCCACCGTCTCCATGTTGGCGGGCATCTGCATCGGCAGCAGACCGGATGGTTCCACTTTCCCCGTCAATCCATCCAGCATCGCCTGGTCCAATACGCCGAAATGCACCAGAATGGCGTTTGACTGCTTCTCAAATTCGGTAAACACCAGCGGGTTAGACACGTTGATGGACACGATAACGGGCTTGCCCTTCATTTTGGCGTAAGTGTCGGTCACCATGCTCAGGTCGCTGGTGTTGGTGGCCGTTACGGATTTGCCCTGGTAGCTGCGGTTGGTGAAGGATTCCAACGGATCGCCCCCGGCCAGACTGATTTTACGCCCTCCGTTCGCCGTGTAGGGGCCGTACTGCAGACTGATGGGCAGGTAACCATTGCCGCCCGCTTTCAGGTCGTCGGGGTCGTAGCCAATCCCGGAGTTCGGACTGCCGATAAACACCAGCGCGTAGTCGGCCTGATCGGGATTATCCGTCACGGTAAAGTATTTTTTCACCACGTCGATATTGACCGGATACTCTACTTTTTCGGGCGTGGGGATGCCCATAAAATTCCGGCCCGCCGGGGTGAACCGTTTCGGGATGTACACCGTCTTTCCCGTTTTGAGGGGCAGGGTCTGCGCCTTGTTTTTCAGCAGCACCAGCGATTTCAGTTGAGCCGCGTAGCCAGCCGCCATGAATTCAGGACTACCGACCGTTTTTACCGTTGTCGCTACGGTCAGGTACGGATTCTCGAACAGCCCCATCCGGAAACTGTTGGTCAGCAACCGTACCGCCGACTGCTCGAACCGTGCCCGCATGGTCGCTTCGCCGTGTTCCTTCACGCCCATTTGGTACGCAGCCAGCACCGGAGCCGCATCGTTGTTGCCGCCAAACTGATCCACGCCCGCCATCAGCACTTTGTAATGCCGCTCGGCCACGGTCAGCTTCTCCACGCCCCAGGGTTTGCCGCCGGTAAAGTTATTCAGTGAGGTTTCGTCGCCGGTAATGCCCCAGTCGGTGCAGGCGACCCCGTCGTAGCCGTACTTGGTCCGTAACAGGTCGCCGATCAGGTATTTGTTATAGCTGTTGCCGACGTTTTCGTGGTTTTTCACGTCCTGATTTACCGAGATCGTGTAGTAAGGCATCACCGCTGCGGCCATTTTGGTCTTGCCTTTCAGGTTGAAGGCACCCTCCAGAAACGGGGTCAGGTGCATGGAAAAATTGTTGCCGGGATAAACGGCGTACTTACCGATGCCAAAGTGCGCATCACGACCGGCCTCCCCCGACCCGCCACCGGGCCAGTGTTTCACCATCGCATTGACGCTCTGATACCCCCAGCCATCGGCCAGTTCAGCCGCGCCGGTCGAGGTCTGAAACCCATCGATGTACGCCTGCGCCATGTCCGCAGCGAGCCGGGGATTTTCGCCAAATGTGCCGCTCACCCGGTTCCAGCGCGGATCGGTGGCAATATCGACTTGTGGCGACAGGGCCGTGGCAATGCCCAACGCCCGGTATTCCAGCGCGGCAATGTGGCCAAACGACTCCACCACGGCCGGATCAAATGTAGCGGCCATCCCCAGTGAGCCGGGCCACATGGAAATGGCTCCGCCCGCCCCCGCATTAAATTCGGCGTTGGCGCGGGTGCCGTGGCGGGGATCGGTGCTGATGTTGATCGGGATACCCAGCCCCTGCCCTTCTACCAGCGACTGGGCGTGGTTGTTCCAGCGGGCGGCTACTTCGGGGCTTTGCACAGTCGTGATGAGCACGTGGCGCAGGTTGTCTTTCTGGAGAAATTCGGTCTGCTGATCGGTCAGGTCGTAGGGTTTGGCACCGCTTTCGGCAAAGGATTTTTTGCCATAGGTGCCGCCCATGTAGCCCGTTCCCGCAGCCGGAATGGACTGGTGACGGCTATAAAGCATCAGCCCGGCAATCTGCTCGACCGACAGCCGTTTGGCCAGGTCCTTCGCCCGCGTGGCAACCGGCAACCGCCAGTCTTCGTAGGCATCCAGGGTGCCGTTCCGGTTCAGGTCTTTAAACGAGAGGCCGTTCACCGTAAGCAGTTTCATGCCCGAAGCCGGGCTGTAACCGAGTGCGCGGCCACCCCGGTTGGCCACCATTACAAAATCGGGCAATTGACCGGTGTTTCCCTGCCCCAGCGCCAGTGTCGACAGAATCAACAGGGCCAGGAGAATTAGTTGCGTGTGCTTTATCATCGGTTTTGGCGATTAACTATCAGGAGTGTCTCCTAATCGTACAATATTAAGTGTGTATGGTGATAGCGCAAGCCATTTCATCAATGAATTCACCGCTTGCAGGGCTACGGCACCAAAAAGCCGACCCCAGCGTAGTGGTCGGCTTTTTGGTGTAAACAGGCTGAAAGAATTAGGCACGCAGAGCGAACCCGGCTTATTGGCCCGCGCCCAGACTGGTTTTACGAATGACAAGTGGGGCGCAGATGACCGGTTTACACACGCAGACGGTTGGGGCTAGCGTAATAACCGCGTCGCGGAAACAGCCAGCGGCATTCGTCACCCGAACGACGTATGTTACAGGTGCGGACACGGCGGGGAGGTTGTTCACCAGCACACCCGATGCGGTCACCGACGGGGCCGAAACGGTTTGCGCCGTAGCCAGATTAAACGCCCCGCCCAGGGCTACTGAATACTGGTAGGTTAAACCGGCAGCAGCGGTCGTTCCGGTTGGTAAACTAACCGTGAGTTGCCCGTTGCTGGCCGCTACGGGACCGGCGCAGGTAGCTGGTATGGCCGCCACGGAGTACGAATCCGGCAGGGCGTCTTCGATTACGATAAAGGGACAGCACGTAAAATCGGCACATTGTCCGGCTGCACCATTTACGGCTAAACTGTATTCGCCGGGTGCCGTCACGTCGAGGACGTTGGTCGTTGCCCCCGGAATGGCCACGGTACCCTTATACCACTGATAGGCCGAGCGTCCCGGTTTAGCCGTCAGGCGGTACAAATAATCGGTACCCGCGCAAACGTGGAAGGGGATGCTGGTACAGGCTGTCACCGTATCCGCCCCCAGAATGGCCGTGTTGTAAACAATGCCCACCGTCGTCACCGAGGCCGTAAGGGTCAGGCTGGTCGTAGCCCCGCCCGCCAGCATCGGAATGGACCAGGTTCCCCCGGCGGGGCTACCCGGCGCGGGCGTAAACGTTCCCGATGCGGGGGATGCCGACGCGTAGGTTAACCCAGCCGTAAACTGATCGGTTACCACGACGTTCTGAGCCGTCACCGTACTGGTATTGGTCACCGTGAGGATGTACGTCAGCACATCACCCGGCGCGGCCAGTTTTTTGTCGACGGTTTTGGTCAGCACATACGCCGGATTAACGATCAGACAACTCGCCGGGGCCGTGTAGGATACACTTTTCGACGCGTAACCTGTTCCGCTCACGGTGAGGGTGTGTGCCCCCGAACCCGATAGCAGCCCTCCCAGATTGAAGGAAGTATTCGTTTGACCTGACGTAACTACAACGGACGTACTGTTGGCCCCGTCCGCCACGGTAAGCAGCGCGTCGACAGCGGCCGTGAAGCTGATGGTGCCCGTTACCGTATACTGACCGGTCGCCGTGCTACAGGTTGTCGATGTAATAAGGATACTCAGCTCCGGCGTGATCGAACAGGAGGCAGGAGCCGCGTAACTGGCACTCGCAACGGCACAGGCGGTAGCACTACTCGTCACCGATACCGTATGATTCAGGCCATCCGACAGCAAACCGCTCAGGGTGTAACTCACCGCGCCATCGCCCGTTACCACCTTTGTCGTGCTGACCGAACCATTACTGATGGTGAGCGTCTGCGAAGCCGGACCATTGACGATGGTCAACGTCCCGGTCAGGTTGTGTCGATTTGTGGCCGGATCACAGGCGTCGGGTATAGCATTAACCATAAGCGAACAGGGTGGTGCCACCGTGCAGGACACCGGGGCGGCATACACTGCGGTTACTGTTGGGTAGGTTGGGCTGGTAATGATCAGCGTATGGCTACCCGTACCCGATGTCAGCCCGGTCAGCGTAAATGGAGCGGTCCCCTTACCCGCCGTCACCGAAACCGGGAGCGTACTGCTGCCATCCGTCAGGGTGAATATGGTTACGGCCGGGGCGGTAAAACTGAGCGTCCCTGACACCGTGTACTGGTTGGTCAATGCATCACAGGCCCCCGCTACGAGGGTCGCGCTCAGTGCCGGCGCCACCGAACACGACGCCGGGGCCGTATAATTCGCACTGGTAGCCGCACAGCCCGTCGCCGAACTGACGACCGAAACCGTGTGTGTCAGCCCGTCGGAGGGTAAGCCACTAAGCGTGTAACTCAAGACGCCACTATCCGTCAGCGTGGCTATTGTACTCGCCCCACCGGTACTGACGGTAAGCGTTTGCGAGGCAGGACCGTTCGTGATGGTCACCGTGCCGCTTACACTGTAGCGGTTGGTCAGGGGAGAACAGGCAGTCGCAGCCGCCGTGGCCGACAGGCTACAGACCGTGCAAAGTTGCTGCGCCAGGGTAACGCTGACCGTGGTGTAACAGCAGGCTCCGCTGTAGACAATGGCAGAATAGGACGTACCCGACGCACTGACCGGATTGCTCAATCCAGTGAACGAAACAGCCCCGGTAAGTACCGACTGACCACCTGCTGCCGAGTAGGCCGGGGGCGAGGTGGTGTACAGAAACACTTTATCGGCATTCACAATACCGGTCAGGTCGATTCGGGCATCGGCGTTGGCGACCGTAGTGGTACCGGGACAGGTTGTTTTGGTGGTACTGATGCTGGCGACGCTGGTTTCCTGGCAATAAAATCCCGCATCGAAGGTATGGTTCACGGAACCAACACCCGCCGTGGTCAGGCTGATGACCGGCGTAGTGACCCCACCGATAACGGCCTCCTGCGCGTCAGAATCATTATCGTTGTTTTTGGTACCGCCGGTCGCATTGGCCACCGTCAGAAGGTACCGGCCGGGGTTCAGATTCAGGATATTACCCGTGTACTGCCCGGTACCAAACGCCAGTTGATACGCCTGATTGGCGCGAACGGTTGTGTCGGCCCCGGTGCCGCTCCAGGTGCCGGTGGTGAGTTTACTTTTGCTGGAGAAGAAGTAGTCGCCGTTGGTGTCGGACGTCGTGCTGGCAATGAGAACTCCGGCTTTGAAAAGTGACACGGTCGTACCCGCCAGGCCTTTTTCGCAGGCATCCTGCTCGCCGTCCCGATCCGTATCTAACCAGACGCGGCTGCCGATTTCGAGAAGGGTGAGGGTATTGCAGCTCAGTTCAATGTCGCCCAGACCGGTGGCTTTGGCAAACGTGTCGGGGTTAGGCGTACCGTCCGGTCCGCGGGTGATGTACACGGCATACTGATTGGTTGACACCCCGGTTTTGTTATTCATGTACCGCACCCCACCCGCGTAGGGGTGCGCATCAACGGGGTCGATGGTGGTCACGACGACCTCGCCCGTTCCCGGTTTCAGGGCCAGGCCGCCCATCACGTTTTCGGCGTGATAAAATACGTTAGTACCACCATCCTGCACCCAGTTGTCGTTGTAAAACTCCCCAAAACCGGGTCCCTGTGAGTTCCCGGCGCCGAAACCCACGCTTGGCCCGGCTTTGGCATTGTTTTCCAAAACAAACGTACCGTTGGCATAAAAAGCCCGCAGAATGTCCCCCGCCTGCGAATTGGTTTCGTACAGTGTGGTGCTGCTCCCGTCGGGCCGGTAATTTCGGTCGCCCCCCTGAAAACCCGTCCGGTCGCCGAAGGCCAGCACCATCGAGCCGTCGATGTCGAATTCAATGTCGGTAAAAATGGGTACCGGATGTCGCAGGGCGGTACCATCCAGCAACTGATCGAAGTTATCCGTCCACGGAAACCAGCCGGTGATGTTGGTATTGCCCGCAGCCGGGTAGCCTTTCGGATAGGTCAGCGGAAAATCGAAAATGGAGGTAAACGTGGAGCCGTTCAGTTCATAGACCGACGCCCGCAGGTTCGATTTGTTCCCCGTTGCCTGCGCATCACAGACGCCCCCGACGTACACCTTGCCGTTGTACACTTTCAGTGCCCAGGGGCGAAACGAGCCATTGGTACAACTGGCCGGTATGGTAAATGAAGCGACGTCAGCAGCCACCGGCTTCGTCACACCGTCGAGGTTATACGGCGCGATGTTGATCGAATACAGCTTTTTGTCGTTCAGGTTCATCAGCCAGAGTTTGTTGCCATCCTCCGAAATTTCGAGGTCGCCGATACCCGCTTTGGCCGTCAGACTAAATGATTCAGGGTCATGGCTGGGCTGTGTTTTATTACCCACTAACCCCCTGGCCGGATTGCCCGGAATGGTGCCCACGTCGATGCCGATGGCCGTTACACTCAAAAACGTCGAGGTCGTAGCGGAATTCGGATTGGTATAGTCCGTCACGTACAAACCACCCAGACCAGCGGGTCCCAAACCGGCATGACGTTTCAGCACCGCGCTCTGAAACAGCTTTTTGGTCGCCTTGTTGTATGCCATGCCCCAAACCGTACCGACCTGACCAGCCGTGGCGAGCATTTTCTCGCCGGTAAACTGGGTAACGGACGAAACGCCGTACGGAATCGTAACCAAAGCCGCCGACGTAGCCGAGGAACTTCCCGAAATCAGCGGATCGCCGTACGAATAACAGGGTACGAAAATCTGCGGGGTGTTCGAGCAGTAATCCACCGGATTGTTCACGCCCAGATCAGCGTTACAGTCCGGCGCGTCCACAAACTGGGTGGTCGTGCGCGAGTCGGCCCCGTTGACGCTCAGATTATAAATGGACGGAATATTACTGAACTCAACCCGCACCGGGTATTTATTAGCCGGTACCGCCAGGGTATAGCGGCCGTAGGCATCGGTGGTGGTGGTGTACACCGTACCGTCGCAGGCAACGGCCTGCACCGTTGCCTGCGATACGCCAACCGTTTCACCGGCCTCGTGTATGCCGTTATCATTGAAATCCTTGAACAGCATCCCGCCCAGCCCCGTACCCGAACAGGCAGTAGGCAAACAGGAGGCCGGGGCCGTAAAACTGCTGGTTTTAGTGCAGGCGGGCGTATTGTGGAACGTGGCCGACACGCTGCCGACGCTGTTATCGGCATTTACCTCGAAGGCAACTACCTGTGGCGAAACAATGGTTGTGGTGCCGGTGCGGGTGCCTACTAACTGGGCGTAGACCACCGTAACGGTGCCGGGTGTGATGGTCCGGCTCTGGGCACCACTCGTCACCACGATGTAGTCGCTGGCGGGGGCGTTGCTCCAGTCGACCTCCACGCTCACGGTGGCTTTACTGACGCCACTCACCGAATAACAGCCCGAAACGGTAGTCGTCACTTTATTGACGGCGCACTGCCCCGCTGCCTTATCAACCGACCCGAGCAGCAACACTAAAGCCACGCCCAACCCGGCAACAAACCGAACGATATGGCAGAAGGGGCTGTAATTCAGACGTTTGACCGGCGGGGTCAGGAGTACGTTCTTTCCCTGTTGGCCTAAGCGGGACAGTACAAAAGAGAGCATAACAAGTAAAGTATGAGTGGTGGGTGTACTAATCTCCGCAGCCAGCAACGGATTGCTCCGGAAGGCAAAAAGGGTACCCGTTTACATGAAGCAATCGGTGTGCTACACTTGTCGCCGAAAGATGGGCGGACTGAAAAAAGAAAGAAAACACCCAAAATGGGCCGGATACCCGTAACAAAACGATCAGGCCAAAAGCAAAACCCGGCAACCCCGAAACAGAAAGCAAAAGACTACTTTAGCAACAAGGGTGCCAACCGGATTAGCCAAAAACGACGTTAGCCGCATCGACCCGCATTATCCGGCGGGTCGATGCGGCTAACGTCGTGTTAATCAGTTGACCTACGACCGGACGTAGCTCCCCAGCCACTTCACTTCGGCCGCGTGGTGGTTCAGGATGTCCTGAATGTCGGGGTCCTGGGCGTGGCCTTCGCATTCGAGCAAAAACCAGTATTTGAAGGTAGCCCCGTCGCGCAGGGGCCGACTTTCGATCTTGGTGATGTTGATGTTGCGGGCACTGAACTCCTGGAGAAATTCGGCCAGTATACCCGGCGAATCGGTGTTGGGCAGGCGCACAATGAGCGTGGTTTTGTCGTTGCCGCAGGGCTGATTGGTAAACTCTTTGGCGATGATGAGAAAGCGGGTCCGGTTCAGGTCGCTGTCTTCGATGTTATCGAATAGTACGGGCACACCAAACAGTTTGGCCGCAATGTGCGAACAGATGGCCGCCGAATGGGGTTGCTGAGCCGCTAATTTTGCCGCCTTCGAGGTCGAATCAACCGGCACAAACTCCACGTCCAGCCCGTCGAAGGAGTCGTTCAGGAATTTACTGCACTGCCGGAACGCGATGTCTTTGGAGTAGATGTACTTGATGTCGTCCAGCTTTTCGGTCTGGGTGGCAAACGTAAAGTGAATGGGAATCTGCGCTTCGGCGGCAATGACGATGTTTTTTTCGAGCAGCAGGTCGATGGTTTCGTTTACCACCCCCTCCTGATTGTTCTCGATGGGTACCACCCCAAACCGCGACCGGCCCGTTTCAACGCCCTCAAACACCGACCGGATGGTAGGCAGGGCCATGTAGGCGCTCAGGGCACCAAACCGGCTTTCAGCGGCCTGATGGGTAAAGCTGCCCTCCGGCCCCAGGTACGCCACCCGTTCGGGCAGTTCCATGTTGCGCGAAACGGCAAAGATTTCCAGAAAAATGGCTTCGATGGCGGGTCGGTTCAGCAAGCCGCCGTTCTGCTGGTGCAGCCGGTCCAGAATCTGCTTTTCGCGTTCGGGCCGGTAGATAACGGTGTTGGTGGTGCGCTTCAGTTCGCCCACCTGCCGGACATACTCCATCCGCTGATTCAGCAGAAGCAGGAGTTGGTCGTCGAGGGCGTCGATGTGCTGGCGGAGGGTGTCGAGGGTCATTAAAAAAGTGGTAAGGAGCAGGTGGTAAGTGGTAACGGGCCGTAAACTTATCACTTACCACCTGCTCCTTATCACTTACTACTTTAATTTTTACACCAAAGCCGCGTCTTCTACGTCCTTCTCTACCCGCAGGTGGTCGATAATAAACCGCTGCCGGTCGGGCGTGTTCTTGCCCATGTAGTAACTCAGCAGTTTCGGTACGGAGGTATCTTTTTCCATAATCACCGGTTCCAGCCGCATGTTCTCGCCGATGAACAGGCCAAACTCGTCGGGCGAAATCTCACCCAATCCTTTGAAGCGCGTCACCTCAATTTTCTTACCGCCCTTTACCAGCTTGTCCATCGCCTTCAGTTTCTCGGCTTCAGAATAGCAATACACGCGCTCTTTCTGCGGATTTTTGGGATTGCGGACGCGGAACAGGGGCGTTTCGAGAATAAACAGATGTCCGTTCCGAACCAGATCGGGGAAGAACTGCAAAAAAAACGTCAGCATTAACAGCCGGATGTGCATCCCGTCCACATCAGCGTCGGTGGCAATCACGATGCGGTTGTAACGCAGTCCGTCCAGCCCGTCTTCGATGTCCAGGGCGTGTTGCAGGAGATTAAACTCCTCGTTTTCGTACACCACTTTCTTGGTCAGGCCAAAACAGTTCAGCGGCTTGCCGCGCAGACTGAATACGGCCTGCGTCTGCACATTCCGTGATTTGGTAATGGACCCGCTCGCCGAATCGCCCTCGGTAATAAACAGCGTCGTGTTCAGGCGGTCGTCGGCCTTGGCATCGGGCAGGTGCAGGCGGCAGTCGCGTAGTTTCTTGTTGTTCAGGTTGGCTTTTTTGGCCCGGTCGTTGGCTAATTTCTTGATGCCGGCCAGTTCTTTGCGCTCCCGCTCCGACTGCTCAATCCGTTTTTTGAGGGCATCGCGCACGGCGGGGTGCATGTGCAGGTAATCGTCCAAGCGGTCGCGCACGAAATCCTTGATAAAGGCATTCACTGAGGGGCTGTCGGGATCGGGAGCCATTGTGGCCGAGCCGAGTTTAGTCTTGGTCTGGGACTCAAACACGGGCTCCTGCACCCGGATGCTGATGGCGGCAATGATCGACGCGCGGATATCGGAGGTGTCGTAGTTTTTGTCGAAATGTTTCCGCACCGTATCCACCACGGCTTCTTTCAGCGCCTGCAGGTGGGTACCGCCCTGGGTGGTATACTGCCCGTTTACGAACGAATAATATTCTTCGCCGTACTGACTGCCGTGGGTCATGGCCATCTCGATGTCATTGCCCTTCAGGTGAATGATGGGGTACCGCAGCGCATCTTCGTCCTGGTGTTTGTTCCGCAGCAGATCAAGCAGTCCGTTCTGGGAGACGTACTTCTGTTTGTTGAAACTAATGACCAACCCGGCGTTCAGGTAGCAGTAATTCCAGATCATGTTTTCTAAGTACTGCGCAATGAAATGGTAATTGCGGAAAACCGTGTCGTCGGGTTCAAACGTGATCTGCGTACCGTTGCGCTCCGTTGTCAGTTCGTCCCCGCTGGACTGCGCCGTGAGTTCGCCCCGCTGAAACTCGGCCCATTTAGACCGTCCGTCCCGGTAAGACTGTACACGGAAATAGTTTGAGAGCGCATTGGCCGCTTTGGTACCCACACCGTTCAGGCCGACGGCTTTCTGAAACGCACCGGAGTCGTATTTACCACCCGTGTTGATCTTCGAGACGCAGTCGATCACCTTGCCGAGCGGGATGCCCCGGCCATAGTCGCGCACGTCGACACGGTGGTCCGATACCTTTACATCAATGGTTTTACCGTTACCCATCACATGCTCGTCAATGGAATTATCCATAATCTCCTTGAGCAGTACATAGATACCATCGTCGGCCGCCGAGCCATCGCCCAGCTTCCCGATGTACATGCCGGGCCGGAGCCGGATGTGTTCGCGCCAGTCGAGCGAACGGATACTGTCTTCGTTGTATTGTACAGTGGGATTAGGGGTATCTGCCATGTAGGAAAAAGAGAAAAATCCGGTTTAAAGTGCCTTACGCAAACCGATTCCGGCATTGGTTACGTCCAAAAATTAGAATAATTATACCAGCGTGAGCACTTCACCAAAATACTTCGGTCTGTAGAAAACTGTTTAGATTCCGGCAAAAGTTCGCTTACTTTGCCAATCGAACCCGTTCAAATACGACAAAACCGTTTCAAACGTTGACCAGATAACTGCTCGCTCTACCAGACAGCCTGCTCAATCAATCTTAAAAATATGCAAAATTACCGAAATAATCACCTTTTTTTGGTAAAATCTCTTCAGAAAGTACACCGTTCCTCCCTTTCACTTCCTGGCTTTCGTCTGCTGGTAGCCGGACTGGTACTTATGGGTCAACTCGTACAGGCACAGGTGTCACCCGGTACAACGGGATCACCTTCCCTACCCGCCGGTTTACCTGGTTCCGTACCTGGTGGTGCACGACCCGGACAGGCAGGGTCCACGTCGCAACCCGGTTTACCCGGCCGGGCCAATCAACCGGGCAATGCTACGCAGCCCACGGCTACTCCCAACGGCAATCAGGGGCGAACACAGACACCAACCGGCAATCAGGGACGAACACAAACGCCAACCGGTAACCAGCCGGGTCAGCAAACCCAAACCGGCCGGACACCCTCGCAGCTATCCAATCAGGTCAGCGGTCAGTCGGGCGTTTCATCCGATCCGAACGGGATATCGGCCGAAGACGAACAACGGATTGAAGATGCCCAGCAGGTAAATGCGGAAAGTGGCTACGATGCAGCCCGCCGGGCCGAACGCGACCGCATCCTGCAAAAGTTATTCGGGTACTCAACGTTTAATGACCCCAACCTGCGTACCAGCTTTCAGCCGAACATACGCATTGCTACCCCACGCAACTACGTTATTGGCCCCGACGATCTGCTGAACATCAACGTTTATGGCTACTCGGAAGCACAGTATAAACAAACCGTTACGCCGGAAGGCAACATCTACTTCAATGTGGGCGGCATCGGCCCGGTAAACGTAGCCGGTCTGACCATCGAAGCCGCCAAAGCCCGTATCACCAGTCGCCTGTCCCAGGTATTTGTCGGTCTGAAAAACAGCAGCTACGGCCCGCAGAACACTTACCTGGAGGTAACACTGGGTAATATCCGCAGCATCCGGGTATCCGTCCTGGGCGAAGGCGGTCGGCCCGGCACCTACACGCTCTCGTCGCTTTCCACGGCATTCAATGCCATTTATGAGGCTGGCGGGCCAAACGAACTTGGCTCGTTCCGCAATGTGAGTGTCATTCGCAACAACCGCATCATTGCCAGCATCGACCTGTACGATTACATTTTGAGCGGCACCCGCGTCAATGATATCCGGTTGCAGGACAATGACATTATCCGGTTCAATACGTATCAGGCGCGCGTAGAAATAACCGGACCCACGAAGCGCAACAATATTTTTGAATTAACGAAAGGCGAAACCCTCGATAAGCTTCTTTATTTCGCGGGTGGCTTAGCGGCAACCGCTTATAAGAATCGGATCAAAGTTACCCGCCTGACCGACCGCGAACGCAAAGTAATTGACGTAACGGCCCCCGAATTCAAAACCTTCGTTCTTCAGGACGGCGACCTTGTAGCCGTAGAAGGAATCCTCGAACGGTTCGAGAATCAGGTGACCCTGCAGGGAGCCGTATACCGGCCGGGTATCTATTCGCTCGATCAAAGCCCGACGCTGAAACAACTCCTTACAGCGGCTGAAGGTGTTAAAGGCGATGCCTTCACGGGCCGCATCAACATTACCCGCACCCGGACCGACATGGCCGTTGAAAACCTGTCCATCAACTTAGCCGACGTTTTGAACGGGGTTGCGCCTGATGTACCCCTGCAACGCGAAGATATCGTTAACATCCCCTCGAAATTCGACCAGGCCGAGCAGGCAACCGTCACCATCCGGGGTGAGGTAAACTATCCGGCCGGTCCCGTTCCGTACATTGCCAACATGACCCTCGAAGATCTGATTCTGCGGGCGGGTGGCCTGAAAGAATCGGCCGCAGCCGCGCAGGTAGAAGTCGTCCGCCGGAAAAAAGACGTGGACGTTACGTCCGCAACAGCGCAGACAGCAGAGGTCTTTAAATTCAATGTCAACCGCGATCTGTCCATTGCCGCTACGGACAGCAAATTTGTATTACAGCCATTCGATGAGGTCGCCGTACGCCGGTCACCTAACTATTTGCAGCAAACGTACGTCACCGTCGAGGGCGAAGTGCTGGTGCCGGGCCGGTACGCCGTGAACCGGAAGGATCTAAAAATTTCGGACTTGATTGCCCTGGCCGGCGGGATAACCCCGCAGGCGTTTGTGCCGGGAGCGACACTGGTGCGCCGGGTAAAACTAAGTGCCGACGAAATTGCCACGCAGCAGCGTTCGATTTCGGAATTGGCTGATGATTCCCGCAAAAGTTCGGTACAGGTAGAAGCTGTTGTTCCAGACAAGGAAGAAGCCATTGGCATTAACTTACAGCGCATCCTGGATAAGCCCGGCTCCGGCGAAGATATGCTGGTTCAGCTGGACGATTTGCTGCGCATCCCGAAACGTCTGGAAACAGTCCGGCTGCAAGGCGAGCTACTATTACCCACGACGGTGAAGTTCCGGCCCGGCCAGTCTTTTTTGGATTACATTTCGCAGGCGGGTGGCTTCACCGACAAGTCGCAAAGAAAGCGGGCCTTTGTAGTGTATGCCAACGGCTCCGTTGATCGTACCCGGCGGTTTGCTTTCTTCAATGTTTATCCACGGGTAGAGCCGGGAGCTGAAATTGTGGTACCGGGTGATACAAGAATACCACTTACCCCCCAACAGACGATTCAGGCCACCACCGGCATTTTTTCGTCTATATTTGGCTTAATTGGCACGATCTTACTGTTCCGTTCAATCAAGTAGTCCAGCCCAATTCCGGAACTATGAACCCCAACAATCTTACCGATACAAACAGTAACCTCGTCGTTCGGCCCGTGCCAGCCGATCAGATTTCCCCAAAGGCTGTTGTACTGCGCGTGCTGCAGTTAAAAACCGTCTTCCAGCGCAACTGGAAACTAATTCTGATCATTACCCTTCTTGGTGGCATTATTGGCTTTATCATCGACCGGACCAAGGCCCGTAAACCGACTTATAACGCAGCCATCACTTTTAACCTCGGTGGGGGAAGCAGCAACTCGTTTGGTGGCGAACTGGGGATGCTGGCCGGCGCGTTCGGCTTAGGCAACAGCGCACCCGACGCCAGTATCTTTTCGGGCGAAAACTTTTTGATCTACGCTAAATCACGGCCGGTGGTAGTGAAAACGCTGATGAAGACCGCGCCCATCAACGGGCGCGATACCCTGCTAATTGATTATTACATTCGGCACAGCGGTATTCGGGACAAGGAATGGGAAGATAACGACACGCTTCGGGCCATTCAATTCGGGATCGCCAAAACGCCGGAGCAGTACAGCAAACAGGAGATTAATGCCATTGCTCAGGTCTTCACCCGCATATCAGGCGAAATGAGCGTTAGCCAGCCGGAGCGCAAATCATCGTTTATGCGGCTCTCAGCTTCGCTTGAAGACGAGATGCTCTCCAAAGTATTTGTGGAAACGCATCTGAAAACGATCGAAGAAGATTACCGGCAGAAACAAACTAAGAAAAGCTCCGAGATGCTGAGTCTGCTCAACAACCGGGCCGACTCGCTGGGGCGGCTGCTAAGTGGTACCGAATCGAAACTGGCACAGTACCGCGACCAGAACCAGCAAATGGTGGTAGCAACCGGGGTAATGGCCGAAAGCCGATTGACCCGCAATACGGCTTATCTGCAAACGCAATATTTTTCGGCCTTAGTGAACGCCGAGAACATGCGGCTGTCGCTCATCCGGGAAGCACCCCTGTTCACCATTATCGACCCGGTGGCACTGCCACTATACAAAGATGTAGCCTCAGCGGTTGCTCTGCAACTGGGCCTGATTCTGGGCCTGATTATTAGTCTGCTTGCCGTTTTCCTGCGTGAAACCTACCGTTCCATTATGCAGGAAAGATAATTATCAGTGATTAGCCGGTAGTGGGTAGTGTGCGGGAGTACAATCACCGATCAATCGCTAACTACTGGCTGCTACTGCCTAACTACTACACATGAAAGAAGTCGTTATAGAGGCCGGCCGGGCCGAAAAACATTACTGGCGCGATCTGTGGCGCAACCGCGAACTGCTGGCTATTTTGGCCCAGCGCGACATTGCCGTGCGCTACAAGCAAACAGTGCTGGGCTTCTCCTGGAGCCTGATTCGTCCGATGATGACCATGCTGATTATGGTTCTGGTGTTCAGCAAAATCGCTAAATTACCCCCTGATCCCGGCGTTCCTTACCCACTGATGGTCCTGTCCGGCATTACCATCTGGACTTTTTTCGCCAATGCCTTTACCCAGATTAGTTCAAGTGTTACCCTGAACGCAAACTTAGTAACCAAGGTGTATTTTCCCCGGCTGCTGATGCCGCTTAGTTCGGCGGTGGTGAGTTTAGTCGACTTTCTGATTACGCTTGTACTGTTTGTTGCGTTGGCGGTCTGGTATCATGTTGTTCCGGGATGGCAGATCATCTTTCTACCCCTGTTTATTGCCCTTGCCATGCTGGCCGCCTTTGCGTTCGGCCTGTTTTTTGCAGCCGTAAATGTACGCTTTCGTGATGTAGCGCAACTGATTCCGTTTTTGGTGCAGGTTGGCTTCTACGTATGTCCTATTGCTTACAGCAGCCGATTGGTGTCCGACAAATGGTTTTATAAATTTTACATTCTTAATCCGTTAGTGGGTATAATCGACGGATTTCGCTGGTCGTTACTGGGCGAAAAATCATTCCTGAATCCGCTCAGTATTGCGTATTCGGTAGCAATTGTAGCCGTTTGCCTGACGTTATCACTGTATTTCTTCCGGCAACGGGAGAATACATTTGTGGATGATATTTAAGAAGAGTACTTAGTGGTAAGTGGTCAGCAGGCAGTAGTTCCAGCCCGGTCACTTATCACTGAGCACTACCTACTAATCACTGCTATGTCTGTCATTACCGTAGAAAATATAAGTAAGCATTACATCATCGACCATCAGCGGACGAAGGGGCCAAAGAGCATCCGCGACACGCTGACCTCGGCCGTAACGGGCTTGTTTGGCAATAAGGAAAAAGACGAGCCGACCCACGAAGAGTTCTGGGCATTGCGCGACGT
The DNA here is from genome assembly GCA_038327655.1 of Cytophagales bacterium. Taxonomy (GTDB): domain Bacteria; phylum Bacteroidota; class Bacteroidia; order Cytophagales; family Spirosomataceae; genus JBBQLG01. The sequence continues at coordinate 26,205 of JBBQLG010000076.1, forward strand.
GAACTTTACCGTCGAGCAGGGCGACCGGGTGGGCATCGTGGGCCATAACGGCGCCGGTAAGTCGACGCTGCTGAAAATCCTGAGCAAAATCATCGAACCCTCGTCGGGGTCGGTACGCATCAAAGGGCGGGTTGCCAGTCTGCTCGAAGTCGGCACGGGTTTCCACCCCGAACTGACGGGTCGCGAAAACATCTTCCTGAACGGTTCACTGCTGGGCATGAAACGCGAAGAAATCCGGCAGCAGTTCGACGCTATCGTCGACTTTGCCGGGGTCGAAAAGTTTCTCGATACGCCCGTCAAGCGGTATTCGTCGGGGATGTACGTCCGGCTGGGGTTTGCCATTTCGGCGCACCTCAACCCCGAAATTATGATTGTAGACGAGGTTTTGGCCGTTGGCGATGCTGATTTCCAGAAGAAGAGCCTCGGCAAAATGCGCGACAATTCCACCAGTGGGCGCACCATTCTGTTCGTGAGCCACAACCTGACGGCGGTGCAGGCGTTGTGCAATAAAACGCTGTACTTTGAGAAAGGACAGCTTATTGAGCAGGGCGAAACCAACCAGGTAATTGCTTCTTATCTGAGCAAGGTATCCCGCACCCGGCTGCTCCGTTCGTGGGACACGCCCGAAGAAGCGCCCGGCAATGACCTGGTCCGGCTCCGGCGCATCGAACTCATTCCCGACTACCAGGATAAGCTGACGCATATCGACGTCAGAACGCCCATGCGGGTGCGGTTCGAGTTCTGGAACATGATGGACCGCGCTAACCTCAACCTGAGCATGCACCTGAACTCGATCACCGGGGAGTGCATTTTCAACGTCGGGTCAACGTCGCGGGCCTACAGCAAGGGGCTTGTTACGGGCGAATGCACCATTCCCGGCTATTTCCTGAACGATGGCTCGTATACGATCTCGGTCATGATCGTAAAAGACACGGTAACCCCCCTGTTTAACCTCGAAGAAGGATTGACCTTCGACGTAGAAGACTACCGCGAGGGGGTAGCCTGGTACGGCAAATGGCCGGGCTACGTACGGCCGCAGTTTCAGTTTCAGATGGAATCCCTGGAGCCGGAGCCGGTAAAGTAGTTTGTCGTTAGTGCCGGACGGCCGGTGCCGTTTGTGGTTCTCCCGCAGGCAACAACAAACCACAAACAACAGACCACGAACTCACGGCAAACAACAAACTACGAACTCACGGATGATTAACGTTACCAAGTCATACCTGCCGGATTTTGACGAGTACAGCCAGTACCTGAAAGGCATCTGGGACCGCGTCTATCTTACCAACGACGGGCCGCTGGTGCGTGAACTGGAAACACAGCTCAAAGAATATTTGGGCGTAAAACACCTTAAATTCTGCACCAACGGCACCATTGTGCTTCAGATGGCCCTAAAAGCCCTCGACATTACCAAAGAAGTAATTACGACCCCGTTTTCCTACTGCGCCACCACCAACGCCATTCTGTGGGCGGGCTGCATTCCCGTTTTTGCCGACATCCGTCCGGACGATTTCTGCATCGACGCCGACCTGATCGAGCCGCTGATTACCGAAAATACGCAGGCGATCATGGCTACGCACGTGTATGGCAACGCCTGCCGGATCGAGCAGATTCAGAAAATTGCGGAGCGGTTTAACCTCAAGGTCATTTACGACGCGGCCCATACCTTTGGTGCCCGCTACAACGACCGGTCCATCCTGAGCTATGGCGATGTGGCCACCTGTAGCTTCCACGCAACCAAGGTTTTTCACACCGTCGAGGGCGGCTGCATTGTGACGGACGACGATGCGCTGGCCGAAAAACTCACCCTGTACCGGAGTTTTGGCCATAAAAACGACGACTATTACAGCATTGGCATCAACGGTAAAAACTCGGAGTTCCATGCCGCAATGGGCCTATGCAACATTAAAGTAATTGATGAATTAATAAAATCAAGGGAAAATGTTTCTGAAATGTATAATGAACTATTAAATTTTCAAAATCTTTCTAAACCACAATTTAATGATGATGTAGAATATAACTATTCTTATTATCCAATAATTTTTAAAAGTGAAAACCTATTATTAGAGGCAAAAGAACTTTTATTCAAAAATGAGATAAACACGCGCCGCTATTTTTATCCATCACTTAATAATTTACCATATTTATTAAACACAAGTAAGTGCCCTATTTCAGATGATATTTCCAAACGTATTCTATGCTTGCCTATGTATGCTGG
>JBBQLG010000077.1:0-27935 GCA_038327655.1 Cytophagales bacterium
GATGCGGTTGGCGAGCATAATGAGGCCGCGCTCGACGTTCAGGGCCGTTTGCACACCCGTCAGCGGCAGGCCCAGTTCGATCAGCGTGATAGCCACGGCGGGCTGCATACCCACTACCACGGTTTCGGCGTCTAATACCCGCGCCATCGCGGCAATGTTGCTCATGATCCGGCCCATGAACGAGTCGACGATGGATACGGCCGAGATGTCGATCAATACGCCCCTGGCACCGGTTTTACTGATCATTTGAATCAGGTCGGCCTCCAGCGTCAGGGCCAGGCGGTCGTAAAGTTCGACCTGAATCGTGACCAGCAGAAACCGGCCGATCTTGAGTATGGGAATTCGGTCTTCCATTGGATGGGGTAACTACAGCAGCAGGGTAGGCGTTGATTTTCCCGTCCGGCGCACCTCCAGTTGAAGCACCGAAAAGGCATATTTGAGGGCACTGGCCAGCGTGGCTTTGGTGATAATGCCCGACAGGTCGATGCCGAGCTGCACAACGGTCTGGGCAATTTCGGGCCGGATGCCGCTGATCACACATTCGGCTCCCATGAGTCGGGTGGCGCTAACGGTTTTGATCAGGTGCTGGGCAATGAGCGAATCAACGGTGGGTACGCCCGATATATCCAGAATGGCGATGCTGCTGCCGGTATCGACAATGGACTGGAGCAGATTTTCCATCACCATTTGGGTGCGGGCACTGTCGAGCGTGCCAATGATGGGAAGGGCCAGAATGCCGTCCCAAACCCGAATAACGGGTGTTGAGACCTCCGCGATTTCGTCGGTCTGACGCAGAATAATAGCCTCCCGACCGGAGATAAACGTCTCGAAGGCCACTAAAATCAGCCGGTCGAACAACCGGCAGAGGGCCATCGAGTCGGCGAAAAGCCGCTGGTAGTCGGCCGTCATGCTGGTTTGCAGCACGTCCAGAATAGCATCTTTGAGGCCCAGCACGTACTGGCCCGTGTCGCGGGGCGAGTAGCCCTGCCGGGCGCGGGTGTCGGCAATGGCGGTCATGCGCTCAACAACTGGCTGCATGGCCGGACTATCGGCTATGAAGGCATCATCGGCGGCTAAACTCTGGAATAACGTTTGGAGCAGGTCATTGGCTTGTCGGTGAAGGTTTGGCTGATCGGTCAGGCCGTAGGTAGCGGCCTGCTTAGTCAGCCAGTTGTCGAGGAGTTGCGTCTCGTTTTGGCGAAGCAGCTCCAGCACATCGTGTTGCATGCGTGATGGCGTATGATTGTTTTCCAAAAGTAAGGATTATCGCGGCACTTTTTCCGGAATCTGATTCAGGAGGCCATCGCCGTTTGGGTTGGGGGCTACGTCAATCCGCTTACCTTTGTGCCTTCAATTACCCGCCCGCTCCATGCCGCTGATTGCCCCATCGTCGTATCAGGCTCCGGCTTATCTCAAAAGTGCGCACCTGCAAACGATTTTACCATCGGTACTTCGGCAGGTAACGGTGCCCTATGAGCGTGAACGCATCGACACCCCCGACGATGATTTTCTGAATCTGGACTGGGCGACAGGAACGGGCGTCAAAACCGGACAACAGCCGCTGGTTATTCTCTCGCACGGGCTGGAAGGCGACTCGCACCGGCCGTATCTGGCGGGAATGGTGAAACACCTGACCGCCAGCGGATTCGACTGTTTAGCCTGGAACTACCGGTCGTGCGGGGGCGACATGAACCGGCAGGCCCGGTTTTACCACATCGGCGAAACCGGCGACTTTGATCTGGTTATCAACCACGCGCTCCGTAAAGGCTATCAAACGCTGCATCTGCTCGGCTTCAGCGCGGGCGGCAGCATGACGCTCAAGTACCTGGGCGAGCACGGTCCGACGCATCGGGGCGGAAACCTGCACCCGGCCATTCGGCGGGCCGTAACGTTTTCGGTGCCGCTGAACATTATGAGTTCGGCGCAGCGGCTCGAAGCCTGGGATAGTATGGTCTACAACCGACGCTTCAGCCGGTCACTGACGCGAAAAGTACGAACCAAAGCCGCGCTGATGCCCGGTAAACTGACGGCCGACCGGTTGCAGACCGTGCGCACCGTCCGGGAATTCGATCAGTTGTTCACCGCACCGATGCACGGGTTTCGGGATGTGGACGATTATTACGCACAGAGCAGCGCCCTGCCGTATTTGCCCCGCATCCCCATTCCGACGCTGATTGTCAACGCCAAAAACGACCCGTTTCTGGCCCCGGACTGTTTCCCGGAACAACTGGCGCGGGAACTACCCAACGTCTATATGGAGTTTCCCGAGGCAGGCGGTCACTGTGGTTTCCCGCCGGGCGGTGCCTTTTCTGACGCGCTCCGGCATGGCACGTATTGGTCAGAAGAGCGGGCAGTGGCGTTTTTAACGGATGTAGGAATAGAACCGCACGGCAGATTGTCATGATTTAAAAAGATCATTCGGTCCGCCGTAGCGGTTCTGTCGTATAATCGAGTTATAGCCTCTAAATACGGATACTAATGGATGCACAAACGATTCGTCAGACGCTGGAACACCATAAACTGGCCCTGTTTCAAAAATATCCGTTGCGGTCGATGGCTCTATTTGGCTCTTACGCGACGGGTTCTGCCAACGAGAATAGTGACGTGGATATATTAGTCGATTTTTTGCAGCCTGTTGGTTTTGAAGTTGTTGACTTGGCGATTGAGTTGGAAACCCTGCTTCAGAAAAAGGTAGACTTAACAACGGTTAAAGCCCTGAAGCCTGCTTTGTGGGAATTTGTTGAACCACAACTTCAGTATGTCTAAGATCAATCGCTCGGATAAACTGCTTGTAATTGATATGCTGGATGCTATTCAGGCGATTGACGAGTTTACGGCTGATTTAGATTTTGATGCATTCGTAATAGATCGCAAATCGAAAGATGCGGTTGTCCGCAATGTTCAGGTACTGGGCGAAGCTGCTAATCGACTATCGGTCGAGTTGCGTGAAGCCAATCCACACGTAGAATGGATGCGTATAATCCGCTCGCGCCATGTAGTCGTCCATGATTACTTTGGTATTGATTATGAAATTATCTGGCGTATCAAAGAGGTGCATCTTCCACCGCTGAAAGCCGATTTAGACCTTATACTTGCCGCATTTTAAGCGTACCCTATGCTCACCAAACCACCTGTGGCCGCTCCGGGCGACCAAACGTTTTTTGTCATTGATTTCGACAGCACATTTACCAAAGTAGAGGCTCTGGACGTGCTGGGCGAAATTTCCCTCGTCGGCAGGCCTGACCGCGACGCCGTGCTGACCCAAATCAAAACCATCACCGACCTTGGCATGTCGGGGCAACTCTCGCTGGCCGAGTCCATCAACCGGCGGCTCGAACTGCTCCACGCCCACCGCGATCACCTGCCCCTGCTGGTGGAGACACTGATGACCAAAATTTCGGACTCGTTTCAGCGCAACCGCGATTTCCTGACCGAGAACGCCGACCGTATCTACATCATTTCGAGTGGTTTCAAAGAATTTATTGTGCCCATCGTTACTTCGCTGGGTATCAAAGAAGACCATGTTTTTGCCAACACCTTTGTCTACGACGAGGCCGGTAATATAATCGGCTGCGACCACGACAACCCACTGTCGACGGACAAAGGCAAGGTTAAGCTCATGCGCGATCTGAAACTCGACGGCGATATTTACGTGATCGGCGACGGCTACACCGACTACGAAATCCGCGAGGCCGGGCTGGCCAACCGGTTTTATGCCTTCACCGAAAACGTCGAACGGGCGGCCGTGATCGAAAAAGCCGATTACATTGCCCCGTCGCTCGATGAGTTTCTGTACCACAACCAACTCAGCCGCAGTCAGTCGTACCCCAAAAGCCGGATCAAGGTGCTGCTGCTCGAAAACGTACATCCCATTGCGGTGCAACTCTTTGAACAGGAAGGCTTTAACGTCGAGATTCACAAGGGCGCTCTGGACGAAGCCGAGTTGATTGAGGCCATCCGCGACGTGTCTATCCTGGGCATTCGTTCCAAAACACAGGTTACGAGCGGGGTGCTGGCCCATGCCAACAAGCTGATGACTATCGGCGCGTTTTGTATCGGAACCAATCAGATCGACCTCGACGCGGCCTGGCAGCGGGGCATCGCCGTGTTCAACGCGCCCTACAGCAACACCCGTTCGGTGGTCGAACTGGCGATTGGAGAGATTATCATGCTCATCCGCAACATTGTGCCCAAGAGCAATATGATGCATCAGGGCACGTGGGACAAGTCGGCTAAAAACAGCTTTGAGGTACGGGGTAAAAAGCTCGGTCTGGTGGGCTACGGCAACATTGGTACGCAGTTGTCTGTAGTGGCCGAAGCCCTGGGCATGGAAGTCTATTTTTACGATGCGGTCGATAAATTAGCCCTCGGCAACGCCCGAAAATGCAAAACGCTCGACGAACTGCTGAGCATTGCCGACATCATTAGCCTGCACACCGACGGCCGGAAGGAAAACAAAAACCTGATTAGCTACCGCGAGTTCGGGCTGATGAAAAACGGCGTTATTTTCCTGAACCTCTCACGCGGTCATATCGTCGATATTCCGGCCCTTGTCGATGCGCTGGAGCGGGGTAAAGTGATCGGGGCCGGGGTAGACGTGTTTCCGCAGGAGCCAAAAACAAACAACGAGGAGTTTATGAGCGAACTCCGCCGACAGCCCAACGTGATTCTGACGCCCCACATCGGCGGCAGCACCGAGGAAGCGCAGGCCAACATCGGGCAGTTCGTGCCGGGTAAACTGCTGGAATACATCAACAACGGTAGCACCTACGGCAGCGTCAATTTCCCGGAGCTGCAGTTGCCGCTGCTACACGATTCGCACCGGTTGCTGCACATTCACGAGAATGTACCGGGCATTCTGGCCAAGATCAACAACATCTTCGCGCAGTACCAGATTAATATTCGGGGGCAGTACCTCAAAACCGACGAGAACATTGGCTATGTCATTACTGATATCGCCAAAAACTACTCCGACGAGGTGATCGGCGAACTGAAAAACATCGACAAGACCATCAAATTCAGATTGTTATATTAATGAGTGAATAAGCGAATGAGTGGATGAGCGAATACCTCGAACCGTTCTTATTCACTCATTCGCTTATTCACTCATTTACTCATTGACCCATGAAACACACTTACTACACACCCGGCCCGGCCGAATTGTATCCGACGTTCTACCCGCACCTGCAAACCGCGCTGGATGAACAGATTGGCTCGATTTCGCACCGGAGCCAGCGTTTTCGGGATATCTATAAATTTACCGATGAGCAGTTGCGGAAGCTGCTGAATATTCCGGCTACGCACGGCATTTACTTTACCGGCTCGGCGTCGGAGGTGTGGGAGCGGGTGCTGTCCAACTGCGTCGAACACGAGAGTTTTCACGCCGTGAACGGATCGTTTTCACAGAAATTTTTCGACTACGCGCAGTCGTTGCATAAGTTTGCGCACATCGTTGAGAAGCCGTTCGGGCAGGGGTTCGATCTGGCAGATCTGGATGTGCCGGAGTATGCTGAACTGGTTTGCCTGACCCACAACGAAACGTCGGCCGGGGTACAGATGCGGCCGGTGGAGATGCACAAACTGAAGCGCAAATACCCCAAAAAGCTGTTTGTGGTCGATATGGTATCGTCGGCACCGTATCCCGATCTGGATTTCAGCCTGATCGACTCGGCGTTTTTTTCGGTACAAAAAGCCTTCGGGATGCCCGCTGGCTTAGGCGTCTGGATTGCCAGTGACGCTTGCCTGGAAAAGGCCGAACGACTGCAACGCTACGAGACCATGACCATTGGGGCGCACAACAGCCTGCCGATGCTCCACAAGCATTACCAGACGTTCGAAACGCCCGCGACGCCCAACGTACTGTTTATTTACCTGCTGGGCAAAATTGCCGAAGATTTCAACCGTATCGGCATTGATGTGATCCGAAAACAAACCGAAGAGAAGGCCCGGCTGCTGTACCGGTTTCTGGAAAGCAGCCCGGCGTTTTCGCCGTTCGTAACCGAAGACCGGCACCGCTCACAAACCGTGATTGTAGCGAACACCACTAAGCCATCGGCGGAGGTGATCAGCGCCGTGAAAGGGGCGGGTATGGTTATCGGCAGCGGCTATGGCAAGCTGAAGGATTCTCAGATTCGGATTGCTAATTTCCCGGCGACATCGGCCGGGCAGGTTGCCGAACTGATCAAAGAGCTGAAAAAGACAGAATAAAGGAAATTGATTATTCCGAATACCAAAGCCCTCACAGCGCAAGTGAGGGCTTTTTTAGGGATACTATTCAAAGGAAGTGGGTTCGGACGGCAAAACTTTACCGCGCCCGGACAGTTATACAATACGCACGAATAACGTGTCTCAACTCAACGCATTATGAAACGAATACTTACTATTTCGGCCCTGCTGACAACGCTGTCGGTGGCCACCTTCGCGCAGTCCGGGAGTGATACGACCGGTACCAAAAAACCACTCATCAGCGGGGAAACCAAGCAGAAAGTCGATAATGCCCTCGAAAAGGCCGACGAAAAAGTGCAGGTAGAAGTCCAGAAAAGTGTCCGGTATCAGGAGGCCAACGCCTTGTCGTGGTTCGATAAAGGAACCGTTTTTGGTGGGGCTTCGCTTGGGTTCGGGCTTGGTAAAGATGTGGGTACGTACCTGACCCTGAACCCCCGAATCGGCTACTTCTTCCAGCCGGGCTTTGTGCTTGGGCTGAAGTACGGCTTCGACAACCGGCTGTCGACCAGTTACCGGGCACGCGAATTCGGTGTGTTCAGCCGGTATTACCCGTTTCGGACGCGTATTAACAGCTTTGCGGGCGTAGGGTATAACTTCGGGCGGCAGTTTGCCAGTAACGTGGGTGGTGACGAAAAAGCCCGCTACAACAGCATTACCCTTGAAGCGGGTGTTGGCTTTATGCTGACTAAGAACCTGGGGGGTGAGGTCGCACTCGAAACCAACTATTACGACCGGTTCAATACGCTGGCCGGGGTGAACCGGGGCGGTCGCTTCAAGATTGGCGTTAATTATTACTTCGACCGAAAATTCGACCTCAACAGCCTGCGCCGTCGGGGGCGGTAGGTCGTAAAGAACCAGCTGACAACGGGCGCGGTATCGGATTGAAAATCCGACACCGCGCCCGTTGTCAGTTAAGCCCGTCGGCTTCGATGGCCCGGTGATGGTCGATGTGGTAAGCCGTGAAGTGCATCATCTCGCCCACCGTGATCAGTCCCAGTGCCGGGTGCGGAATCTGATAGGTATCCAGTTCTTCTTCCGACCAACTGCCGATGCTTGCTGCCAGGGCGTCATGGGTCGTTGAAAATCGGGCGAGCAGGTCGGCTTTACTCACCTGCATGTCTTCCGGGCGGGCGACTAAACTGGCCGGTGCTTTGATACCCATTGCCCGCAGAGTGTGTTCGTAAGCAGCGGCCACCTCATCGTAAGGGCGGGAAGGGCGGTGGGAGCGGGGCCACTGCTCGAACAGGGTACGGGGTCCGGTCAACATCCGGGGTAGGGTACGCGCCGACAGAAACAGGTGTTGCAGCGTTTCGGCCGACGACCATTTACCGTTTTTAGGGGCGAAAAACTGTTCATCGGACAGGGGCATGAGCAGGTCAATCATTCGCTGTGCCTGCGTGTTTATCCGGTCGGTCAGCGTGGGTTGAAGGGGGTTCATAACGGGTTATTTTTAGGGGAAGAGAGTTACTGATTTTTGATGAAAAATCAAGCTTTTTGTCTCTTAAATAATTAATAACGTATTGGTAATCAATTATTTAAGGGAGATAGAAAACAGTGAATTTGGGATTTATATACACGATGGATTTGTTCTATACGTGTCGCACAAACTCACGTTATGATTGCCGAACAGACCACATTGTTTTCCCCTGAAATCAGTTCTTCGCCACTAACCGCGCGTGTTCCGCAGCGGCAAGCCGGGTCTCCCAAACTCTGGATGCCCCGTCGGGTGGTCATTACGCCCGACGCGCTCAACGAACCCTTCGGTCAGGCCATGTACGAACGCATTATGGCGCAGGGGTTGCCTGTCGAAATTCTGAAAAACAATCGCATAACCGGGCTGCGCGGGGCCGACGAACGCGAAACGTACCGCATCGCCAAAAATACGCTGGCTATTGTGAACGCCCCGCCGGGTGCGATGCGCCTGCAACCCATTCCGCCCTCCGCCGACTGGCAGATGAACCTCGCCGAAGGCTGCCCGGCCCACTGCCAGTATTGTTACTTAGCCGGTAGTCTGTCGGGTCCGCCGGTAGTGCGGGCCTACGCCAACCTGCCCAAAATGCTGGCGCATACCGCCACCTACGAGGGCACCTACCCACCCAACAAAAGCTGGCAGGAGCGGGACGAAAACCGCCCGACTACCTTCGAGGTCAGTTGCTACACCGACGTGCTGGGCATTGAACACCTGACGGGCAGTCTGGCCGAGTGCATTCGGTATTATGGCACCCGCGAGATGGGCCATCTGCGGTTTGTGACCAAGTACGATCAGGTCGACAAGTTGTTAAACCTGCCCCATAACGGTCATACCCGCGCCCGCTTTAGCCTGAACGCCGATGTGGTGGCCCGTCGTTTAGAGGGCGGTACAGCCTCCCTCGATGCCCGGCTGGCGGCCCTGCGCAAGCTGGCCTTACCGGTGTCGGAAGGGGGCGGTGGCTATCCCGTTGGCGTGGTGCTGGCTCCAATCATGCCCATTCCCGACTGGCGGATGCACTACACCGATCTGCTCGACCGGATTGCCGTTGCGCTCAATTTTGCCGACATCAATCTGAATGCCGAGCTCATTACCCACCGGTTTACGCCCGGCTCCAAAGACGTGCTGATGCAGTGGTATCCGAACACGTCGCTGGAGATGGACGAGACGGGTCGCGCCGAGAAACGCAACAAGTTTGGCGGTACCAAGTACGTGTATCTGCCGACCGTGATGAAAGAGATGAAAGCGTTTTTTTACGAGGCCTGGCAGCAGCGTTTCCCCAACGCCCCGATTCTGTACTGGACGTAAAACCAGCTAGCGGTTCGTAGTTTGTCATCCTGACGGAGGAAGGATCTTAGCTACCCAATTGCTAAGATCCTTCCTCCGTCAGGATGACAAATTACAACTGTTTCTACCACACCTTCGCCATCACGCCCTCTGCTTTGTACAACTTCTGACCCGGTTTTACGTCGAAGGCCTTGTAGAACGGTTCAAAGTTGGTGAGCGGCCCATTCACCCGGTATTTGCTCGGCGAATGCGGGTCGGTTTGTACACCCACGCGCTCGGCTTCGGGCCGTTGTTTTTCCCGCCATACCTGCGCATAGCCCAGGAAAAATCGTTGATCGGGCGTAAATCCGTCGATTTTTGTGTTGCCTTTTCCCTGCTCCGTGAGTTTAAAAGCCTGATACGCCAGGGTGATGCCGCCCAGATCGGCGAGGTTTTCGCCCAGCGTCAGCCGACCATTCAGGTGCAGGTTGTTCAGCACGGTATAGCCGTTGTACTGATCGACCACTACCTGCACTTTCCCCTTAAATTTATCCGCATCCTGCTTCGTCCACCAGTCGCGCAGGTTACCCTCGGCGTCGTACTGGCGGCCCTGATCGTCGAAAAGGTGGGTCATTTCGTGGCCGATCACCATACCGATACCGCCGTAATTGATGGCATCGTCGGCGTCCTTGTCGAAGAACGGAAACTGGAGGATACCCGCCGGAAACACGATTTCGTTGAAGGTCGGGTTAGCGTAGGCGTTTACGGTTGGTGGCGTCATGCCCCACTCCGTTTTATCGACCGGCTTGTTCACTTTCGCGAAGTTTTCGCGCCATTCGTGTTTGCGGGCACTCTGCACGTTCTCGAAAAAAGTGCCCCGGTTCACCACCACGTCCGAATAATCTTTCCACTTGTCGGGGTAGCCGATCTTTTTGACAAACTTATCCAGTTTGGCTAAGGCTACCTTTTTGGTTTCGGGGGCCATCCAGTCGAGCTGATTGATGCGTTCGGCGTAGACTTTCTGCAGGTTGTTTACCAGCGACAGCATCCGTTCTTTGGCTTCGGCGGTGAAGTACTTTTTCACCCACAACTCGCCCAGCAGTTCACCCAGCGAGGCATCCACACTGCGGGCAATGCGTTTCCAGCGGGCGGGCTGTACGGGCTGACCATTGAGCGTTTTGTTGTAAAAGTTAAACCGGGCCGTCACAAAACCGTTGCTCAGCAGGGACGCGTTTCCGTCGATCAGGCCGAACGCCAGTTTGTCCTTCAACACGTCCATTGGCAGCGTGGGCAGGGCATTGGCCAGTGCCTGATAGTAGGCGGGTTGTCCCACCAGCACGGTATCGGCACTGAGTTTCATGGTGGATAAGAACGTTTTCCAGTCCAGATTTGGCGTTAGCCTGGTCAATTCATCGACCGACAGTTTGTGGTAGTTGGCCACCGGGTCGCGCAGGTCGGCGGGGGCTTTGTGCGATTTGGCCAGCCCTGTTTCAAAGGCCAGAATGGCAGCGGCTTTCTTTTTCGCCGATACGAAATCAACGCCCGTTAAGGTGAAAAGCGTAGTGATGTACTGCACAAACGCCGTTCGGATTTTGACCGATTCGGCATCCGTGCGGGTGTAGTACTCTTTTTCCGGGAGGCTCAACCCCGCCTGACCGAAATTAATCCGGTTGATGGTGCTTTGGCGATCGTCGGCGCCCACATAAATGCCGAACAGTTCACCACCCCGATTGGCTTCGTCGGCGGCCATGTAGCGCAGGGCGTCTTTGTAATCTTTTAGAGCCGTAATTTGGGCCAGTTGCGGTTTCAGCGGTTCGTACCCCCGCTTTTCGATGGTAGCACTGTCGAGACCACTGGCGTAAAAATCACCCACTTTCTGTTCGGCACTGCCCGTGGCTGCGTTGGCGGCTGCGGCTTCGTCCAGAATGGCTTTGGTCTTTTTCTGGTTTCCTTCGTAGAGGATGTTGAACGAGCCCCAGCCGGTTTGGTCGTCGGGAATTTTGGTTTTTTTGACCCAGCCGCCATTGGCATACGAAAAGAAATCATCGCCGGGGGCCACGGTAGTATCCATGCCCGTTTTGTCGAAAAAGACGGTTCGGGCGGGTTCGGTAGCGGTCGTTTCGGACGAACGGGAACACGAAACGCAGGCTAATAAACTCAGGCCAATCAGATAAGGGATTTTCATGGGTAACTGAAAGTGATTAAGGTTACTGAAAGTGAAAATTATAAAAATTGTCGTTTACTTTGTATATTGATAGGCCCACCAGATCAGGACGCCCTGCAGCGGTAAGCGGCCCCAGAGCAGCCAGGCTGGGAAATGGGCAAACTTGTCGGAGACGGCCATAAATACATTGGCCGGGAAGACAGCAATCAGTAGCGCAATCACGCCCCAGGCAGCCCAGACGCGGGTTACCGGGAAGAACAGACCAATACCCAGAACAATTTCGGCCAAACCGCTCAGGTCTACCATCAGCTTTGGCAGCGGAATAAACGGCGGCATCATATACACGTAGAACCGGGGCGACCGGAAATGATTCAGCCCCGCCAGGGTGTAAACGGCAGCCATGAGGTAGAGAAAGAAGTTGGTCATACAGGCAAGATAAGTAATTGGCCCGACTGCAACGAACGGCCGGTAACGAACGTAAATTGGATTGTAAAGAATCTAATGCTACTTTTCTAACAGTCAAGTGTTTATTACGGTTGTTGACCTAAAAGCTAACCCGGTTGGTGTATGAAGGCAATCTACGTGTGTTTATTCTGCTGTCTGGTTGGTTCGGCGGTCTGTGCGCAGGGCAACCCCAACTACTACCAGCCTCGTCAGGCACCCAGCCGCGACTATGACCGGTTGCTGATGCGCTACGGATCGTATTTAGCCGAACGCTGGTACGTTGGTCTGGAAGGCTTTGTCCGGGCCGACAACAGCGCCCTCAGCAGTGGTTTTCGCGGGTTGGTGGCCAGTAATTCCGTTACCCGGCCCGGCTGGAGTGCCCTCGTTGGCTGGACCTACCGCGATGCCTGGGCAATGGAGGTCGGCTACGCCCGTTCGCCCATTCATAACGAACTGACCATAAATCCCTACGTGTTTCGGTTCGAGAACGAAAAAAATGGTTTCGTGCTGCGGGCCAAACGGCAGTTGTTTTCGACCAGTCCGCAGGAACGCCGTTCGGGGTTATGGATGAGTGCCGGTTTGTGGCTGATTCCGAACGCGGGCGAAGTCAAGAGCCGGTTAACGCTCGAAGGCTACGGTCGCCGGAGTTATCAGCGCGAAATTGATACGCTCGTGATCATGACCCAAACCGCCACCAACACCCGCAATACCGGCATGGCCGAACTGGGCCTTGAATACAATGTCCGGCTATCGAACCGGATCGACCTCGGCATACAAGCCCGCAAATACTGGGGATTGGGGAGTTCCATCACCACCGATCTGAATTACTCGGTGAACGGACAGGCCCCGCAAACGGCCACCCTGCAGGGGCGCGGGAGCGGAGCCAGTTTCGGGTTATCGCTGCGCTACACGTACTCGCGCAAGCACCTGGTTGCCAAAACCAACATCTACGACCTGCGCGGAAAACGCCCGCCCCTGGGCCAGCCTAAATCGCAACCATAAACCGATGCTATCGGGCGATATCCATCAGTCGTCGTCCGATTCGTTTACCCGCCGACGGCCTGTTACCGCAAAAAGCGGGTCGTTCATTCCGTTTGGCTGCGGGCTTCGGTCGAGCACCTCGATGTCGGTAAATTCTTCGGCCTGCTGAAAATACAACTCCACTAATTTCTGGTGTCCCCGGTCGTCCAGCGATTGCCAGATCGCGACGGCTTTGGTCGGAAACATCCGGTTCGAGAACGTCACCACAAAAGGTGCCCCCGGCCGCAATACCCGCGCTACTTCGGCGAAAACCACCACCGGATTGGTCAGATACTGGACCGATACCGTGCAGATGCACCCGTCGAACTGGGCATCGCGGTACGGTAACCGCGGGTTCTGGTTCAGGTTTTGCACCAGGTAATCGGTCAGGCGGGGATTCTCGCGCAACTCCACCTCATTCATGCCCAAACCCGCTACCCGCTCGTAATATACGTCGGGCGGCAGGTGGCTGCGCCAGCTACTCATCAGGTCCAGCACTTCGCTGTACGCCAGCAGATACTCCCGGTACAACGCCGTAGTGGCGGCAATGGCTGCCTCGTCGATGTGAACGACCAAGCGCGGCTGGGTGTAAAAAAAGTCGTCGCTGGATTCATCGACCTTTCTGAAATAATCCGGTTGAAGCATACCGCTAATGGGTTAAAGATTGCCTGGATAACTACCCGTTTGCCCGGTTCGTTTGCCTGTTTTGGGGAATTGCCGGTTAATTCTTTCCGCATCAGTACTCCCGCACCCGATTCAGGATAATTCCGGAAAATTTATGCACGTATATTCTTAACAATTTGTTAATATTAAGGTAATATTGCGCGTGGCATATCTGTTGATTCACTTCGTAAAATGCTTTAAAAGTGCCAGAGGCTATTTTATTATTTCCCATCACATAACAAATTAGTAACATGAAAACGCTATTGTCCTCCCTATTGCTGGCCGGCACCCTTACCGCGAGTGCTGTTGCCAGTCCCGTTAAACCGTCAACGAAGCCGGCTGCCCCTGCTGACCTGAGTCAGCAGTTGAGTACGTACATCACGTATCCCGCCAGTTTGCCCAAGACGCCGAATGGTTCGATTGTCATGATTCAGTTTAAGGTGGGTGCCGATAACCGGCTTCGGCAATTAGCGGTGCTGAGTCCCGACGCCAGACTGAACGCCGATTTGGTGCGCCAGTTGACAGGGCGTAAACTGGCCCTCGCCAACGCCGACCCGGAAGCGGTCCATACCATCCGGGTCCATTTCCAGACGGATTAGCGGGTAGTATAATGAGTTAAAAAAAGCAACCGGTGCCCCCGCAGAGAAACGTCTCTATGGGGGCACCGGTTGTCTTTTGAGTGCTGTCGGCGGGGGCGTCCGCCTGATTTGCAGCCCCTATGCTACGCTGCCAGCGAGTTGTGTTTACTCAATGATGTGCCCGACGAAGCCCGCGCCGTTGTCGATGATGCGGCCCCCGCGCCGGAAACCCAGTCCGCAGGCTTCACCGGCGTAAAAAACACCCGCCTGAAAATAATGCCCGGCGGCATCGCGCGGAAACTCGACAAACTCCTGGTACACCTTCGGGTAATTCCCGTAGTCGCCCCCAACCTCGTCCGTGACCTGCCCCGATTCGTCGAGGATGCGTACGTTGGCACCTTCGCGGCCAAACAGCACCTTCTCGACCGAGGCCGCCGGATGCCCGCCCGATTCGGTAAACGGCTGTAATTCGGTTCGCAGCAACAGCGGATGGTAGGGAAACAACTCCCACAAGACTTTCAGGATGGCTTTGGACTGGAACAGCAGGGTGTAGGCCGGGTTCAACACCACTACTTTCCGGTTGCGGACGGCTTCGGTGAGCCGGATGGCGAGGTCCGGTTCTTCTTCGCCGATGTACTCCCAGGGGACGAGTTTAAACCAGAAATCGTATTTGATGAAGTTGCCCGTCGCTTTGTCCTGCCGGAAAATACCCTCACTGCCCGAAAACTCAACGTCATCTACGTAGGCGTAGGCTACCTCAAAACCGGCTTCCTTCGCGGCTTCGCCCAGCAGGGCCACGTTGGCATCGTCTTCGGGGACGTCGCGCATGGCAGAAAGGAGCAGCGTTGCTTCGAGATCGCTGTTGTGGTGGCGCAACAGCCGAAACTGACCCACCAGCGTGTCGAACACGGCGTTGAACTGCCGGGCCTCATCCAGCCCGTTTGCCTTCAAATGAGCGTATTGCACCACGGCGGTTTCGGGCAGGCAGGTAGCGGTGTCGGCGTTGAATTCGATCAGTTTAATGCCCGCATCATGCCCATCGGCTCCGCCCACCCCGCCCGCAAAGTCGAACCGGCCGTAGAGGTGAATCTGCCGGTCGTCGTTCCAGGAGAGGTGAATCAGGTCGATGAGGTTTTCGGGGATACCCAGTTCGGCAAAGCGGTTCTGGTCAATCACCTGCTGCCCGGCCTCAATCAGCATCTCGAACAACTGGTTGGCCGCTTCGTAATAATTGCCGACTTCTTCGTTGCTCACCACCACTACTTCGTTGGTCAGGTAGGGGAGGGTATCGGTACCGAGCATCCAGTCCCAGCCAATAGTACGCAGTTGGGCGTCGGGCGTCTGGGTGAGTGTTTTTAGGGTGAGCATGGCCGTGGGTGCAGGTTTAAAAAATAACCCTAAAGAACGGGAACGGTTTGCAAACAAACCCTATCCAACCGAAAACGCCGGTCGATGTTCCGCAGAACAGCCGACCGGCGCAGATAAATCACTTTGAATGTTTACGGCTTCAACACTTTCAGGGTCTTGGTCTGGGTATCGGTGCTGACCTGCAACAGATACAAGCCCGCCCCCGACGCGGGCAGTTTGAGCGTCTCGGTGTGCGCATCGCTCTCCGCTACGGCCCGCTGCTCGACCACCGTTTGCCCGTTGAGGGTACTGATGCGAAAACGTATCGTCTGTCCGGTTGCACCACTGACGCCCACGCTGAACTGCTCACCCACCGGATTGGGGTAGACCACCACCTCAAACGGAGCCGCTGCTTCGGTACTGGCTACGCGGGCGTTGACGGGGCAGGTTGCGGTATACGTCCCTGTCACTTCCCGCCCACTCTGGCGGGCATACAGGGTGAAGGTGGTATTACTGCGCTGGTAAGTAGGCACAGTGAAGAGAGATGAAGGGCTGTAATCACGCAGGCCGGGCACCTTATACTCGATGGGGGTGCCATCCCCCCCGGCAGCGACGAGTTGGATAGATCCGTTGAGACAGTTCACCACCGTGCTGCTAACGGTTAGGGGTTGGCTGGCGGGTGGCATAGGTGGCGTGACCTGGCAGACTGCGGTGAAGGGCAGGCTGACCACAACCCCGCTCTGGCGTGCTTCGAGGGTAAATATGGTACCGCTGCGCTGATAGGTGGGCACCGAAAAGGTGTTACTGCTGGCCCAGTCGCGCAGGCCGGCCACGCGGTACTCGACAAGTTGTCCGTTGCCCCCGGTGGCGTTGAGCACGAGTTGGCCAGAGTTGCAGTCGTAGGTCGGCTGGGGGAGGGTAAGACCCGTGCCGGTGGGTGGTGTTGGGGGCGTAGTCTGGCAGGCGGTCAGGAAGGGAATACTGACGACGACCCCATTCTGGCGGGCATCCAGATTCAGCGTAGTACCATTGCGGAACACCGTGGGGATGGTAAAGCTATTGCTGGTGCTCCAGTCGCGGACCCCGGCGATGCGGTACTCGATGGGACTGCCGTTGCCCCCGGTGGCGGAAAAAGTAAGCTGGCCGCTGTTGCAGTCGTAGGTGGGCTGAGTGAGGGTAAGGTTGGTAGGCGGAGTTATTGCCGTGCTGTTTGAAAGTTTATATAAACCACCCCCCTTACTGGTATTGGTTGTAAAATATAGTTCGTTGTTAAACGTGAAGAAACTCCGGGGTGATGAGCTTTCCGGTCCTGGATTTAAGTCCGCCACTAGTTGTGTACCAGCCGTCGTACCATCTGTAACATATAATTCTCGACAAACATCATTGTTATATGCAGTAAAATAAAGCAGTCCGTTGTGAATATAGAAGCTTTGTGGGTCTGATGGCAAACCTTGGCTGGTTTGAATGCGCTTAATCAAAGTACCGTCAGAACGCCACAATTCATAATCAGATTCACTACCAGCGGAGAAATAGAACAGGCCTTTGTAACTTATAAAGTTTTGTAAGTAAACGGGGAGAGAATTAAAGAAAGTGTTAAGCCTAACACCGGTAGGCAGCTGACCATAAATGTCTGATGGGGTTTCAATTGATTTTGTGGCTGAATTAATCCTGTAAAGGTTATAAGGAGCGTAAGATCGGCTATTATAGGTCAGATAATATAACTGGTTATTCTCATTCCGAAAGCCCACTCCATCATCTCCATTGTCGAATGGTTGAGAAAGAAGGGTTGTACCTGCCGCTGTACCATCTGACTGATAAATTATGAGTGGAGGTGCAAATGTTCCCCCTGAACCGTCTAAACGATAATAGCGACTGCCCGATAAATACATGTAGCCATTTACGGCGAAAAATTGAATTTCCCTGAAATTCTCACTAATGGGGTAATCTGCTACTGCGATTGCATTGGTCGAAGGAAGCGGTATACGCCATAAAGTTTTATAGTTTTTAGTTGTATAACTATCAGGTGAATCTTTGGCTGTCAAGTAGTATAACTGACCTTTGAGAGCGAGAAAATAGGTTGTTGGATAAGACCCAACCACGGTAGCTTGTGTACCGTCGCCACTGATTCGCCATAAGGTAGTGTCGGCAGTAGGGCTTATCACGGAAAAGTAAAGCTGATCATCAAACGAGAAGAAATTAGATGCCGGACCGGTTATGTTACTGATATTTCGTGTCACACCGGACGCATCAACATACATTAAGGAATTATTACTTGAAAAATAGAAGCGACCATTAACAAAACCTAAGTAACCACCATAAGGTACCGGTTGTCCCGCTACATCCTTTACCGTTACTGTTCCGTTGGGTGTGCCATCGGTTTTCCAGAGTAAGCCATCCGATTGAAAATATAAACCCGTTGGGGTGCTTTCTAGCCCAAAAATACTGTTGGACACCTTTATCAACACTGGCGTCTGCGCCATGATTTGTGTGATGGCACTGAGCCAGAGACTTGTCATTACGATTGCGGTGAGCAACCCTTTGTACATTTGTTTCATAATCGTTTGGTAATGAATGAGTTGATAGTTGGACGGATGGAAAAAGAACCGCTTGTCTGCGTAGTGACCCCTGACTGCACCAAAGAGTTGCAAGGGATACTACACAAATCGACATTTTGTTACTTAGCAAACGTACCAAAAAAAGGGCCTTCACGGATGAAGGCCTTTTTATATTTCTGTGATCTTTATTGAGCGGTATTATCCTGAGAAGCCGCGCCCGCCTACTGCGGCCATGAGTGGCCCGGATGCCGTTACGGCTTCAACACTTTCAGGGTTTTGCTGTGGGTATCGGTGCTGACCTGAAGCAGATACATCCCTCCTCCCGACGCGGGTAGTTTGAGCGTCTCGGTGTGGTTGTCGCTTTCCGCTACGACCCGCTGCTCGACCACCGTTTGCCCGTTGAGCGTGCTTATCCGAAAACGTACCGTCTGTCCGGTGGCGCCACTGACGCCCACGGTGAATTGCTCACCCACCGGATTGGGGTAGACCACCACCTCAAATGGGGCGGCTGCTTCGGTACTGGCTAAACGGCTCCCCACGGGACAGGCGGTAGTAAAGGGCAGGCTGGCGACGACTCCGTTCTGGCGGGCTTCCAGATTCAGGGTAACCCCGTTTCGGAAGAGGGCGGGCACTAAAAAGCTGTTGCTGGCGGCCCAGTCGCGGACCCCGGCGATGCGGTAGTCGATGGGTGTATTGTTGCCCCCGGTGGTGGAATAGGTCAGCAGGTTGGTCGAGCAGTTGTAGACGGGCGTGCTAAGTGCCAAATTTGTCTGTGTACAGGCTCCAGCTCCAGTAGTACAAAAAGTTTTGAAATCACTACCTGAAATAAGGGCGAGTCGGATATCTCGGCCGCATAAAGCTGAAAAGGTGGTGGGGATGCAGTAAGTGAGGTGGTTATTAAACAGGTATAAATTTTCCAACCGGCTCAGCGTGCCCAAACTGGCAGGAATGACACCAGTAAGCTTATTATTATCCATAAAAATTCGCTGCAACAGCTTTAGATTGCCCAGGCTCTCTGGAATAGAGCCGGTTACTGCGGTAGATTCGACCTCGAGAAAATCCAGTTTACTGAGATTGCCCAGACTGACTGGCAGCGTCCCCGACAAGTTGGGTTCACTTGATATAACAAGGCTTTTTAATTCACTCAGGTTGCCCAGACTGGCTGGCAGGGCGCCGGTTAAATTATTTTTACTAAAGTATAGCTGTGTTACCCGAGCGTTACCGTCGCAGGAGACACCATACCAGTTACAGGGGCTGGTGCCCTGGAGCCAGTTGGTTTTATTGACCCAATTGGGGCCATTGGTGGCATTGTAAAAATCCACCAACGGGGCGTAGTCAGGGCTGGTTACCGGTGCGCAGAACGCACCAGGATTGAAAGTAGTGTTCAGTACGATTCCACTCTGGCGGGCTTCTAAGGTAAAGGCCGTACCGCTACGCTGGTAAGGTGGGACGGTAAAGTTGTTATTGGCTGACCAGTCGCGCAGGCCAGCTACGCGGTACTCGATGGCAGTGCCGTTGCCACCGGTGGTGCTAAGCAGAAGTACCCCTGTGTTACAGTCGTAAACAGGCTGCGCAAGCGTTAGGCTGGAGACTGGCGTCGGCGGAGGGGTAACGGTGCAGTTGTACAGGATAGCAACCGCATTTTCGCTATAATTAGCTGTTATCAAGTCAGGTTTGTTATCATAATTAAAGTCCCTGATGACAATCGAAATAGGGCCAATACCTGCGATAAAATTAGTGGCGGGAGCAAACTCCCCGTTGGTTCTACCTAATGGCACAGAAGTAGTACCATCAGCGAGATTAGTAGTTGCCAAGTCAGGTTTACCATCGTTGTTTAGATCGCCTACAGCCAAAGCAAGGGGAAAACTGCCTACTGGTATAGGCTTGATCTGGTCGAAGCCAAACGTGCCTTTGTAGTTATTAAGGAAGGTGGAGATAGTATTGGAGCCAGTATTAGCTACTGCGATGTCGGGTCGTCCATCGCCATTAAAATCGCCCACACCAATGGATTGAGGATTATTTCCCACCGAATAGACATTAACGGCGCCTGTAAACCCTCCTTTCCCGTCATTGAGCCGAATCCACACTGAGTTAGTTTGGTTGTTGGTTGCTGCGAAATCAAGACTACCATCACCATTAAAGTCCCCAACTGCGACCGATGTGTTTGTTCCTCCCACAAAAGCAGTAGAAACTTTAAAGCTGCCAGTACCAGTATTAAGCAATATAGAGACTGAATTTTCTCCAGACATAGCAATAATTAAATCAATGTATCCATCTCCATTGAGGTCTCCCAGTGCTATGCCCGCAGGAACTGAACCTACCTTATAATTGATGGCTATACCAAAGCTTCCGTTCCCATTTCCAAATAGTATGGAGACTGTATTGTCTGAAAAATCAGTTACTGCCAAGTCAAGTTTTCCATCTTTATTGAAATCAGCCGCTGCCACCGAGATGGGTGATGACCCTGCTTTGAGGTAGACAGCTTTGTTGAAGCCGCTATTCCCGTTATTCAATAATATTCCGATGGTATTGCTGCCATAATTAGCCGTTGCTATATCGGGGCTGCCATTACCGTCAAAGTCGCCTACTGCTACAGATTTTGGGTAACTGACCGTTGACCCAACATTATCCAAGGTAAATTTACTTGGTGGCTGAAAACATTGCCCCCAGCTTAGGCTACTTACTCCCATAATTGCGATTGCGGTAAGCAACCCTTTGTACATTTGTTTCATAATCGTTTGGTAATGAATGAGTTGATAGTTGGACGGATGGAAAAAGAACCGCTTGTCTGCATGGTGACCCCTGACTGCACCAAAGAGTTGCAAGGGATACTACACAAATCGACATTTTGTTACTTAGCAAACGTACCAAAAAAAGGGCCTTCACGGATGAAGGCCTTTTTATATTTCTGTGATCTTTATTGATCGGTACTATCCCGAAAATCCGCGCCCACCCCGGCTGCCAAAAAAGCCGCTGCGCCCGCCCGATGGCCGGCTCGTGACCACCCGCGAACTTCGCACACTCTCCCGAATGCCCGACGACCGGCTATACAATCCCGAATTGGCGTACATGCCCGATCCGTACCGTTGCTGATCGCCCTGGTAGCGGGGAGCAGTGGAGCGGCCAATCATGTAGCCCAACCCGCCCCACAGCAGCGCGTTGGCTAATCCGTTGTGGTGATAGCTGCCGTAGGCCGAGGGGTTGCGGAGATACTGACTCGTGGAGGGATCGTTCTGGACCAGGCGCTTGGCGGCAGCAACGCTCAGGGTATCGCGGTGGCCGTCGAAATAATTCACGATGGCACCGGCTTTGGCAGGGTTGCTTTCTTCGACCTCGTCGGTGATTTTGAAGTTGCCGGGGGCGGTTTCGGTGATGTAGGTGCGCACCCCTTTTTTGAAGGTTTCCGTCTGCTCGGACTCCTGCGAGTCGCTGTTGCCGCAGCTTTGCAGCAATACGCTCCCGTTGAGCAGGGCAAGACTCAGCGTGGCGCCGAGGGTGATGTCTTTAATCTGGCGGAGAACCGCGTGTTTACGCAGGGGTGTCATGGGATGGTCTGTGGTTTATAAACGCTAAACTACAGGACCGGGTCGGGGGTTGCAATCGGTTTGTGATTAAAGGCCGCAGGCCGGTTAAAACGGGCGGTAGCGGTTACCAAACAGATAGGTAAGTCCCCCGGATACGTTGAGCGTCGAGATGGTTTTCTGCCCGCTTACGGTGGCCAGACGGGCCTGACTGCCGTCGTTGGTGGTGGTGGTCATATCGGTAAAATTGTACCGGGCCGTGGTGTAATCGGCATGGAGGCCCGCCGAGAGCACCCGGCCGAGTCGATAACTCACGCTTAAGCCGCCACCGTATGCCGTGGATCTGGCCTGCCCGGACGATGTTTTTACAGACATAGTAACGGTGCCGAGCGATCCTTCGATGCTGTTGGCGGGACAAACCGCCGTAGAAGGACCTGCCAGTGCCCGCACATCCAGCGCGAACCGGCCAAAGGGTACGCTCAGGTACGGCCCGAACAGCGTAGAGGTGACCGTCCACTGACCGGCTGTCGCCATCCGCCGGTCGGCGCGTGTCAGCGTGGGCAGACTAAGCAGGGCCGATGCATCCATTGGGTTTGCCTGCTGTTGATACCGCGCCATCAGCCCTGCTACACCGGCCACCCGGTAGCCGGCCGCAACGCTCATGGTGCTGCCTAATCCGGCTAATCCGGCCTGTTCGTTATCTGCCGTACGATTGGCAAAAGCACCCGTAGGCAAACTAACACCCGCCGAGAGCGTTACGAAGCCTTTTTTGGGTTGTAACTGAAGAATAAACGCTTTCTGGGCTACGGCAAGGGTAGTCAGATTAGTAAAAATTAATACGATATATATTAATTTCATAGCGAAAATTTAATTAATATAGTAACATGTAGGAATCTGATTTTTGAAGTAGCAAAACAAGTGCCAGTCGTTTCGCGCCGACTGTGTATTTTTGGGACATGACGTATTCTCCGCAAGCACTGCTGAATCATGTAGCCCGACTGCAGCAACCCGATGGCCTTTTCGCATCGGAGCGCAGCAATCCGGCCTGGTTTTACCGGCGGGCCGACACCAACGTTTTCTTCACGGCGATCACTGTTTTTACCCTACAGGGACTGCGGGAGCGGCTATCTGAAGCGGAGCAGGGGATTGTCGACGGCCTGAGTCGGCAGGCGATTGCCGCCTATAAAGGGTTCCGAAACAAGGATGGACTGGACACCTACAATTTCTACCGGACGGCACCATCGCAGCACTTCCCGCACGGCTTTTTATTCCGGCATTTCCGGCATTTCCAGTTGCCCGACGATATCGACGATACGGCGATGGTCTACCTAACAACCGTGCCAAATCGTACGGCCCTCAACGGGCTGAAGACCAAGCTAAGCTACCATGCTAACGGCGTACAATCGGTGGCCCCGAATACCTTCCCGGAGTACCGGCAACTGGCGGCTTATTCAACCTGGTTCGGTAAGAATATGCCCGTCGAACTGGATGCCTGCGCCCTGAGCAACCTGCTGTACTGCCTTTACCAGTATGACCTGCCCCGCAACCACCACGACGCCGACAGCCTGACGTTTTTACGGGCCATTGTCGAGACCGACCGCTACCGGACCGACCCGTTTCGGTGTGCGCACAACTACGCCCGAACGTCATTGATTATCTACCACCTCGCCCGGTTCATCGGCGCCTTCGACCCGCCCGAACTCCGCGCCATCCGCCCGAAACTGATTTTGGATGCACGGGCCGCGCTGGCCGGTACCACCAACCGAATGGAGCAGGTTTTGCTGGCGACGTCGCTGCTGCGGCTGGGCGAAGCCGTTGACCGGCTGGATGTAACGGGGATGGAAACGGACGTGGCCGGGTTTCATTTTTTCATCGCCGGGTTATTGTCGGCGTATTCGCAGCCGTGGCTGTACCGGTGGGCGCATCGTCCGTTCTGGCACATCCGGTGGCGGTGTGAAGCCTACAATTGGGCATTAGTGCTGGAATACGTGGTACTGGCGGATGAATCCGTAGCGGGCTGACGGGGGCAACCGCTTTTTCTACTACCTTGTCAGGAAACCCCTTTCGTCCATGAAACACCTGATCTACAGCTTAATCGCTCTTTTTTACCTCACCGGTTTATCCGCCCCCGCCCAGTCCCGGAAAGCAACCCGTCCCGATCCGGTGGCCGCTTTCGATGCTTACGTACAGCAGGCGGTACAGGACTGGCAGGTGCCGGGTTTGGCCGTTGTTGTGGTGAAAGACGGGCAAATACTCCTCAAAAAAGGCTACGGTGTCCGCCAACTCGGTCAGCCCGCAGCCATTGATGCCCAGACCCTGTTTGCCTGTGCGTCCACTACCAAAGCCATGACGGCTGCCTGTATGGCCATGCTTGTCGATGAAGGCAAGGTGCACTGGGATGATCCGGTGGTGAACTACCTGCCCGACTTTCAACTCTACGACCCGTTCGTGACGCGTGATTTGCGGGTGCGCGACCTGTTTCTGCACAATACCGGGGTGGGGAATACCGACTTTCTTTGGGCCAACAGCGGCCTGTCGCCGACGGAGATTCTGCACCGGATGCGGCTCGTGAAACCCAGTTACTCGCTGCGGGCGGGCTTTGTTTACCAGAACGTATTTTACTTAGCGGCCGGGGCGGTCATCGAGAAGGTGAGCGGCCAGCCGTGGGCGTCGTTCATTCAGAAACGCCTGTTCGATCCGCTGAAAATGACCCGCACCCGCCCCACGCTGGCTCTGCTGACCGATGCCAACCGGACCAGTCCTCACGTCCGGGTCGACAGCACGATCATGGTGGTTGAAAACGACACCGCCGATGCGATTGGACCGGCGGGTTCGGTCTGGTCGTGCGTGGATGACCTTGCCCACTGGACGCTGTGCATGCTCGACAGCGGTAAGTACGACGGTGGGCGGCTGCTGAAACCCGCTACCTGGACGGAGTTATTCAAGCCGCAGACCATCGTGACGGACGCCGGTTTTTACCCCACGCAGCAACTGACCAAACCGAACTGGAAAACCTACGGGTTGGGCTGGTTTCAGCACGATTACCGGGGCCATAAGGTTAATTTTCATACCGGAAGTCTCACCGGAGCCGTCGCCCTCCACGCCCAGCTACCCGACGAAAAACTGGGCATCTTCATCCTCGGTAACCTCGACCATGCCGAACTGCGCCACGCGCTGATGTACCGGGCGTTCGATCAGTTTGCGCTGGGTGTCGGCCGTGACTGGAGCGCGGAGTTCCGGCAACTGTACGGCGGGCTGGCGAAGCAGGGCGAAGGGCGAGAGAAGATGATACTGGCCAAGCACACGCCCAACACGAAAGCCTCCTTGCCGCTGACGGCTTACGCGGGCCACTACGAAGACCCGCTGTACGGTACCGTCGACATTCGGCTGACGGACGGTAAGCTGCGGATGGTGGCCAGCGGACGGACGACGGCTATGCTTGAGCACTGGCAGTATGACACGTTTCGGGTGGTGTACGACAAAAAATGGTACGGCAAATCGCTGTTGCTGTTCCAGTTAACACCGGTGGGGACGGTTGGGTCGCTAAACGCCGAAGGGGCGGAATTTACGCGGGCTGGCGAGTGAGCTTACTGCCACACGCCCTTAAAATCTTCGGCAAACCGCCGGAAGTTGATGGGTTTTCGGCCCAGCAACTGTTCGGTGGTATCGGTCAGGTCGGCGGCTTTGCCCAGTTTTGCCACCGTGTAGAGCGCGGTCATAATCAGCACGAAGCCAAGCGGGTTGTGTTCCCGCTGCCATTTTTGCCAGATGAACTGAATCATTGACGGATTTTTGTACGTAATCCGGCGGCCCAGCACGTCGGTCAGGAGTTGGGCGACTTCGCCGTAGGTCAGGGCTTCGGAGCCGGTCAGTTCATACTTCTGGTTGAGGTGCTTCGGGTCGGTTAGGGCTACGGCAGCTACGGCCCCGATGTCGCGGACATCGACAAAACTGGTCCGGCCGTTGCCGGCGGGTACAAAAATTTCGGAACGGTCCCGGATTTCGTCGCGGTGGGTGGTGCTCAGGTTTTGCATGAAAAAACTTGGCCGCAGCATCGTGTAGGGAATGCCCGCGTCGAAAATCAGCTTCTCGATTTTATGATGAGGGGTTAGCCGGTTGTTCTCTACGCCCTGTAGCGACAGAAAAACGACCTGTTTGGTACCCGCCCGTTTCATGGCCTGTACAAACGGCGCGAAGTATCGGGGTACGTCGGCGAGTTGGGGCGGTCGCACGAGCAGCACCCGGTCAGTGCCGGTCAGGGCGGGGGCGAAGGTGGCCGGGTCGGAAAAGTCGAACAATACAAATTCATCGGGTTGCACGGCTAACCGGTCACGGTCGATGGTCGGATTTCGTACCCCGGCAATTACCGTAAACCGTCCCGCTTTGCCGGGCTGCTGCATCAGCGAACGGAGCGTTTCGAGGCCCACATTACCACTGGCACCGGTAAGCAAAATGCGTTCGGGCATGATTATATTTGTGCTGCGTTACTTCCTAAAGACAAACACCCATGAAATGTTTACGCTTATCGCTGCTGGCTGTTGGCCTGCTGCTGGTTCAGTTCAGTTACGCCGATGTCCGGTTGCCCAACGTGTTTGGTTCGCACATGGTCCTTCAGCGGAAAAAACCCGTTCCGGTCTGGGGCTGGGCCGAGGCCGGTGAAAAAGTGACCGTCACGTTTACTAATCAGGTCAAAACCACGAAAGCCGATAAATCCGGTAAGTGGATGCTGCTCCTCGACCCGATGGAAGCCGGTGGTCCTTACGGGCTGACGGTGAAGGGTAAGAAGAATGAATTGACTTACGACGATGTCCTGCTGGGCGACGTCTGGGTCTGTTCGGGGCAGTCGAACATGGAGTGGCAACTGTCGGGCGTGAACGATGCCAAAGCCGAGATCAAAGCAGCCAACTACCCCACCATGCGGCAGTTTCTGGTCAAAAAAAGCCTTAGCCTGGTACCTAAAGACGATGTGGACGGGAACTGGTCGGCATGCACGCCCGAAACAGCCGCCCGGTTTACGGCCGTTGGGTACTTTTTCGCCCGGTCGCTGCAAACCGAGCTGAACGTGCCGATTGGTCTGGTAAACACCACCTGGGGCGGTACGCATATCGAAACCTGGACGAGCCGCGAGGGCCTGGCCAAAGACCCCGAATTAGCCACGGCAATCGCCAACGCCCCCACCACCGACGAAGCCATGCGGCAGAGCGGACAACAACGCATCGCCAAACTGCTCGCCAAAACGCAGAACGGGCAACTGCCTACCGCTGCTGAAGCCCTGACCTGGGCCACCCCCGATTTTGATGCCAGCGGCTGGCGGACGATGAACATGCCCGGCGACTGGCAATGGAGCGGACTGCCCGAATTCGATGGCGTGGTCTGGTTCCGGCGCGAGGTGATGATTCCCGATAACGTAAACCCCAAAAAGGTGATCCTCCGGCTCGGACCCAGCGATGATGTCGACTCGACGTTTGTGAACGGCCAGTTTGTCGGCAGCACCCGCGACTATGCCCTTCGCAATTATGTCCTGCCCGATGGATTGTTGAAGCCGGGCCGCAACGTGATTGCCGTGC
This sequence comes from Cytophagales bacterium, assembly GCA_038327655.1. GTDB lineage: Bacteria > Bacteroidota > Bacteroidia > Cytophagales > Spirosomataceae > JBBQLG01. The sequence goes on from JBBQLG010000077.1 coordinate 26,819, forward strand.
GGATAAACGATAGCGGTGGTTCAGGCGGGTTGATGGGCAGCGGTGGCCAATTTGGCCTGACGGGTACCAATGTAGACGAATCGCTGGCGGGTAAATGGCAGTACCGCGTGGCCCAGGTACACCCGACATCGTACAACGCCGGGCCGAATACGTACGGCAGTTTGCTGTTCAACGCGATGGTGCATCCGCTGATTCCGTACGCTATCGAGGGTGTCATCTGGTACCAGGGCGAGACCAACGCGGATCGGGCCAATCAGTATCGGCGGGCGTTTCCGCTGCTAATCCGCGACTGGCGGTCGCATTGGGCGAATGCCGTTTTGCCGTTGCCCAAACCGACTGCATCGACTGATTTCCCGTTTCTGTTTGTGCAGTTGGCCAATTTTGGGAGTGCCGACAACAGTCAGGGCAGCAACTGGGCTGAACTCCGCGAGGCCCAGACGATGGCTTTAGCCCTGCCCAATACGGGTATGGCCGTTACGTCGGACATTGGCAATCCGTCGGACATTCACCCGCGCAACAAGCAGGATGTGGGTAAACGGTTAGCCGCCGAAGCCCTGCGGGTGGCGTACGGCAAAATACTGGTTTCTGCCGGACCCATGTACGATGCCCGCACCATGACCGGCAATCAGATTACGCTGACGTTTAAAAACGTGGGGCAGGGGCTGGTATCGCACGACAAGTATGGGTATCTGAAAGGCTTCCAGGTGGCCGGGGCCGACGAGAAATTCTATTTTGCGAAGGCCGAGATCAAAGGGGATGTCGTGGTGTTGTCGTCCGATTCCGTGGCCACGCCGGTGGCGGTTCGCTACGGCTGGGCCAACGATAACGGCGAAGCCAATCTGTTCAATAAAGACGGGTTCCCCGCCGTTCCTTTCCGCACCGATGCCTGGCGGAGCGTAACGGAGAAAGAGAAGTTTGAACAGTAGGCAGGATGGAACCGCACCGGCGCACCGGCGGATGGTACGGATGCTGACGCAGTCGCGGGGGGGGGACCGCGGGGGAGGGGGGGGGTTTTAAAAAAATTTTTTTTTGTGTTTTTTTAGCCCGGTGGGGGGCGGCCGGGGGGGGCAGACCGTACCACACCCCCGGGGCGGGGGGGGGGGCGATCGTCCCACAG
>JBBQLG010000078.1:0-27914 GCA_038327655.1 Cytophagales bacterium
TAGCGGCCGGGTTGTTTTTGATCGGAAAGTACTGCCACTGCGTCTGAACGGCTTTCAGCACCGGCCCAACGGGATGCTGCGGGTACCGGGCGCGAATCTGACGGATGTACGGCTCGGCCTCGGCGAATTCAAAATTATAAATATGATCGAGGGCTTTGAGAATGGTCTGCTGAAGCGAAGAATCGGTCAGTACCTGAGCCTGTGCAACCACCGGGACGAGCAGGAAAAGAACAAGCAAAATACGTTTCATGAAGGATACGTTGGCTGAAACCGGTAAAGGGTAAGCACCCTGCGGTTTGAAAAATACGCGGTTTGATTCCCAATAGCCCGCGTTGTACTTTTGTTAATGGACTCTATCTGTAACGAGTCCGCTTTTGGAAAGGTTTACCAATGATTCACTACGAACAGTTTGTCCTCGATAACGGCCTGCGTGTATACGTTCACGAAGACCCCACCACGCCTATAGCCGCCGTCAATATTTTGTACAACGTCGGCTCGCGCGATGAAGACCCCAACCGCACCGGCTTTGCCCATTTGTTTGAGCACCTGATGTTCGGCGGGTCCAAAAATATTCCGAATTACGATGAGCCGCTGCAAAAGGTAGGGGGCGAAAACAATGCCTTCACCAGTGCCGACATCACCAACTATTACATCACCCTGCCCTCGACGAACCTGGAAACCGCGTTCTGGCTGGAGTCCGACCGGATGATGAGCCTGTCTTTCGACCCGCAGGTGTTGGCGGTTCAGCAAAAAGTGGTGATTGAAGAGTTTAACCAGCGGTACCTGAATCAACCCTACGGCGACGTTTGGCTGAAACTCCGCCCGCTGGCGTATCAGGTGCATCCGTACCGCTGGGCTACCATCGGTAAAGACATCAGCCACATCGAAAATGCCACGCTGGACGATGTGAAGGCGTTTTTCTTCAAATATTACGTGCCGAATAATGCTGTGCTGGTCGTGGCCGGTAATGTCACGCTGGAGCAGGTAAAGCAACTGTGCGGGAAGTGGTTCGCGCCCATTCCAGCCGGAGAGCCGTACATTCGGCAGTTGCCGCAGGAGCCGGTACAGACCCAGGCGCGGTTTATGGAAACCACCGCATCCGTACCGCTCAACGCCCTGTACAAAGCGTATCAGATGCCGGGCCGTTTCGATCCCGGATTCCCGGCGGCCGACCTGCTGAGCGATATGCTGGGCCGCAGTAAATCGTCGCGGCTGTACCAGAAACTGCTGCGCGACAATCCGATTTTCAGTAACGTTGGTGCGCATATCACCTCCTCTGTCGAACCTGGCTTGCTGCTGGTGCAGGGGACGCTCAACGAGGGCGTCACGCTGGAAGAAGCCGATGCCGCCGTGGAATCCTTGGTGCAGGAAATGATCGATCAGGTTGTGTCTGATGAAGAGTTGAGCAAGGTTAAGAATCAGGGCGAGGCCACGCTGGCGTTTTCGGAAGTGGAACTCCTGAACCGGGCCATGAATCTGGCGTTTGCGGCCAACGCGGGTAATGCCGACTGGGTAAACGAGGAAGCCGCTCAGCTTCAGGCCGTCACGCCGACAGAGGTACAGGCCAGTGCCCGGCAGATTCTGCGCAAAGAAAACTGCTCCACCCTTTATTACCGCCGGGCCGAACCATCGGAACAGGAACTTACGGCTGAGTTGGAAGAGGCAGTATAACCAAATGAATTACTCATGGAAATTGTCTATGACCCCAAACCACTTACGGTCGAGCAACTGCAATTGATTTCGCAGGAAGTGAAGCGGGTGCTCTCCGACCTCTATGGCGACCGGCTGAACCGGGTAATTCTATATGGTTCGTATGCCAGAGGTGATTTCCACGCCGAATCCGATGTGGATTACCTGGTAGTGCTGAACGACAACGATTTTCGTTTAATGGCTGAAGTAGACAAGTATTGGGACCTAATCTGGGATACCTGGTTGCAATATGGCGTTTGGCTGTCCATCAAACCTGCTTACACCGAAAAATATGCGTGTTCCGACTTGTTCTTTTATTGTAATGTCCGTCGGGAGGGCATCCGTTTGTGAAAGATAACGTAGACAATTACATGAGCCGGGCCTACGATTGTTTGCGCCAGGCCCGAATATTGATGAACGATGATGAATACACGGGCGTCTGTAACCGGACGTACTACGCTTACTTCGACTCGATCCGCGCATTGTTGGCTACTTTAGATATAGCCACTCGTTCGCACGCTGCGGTACAAAATTTGTTCAGCCTACACTTTGTCAAAGCAGGCTTATTCGCCAGAGAGGACATTTGGGTAGTGTCAAAACTCTTTGAAATGCGTCAGGAAAGTGATTATGATGCTGATCCGGCTGTTGACGAGACTGATGCCCAGTATGCGTTGACTGTAACAATAGAATTTCTGCTTCAGGTGGAAGCATACCTAAAACAAAATGGCTTTGCCGCATGAAAATCCGCGTAGGACAGGGATACGACGTCCATACATTAGTGGAAGGCCACCCGTTCTGGCTGGGCGGCATTCAGATTCCGCACACGCACGGGGCCTTTGGTCATTCCGATGCCGATGTGGTCTGCCACGTCTTGTGCGATGCCCTGCTGGGGGCCGCCAACATGCGCAACATCGGCTACCATTTCTCCGACAAAGACCCCCGCTGGAAAGGTGTCGACAGCAAACTGCTGCTGGCCGAGGTGCTACGGATGATTCGCGAAGCGGGCTATGACGTCTCGAACGTCGATGTAACAGTGGTGTTGCAGGAGCCGAAACTGAACCCGCACATCCCCGCTATGAAAGCGTGTCTGTCGGGCGTGATGAACGTACCCGAAGACGACATCTCCATCAAAGCCACTACCTCCGAACACTTGGGCTTTGTCGGCCGCAAAGAGGGCATTGCCGCGCACTGTGTCGCGTTGATTTATCGTGAATCGTAATAATTCTGCCTTAAATAATGTGTTTTGTGAGAATTTTTCTCAAAATTTTAGTTATTGCATTATGATTGTAGAGTTCGCCTTCCTCTACGCCCATAGCAACCATGCTCATCGAATTCAGCGTTGCCAATTATTTATCCATTAAAGACCGGCAGACCCTGCGGATGGATGCGTCGTCGGTCAGTGAGCATAAAGAGCAGCTAATCGATGCCGGGCGTTATCAGTTACTACGGAGTGCAGTCATTTATGGAGCTAATGCCAGCGGCAAGTCGAATATGCTGAAAGCTATGGCGACCATGCGTTACATCGTTGAGAAGTCGGCGGAACAATCATCAACGACCTCAATACCAGTAACTCCATTCAAGCTTAGTACTGAGACAGAAATGGCGCCGAGTTATTTTGAAGTACTTATCTTATTAAAAGAAGGTCGTTATCGTTACGGATTTGAAGCTGATCGTAAATCAATTCGATCTGAATGGCTTTTCTTGGCAAAGAAAGAACGGGAGAAACCACTTTTTCTTCGTGAGAAAAGCAATATTGAAGTTTTTAGAGAATTTAAGGAAGGAAAAAACTTAGAAGAGAAAACTCGAGATAATGCTTTATTTTTATCAGTATGCGATCAATTTAATGGCTCCATTGCAAGACAAGTTATTGTTTGGTTCACTCGGATTACCACTTGGTCCGGTATTAATAATGAAGGATTTAGACCTGAAACGCTTTCTCTTCTATCTGAAGAAGATAATAATAAATTATTGATGTTCTTAGGACATCTTAACTTAGGTTTTGAGCATATACATGTTCACGATGAGCAACTCAGTGATGGTAAAACTGCTGAAATAGCAGGTGCACAAAGGCGTTTCAATTCGGAATCAAGAGAGGTTATTGAATCAGCCATTTTAACTATACATCCCAAATATGATTCGAATCACTTGATTGTTGGCGAAGAAGTTTTTTTGTTAGATAGTGATGAGTCTGCTGGAACTCAAAAATTGTTTGATTTAATTGGTCCAATGTTTCAATCGTTGCAAAGTGGTAGCATTTTAGTCGTAGACGAACTAGACGCCAAACTACATCCACTGATGACGCAGGCTGTTATTCGGCTGTTCAATAACCCTGAGACAAACCCTAATAACTCACAATTAATTTTTGCTACGCACGATACGAATCTGCTGACTTACGGCGGGTTTCGGCGCGATCAGATTTATTTTACCGAAAAAGATCAATACGGAGCTACCTGCCTGTATTCATTGGTTGAGTATCAGGAAGAAAATGGCGATAAAGTGCGCAAAGACCGGTCGTTTGAGAAAGATTATATTCAGGGCCGTTACGGGGCTATTCCGTTCATCGGCGACTTGTCAACACTCGTACCGGCATGGCACGAAAAATAAAGATCGATAATGCGCAGTTGAAACGCTTTGAGCGGCGGGAAACGAACCGAAAGCAGGATAGTCAATCAAAGCGGGTATTTTACCTGATCGTTTGTGAAGGTACCAAAACGGAGCCAAACTACTTTGAAGGTCTCAAACTTAATTTGCCGCCTGGTGTCGTTAACACGGTGCAATTAGAAATAAATGGGACCGGACATAATACCTTAACCGTTATTGAAGACGCGCTGAAAGCCAAGCAACGATTCGAGCAAAATGGCCGTGTAATTGATGAAGTTTGGGCCGTCTTTGACCGCGATAGTTTCCCGGAACAGAACTTTAACAATGCTATTTTTAAGGGTCAACGTGACGGTGTGAACTGTGCATGGACGAACGAGGCTTTTGAGTTATGGTACCTGCTACATTTTCAGTTCTTCCAAAACGGCATGTCCCGTGACGATTATAAGAGAGTGATTGAGCGGGAGTTATCGCAGAAGTTGAAACGTGTCTACACCTATCAGAAGAACAGCCCGGATATGTTTGCCCTTTTACAGCAACACGGCGACATAAAGCAGGCCATCGAATGGGCCAAACGTTTAGAAAGTGAATTCGTCGGTCGGACTGATTATGCCAATCATAATCCCTGTACAAAAGTATATGAACTCATTGAAAAGCTACTGTTTCCAAAAGGAGACAACAGGGCAGTTGTAGAAACGTAATCCTCAATAAAACTATGCCCATTCCTTCCCTGCGTCCTTCGCGCCTACTTTGCGCCTTCGCGGTTATTTTCAGCTTTTCTTGCTCACAAGCGCAGAAACCCGCCGATATGCCGCTGGGTTTCGAGGAGTATGATCCCATCTCGACGCTGAAGGTGCCGGAACATAAACTGACCCGCGCCAAATACCCGTTTATCGACGTGCATAACCATCAGTGGGACATGCCCGATCAGGACCTGAACGCATTAGTGAAGCAGATGGACGAACTGAACATGCAGGTGATGGTTAACCTCAGCGGGCGGGGCTTTGGCGGGGCCGGGCAGAGTGACAAGTTCTTTGCCGGGTCGCTGGCCAACATTCAGAAAACCAGTCCAAAACGGCTGATCCTGTTTTCCAACATTAATTTTGACCGGATTGGGGAGCCGGGCTGGACCGAAGCCGCCGTAAAAACGCTCGAAGCCGATGTAAAGCAGGGTGCCCACGGCCTGAAAATTTACAAGAACCTGGGTCTTGATTACAAAGACACCAAAGGGGAGCGCGTCCGGGTGGATGATCCGCGATTAGACGCCATCTGGGCGAAATGTGGCGAACTGGGCATTCCTGTGCTGATTCATACCGGCGATCCCAAGTCGTTCTGGGACCCACTCGACCGGTACAACGAACGCTGGCTCGAGCTGAAACTGCACCCCGGCCGCAAGCGCGATGCCAACACGGGCGTAGCCTGGGAAAAACTCATCGCTGAGCAGCATAATGTGTTTCGGAAGCACCCGAAAACGACGTTTATCAATGCGCACTTTGGCTGGTATCCGAATAATCTGAGTAAGCTCGACAGTCTGATGCAGGTGTTTCCGAACATGAACCTGGAGATCGGAGCCATCATCGCCGAGTTAGGTCGTCAGCCGCGTGCTGCGCACAAGTTCTTTGTCAAGTATCAGGACCGGATTCTGTTCGGTAAGGATAGCTGGGTGCCATCGGAATATACCACGTACTTCCGGGTGCTGGAAACGGATGATGAGTACTTTCCTTACCACAAAAAATACCATGCTTTCTGGCGCATGTACGGCATGGCGCTGCCCGACGATGTGCTGAAAAAAGTGTATTACAAAAACGCCCTGCGCATCATTCCGGGCCTGGATAAGAGTCAGTTTCCAGAGTAAATATTTAACCTCAAAGACGCAGAGACTGGCGCAAAGAACGCTATGACTCCTTTGCGGACTTTGCGTTAACCTTTGCGTCTTTGCGGTTTATGATCATCACCCAAATTACCCTCTACGCCTGCGATATTCCGCTGAAGGCACCCATCGCTATTTCGCTGGGGACGATTGAACACGCCCGCAATATGCTGGTCGACATGCAGACGAGCGAAGGCATCACCGGCTGGGGTGAAGGGTCGCCATTCTGGATGATTGTGGGCGAGACGCAGGCCTCCGGTCTGGCCGCAGCGCAGGACATGGCCCGGCTGTTGATCGGTCGTGACCCGCTCGACATTGAAGGTTGTCTCGGTGCCATTACCCGCTATCTTCCCGGCCACCCGACCACCCGAAGCGCGTTTGATATGGCGTTGTATGACATTGCCGCCAAACGGGCCAATATGCCGTTGTATCAGTTTCTGGGCGGCCCAAAACGCACCCTGACCACTGACGAGACCATTTACCTGAACACGCCGGAGCGCATGGCCGAAGACGCCGTGCGGATTTATAAGAATGGTGGAGCGGCAATAAAAATCAAGTTAGGTACAACCATTCAGGCTGATATTGAGCGGCTGTATGCTATTGAAAGAGGATTGATGGACTTGAATCCTAACCGCCTGTTTTACGATGTACCTTATCGGTTGGATGCTAATCAGGGATGGGATTACAACACGGCTTCGGAAATACTTTACCAGACCCGCTTTATCGACCACCAGTTCCAATACTGTGAACAGCCAGTCCGTAAGCAGGATGTACATTATCTGAAACGACTTAAAGACTCTGGGAATGTGCCCATCATGGCCGATGAAAGCCTGTTCGATGCGGCCGATGCCATTCGGCTGGTGCGGGAGGAAGCGGTTGATTATTTTAACATCAAACTTTCCAAGAGCGGGGGGATTTTTGAGGCCCTGAAAATCAACGCCATCGCCGAATCGGCCGGTATTCCGTGCATGATTGGCTGCATGTCGGAGTCTCGGCTGGCGATTACGGCGAACGCGCATCTGGCGTCGGCCCGGCAAAACATCCGGTTCTGCGATCTGGACGCGCCGTTTGAACATGCCATCGACCCGGTTTTGGGTGGCGCCATGTACACGGGTTACCAGATTACCCTGCCCGACGCGCCTGGCATCGGGGCCGAAATAGACCCAATATTTCTGGCCGGGCTGGTAAAGATTGTCATCAATTGACTTTCGGTAGTATCGCTGTTCCCGACATGCCTGCATCCATGAAAAAAATCCTGTTCCTGCTGCTCATCAGCCCGCTGGCGATTGCGCAGTTGCCAAAGCCGCAAACGTTTACTACCGCCAAATCGCCCGCCGAAGGGGGCTTTTCACCCGAACGACTGGCCCGGCTCGATACCTGGTTACAGGGCTTAGTCGATACGGATATCGCGCCCAATGCCGTGACGTTTGTGGCGCACCGGGGAAAAATTGTGCATTATAAAGCGTTCGGGTACAGTAATCTGGCGACGAAAACGCCCATCAAACGCGATGCCATTTTTCGGATTGCCTCCCAGTCGAAAGCCATCATGACGGCGACGCTGATGACCCTGTTCGAGGAAGAAAAATTCCTGCTCGATGATCCCATCAGCAAGTACATTCCGGCGTTTAAAAATCCGAAAGTACTGGTGAGTAACGGGAAAGTGGCAGGTGGAACCGGTACAGCTGATTACGAGACGCGCCCGGCGAAATCCGAAATCACCATCCGGCAGTTGCTGAGCCATAACACCGGCATTCCCTACGAACACCCACTCGATAGCCGCCCGGAGTTCCAGGTGCCGTTTTTCAACTCCACCAAGCCCGATAAACTCGAAGACGTGGTGAATAAATTAGCTACCCGTCCGCTCATTGCCGATCCGGGCACGGCCTTCACCTACGGGCTGAACATAGACATCATCGGTCGGCTGGTCGAAATCCTGTCCGGCGAACCGCTGGACGTGGCGATGCGGAAACGGGTGCTGGAGCCGCTGGGCATGACCGACACTTATTTTTACCTGCCCGCCGAAAAGGCCAATCGGTTGGTTGAACTCTACACCAAAGGCAGCATGGACAAACCAATGACCCTTCATGACAACGAAGCCTACCGCAACTTCGCCGTGTCGGGCGCACGGACGTACTTCTCGGGTGGGGCAGGGTTGGTGAGTACAGTAGAAGATTACGCGAAATTCTGCCAGATGATGCTCAACGAAGGCACCTTCAACGGAAAACGGATTCTGGGTCGCAAAACCGTGGCTGAGATGCTTCGTAATCAGATTGGCGAGTCGGAGGTGTGGGACCGGCAGGACAAGTTTGGTCTTGGTTTTCAGTTGATTACCGACAAAACGCACTACGGCGATCAGGCTACGCCCGGTTCGTACACCTGGGGTGGTATGTACTGCTCCGAGTTTACGATTGATCCCAAAGAGGAGCTGATTCTCTTGATTTTTACTAACGTACAGCCTTATGCCTACTATGGCGATTTCGTCCGTAAGTTTCGCATTGGCGTGTATCAGGCCCTGGAGTAAAGCCACTCTTGCAGCGTTTTCCGCAGGGCGTTGAGCTTGCCCACGTCCGCCGAGGCCAATAGCTGTGACCCGTCGGGTAAGCCCGTTAGGGTCAATTCATCGGCGTACTGCCCCCGGTCGAGGTCAATGGTTTCCAGCCGGAGTCGGGGGGCGTCGGGTACGGGAATCATAAGCGCGTAGGTGGCTAAGGCGATGCCTAACTTCTGCGCCGGTGCATCGAACCAGACAGCAAGAGTGTGCCGGTTATGCTCCAACAGTCGTTGTAGCGTAGCCGGTGTCAGCCGCACGTAGCGCGAGGTTCGGTAGTTATGGGGTATGCTTAGGTAGGGCAACTTGTAGGTTTTGTACTGCACCGCGTCCGTTTCCAGGCGAAACTGATTTGTGTAGGTATCGGTCAGGTAGTCGGGGTAGATACGCTCATTGGTAATCGACAGCGACGTGTAGTCCCAATCAGATCGCTTGACGGTACTTCTAAACCAATACGTGAGCGAAATCCGCAACCCATCGTACAGCCATTGGGCGTGGACCTGATCTTTGGGATAGTCCCACGAACTGGTCGGTTTGCCCAATGTCTGCTCAAAATATGCCCTGAGTTGCCAATAGCCCTCCGTTCCCGGCTCGGTCAGGCGAACCTCAAATTCATAGCCATCTACCGGTACGTCGTTGCGGATGAGGCACGACGGGTTCATGTCGGGCCGGTTTATTTCGATGCCGTCCACCTCCAGCATTCCCAGTCGCAGCGGCACGTCAACGAAATAGACCGGCCAGCCAAAGGCGTGGTGTGGCAATTTTCGCACAAACGGCAGCCGCGCCAGTTCTTCGTACGTTGTGGACCACGGCAACGTATGCATCACGCCGTTATACGGGTATCGGGGGCCATCGCGCAGGTCGGTGAGCAACAGACGTGGGTCGGGCAGGAAGCGGGCATTCAACATCATTGGAAATTGAGTAAGTCGGTTAGGAAAGATACGGCATGGCCTAAATTATAGCGACTACACCCCACCAAATGAGCCGTTCATCCCAATCCGGCGTTAAGTGTGCTGAGCCTGGGTACTTTTGACGGGTAGACATCCCCTAAAAATCTCATGCAAAAACTAACCCTCCTCGGTCTGGCAGTGCTGCTGTTGCCCGTACTCAGTATGGCGCAGTCGAAGCCCACCCCTCAGCCGCCCCTCACCACCCGCAAACTGATAGCTCCCGTGCCGATGGAAGACCTGAAGCCGGGCAAGTATGCCTACAAAACGACGATTCAGGCGGGTGGTCAGACGATGAATATGGACAAAACGACCGAAATCGTGGCCGATGGCGACAACTGGAAAGTAACCGAATCCGTGGTCTCGCCGATGGGTACGATGAGCGATGAATCGGTGGTGAACAAAAAGACGCTGTCGCCGGTGAAACGCACGGCCAAACAGGGACCGGCAACGATTGAAATGGCCTACAGTGCGGATAAAATCACCGGCTCGATGAACATGGGCACCGGAGCCAAGCCGTTCGATGCCAAGTCTGACGGACCGATGTTTGCCGATGGGGGCGGGGCGTCCGTGATGCTGGCATCGCTGCCGATCAAGGAAGGCTACACCACCACGTACCGCAACTTCGATCTGCAAACCCAGAAAGGTAAACTGTTTACCCTGACGGTGGCGGGTAAAGAATCGGTTACGGTACCGGCCGGCACATTTGACGCCTACAAGCTGGAGGTGAAACCGGCCGACGGAACGGCGGGGGGACAAACCATCTGGGTGGCTGCCGACGGGTCGCGCCGGGTGCTGAAGGAGCAGGCCGTAATCCCCAGCATGGGCGGTGCTACCATGATCGCCGAATTGCAGAAGTAATAAATTTCGGGGGTGTACAGACGGTACAACCCGTTGCGCCGTCTGTACACCCCTGAAAAATTTGTATCTTTAACCAGACAAAAAACGGTCTTTATGCTGGCGAATCGCGTTGCTGAGTTATTGGAAGCCCCTGATGCCAAATTGGTCATTGAGCGGGCGCAGGCCATTCTGAATGACGAAGCGAATAAACGGCGGGCGTTCCGGGAGTGGTTGTCGGACGACGTTAAAGCAGAGTTTATTAATGGCGCAGTTATCATGCATTCGCCTGTTAAGCGTCGGCATCTGAATGCCTCTAAATTACTTGCTGGTCTGCTTCAGTATTACGTGATGATTCACGACCTGGGTGAGGTAGACACGGAGAAGGCCCTCGTTGGCATGACTCGTAACGATTACGAACCAGACATCTGCTACTGGAATAAAGAAACGGCCAGCGCATTCGATGACGACCAGATGGTACAACCGTCACCTGATTTAGTGGTGGAGATTCTCTCAAAAAGTACCGCTAAATTCGACAAAGGAATCAAGTTTGAAGATTATGCCGCCCATGGCGTTCGGGAATACTGGATCATTGACCCGGTTCGGCAGTCGGTGGAGCAGTACCAGTTAGACGAGCCAACGATGGCGTTTGCGTTGGTGTCGGTTCTGTTCATGGCCGACACACTGACCAGTCTGACTGTGCCGGGCTTTCAGATTCCCGTGCGGGCAATTTTCGACAAAGAGGATAACCTCCGTACACTACAGACGCTGATGAAGAACTGAGTTCATTCAAGACAAATCAAATTTACAGCAACGCCACCGTGACATGCGGTGGCGTTGCTGCTTAAATTTCGCTCCGCTATTCCAACGTTTCCTTCCCCTGGGTACTCTCTATCCAAAACATCCCCGGTGGTGAAGCGTTCTCTGTGTGGCGATACACACGTATGTTTAAACGAATCGGGGTAGGTGTTTTAATCGTGATTAGCTTGCTGGCTATCTGGCAGCACGAACTCGTAGGATACGGCTGGATGCAGGCACGGGGGCAACTCCGGGTGCTGGCCAATACCAAACCCGTTGCCGGGGTACTGGCCGACCCGACTTATCCCGATTCGCTAAAGGCTAAAATTCGGTTGATTCAGGCCATTAAACAGTTTGCCGTGGATTCGCTGGCGTTGAAACCATCGAAAAATTATACGACGTTTTACGATCAGCACGGCAAGCCCATTCTTTGGGTTGTAACGGGGTCGGAACCTTACCAACTGAAGGCGAGGCTATGGAATTTCCCCATTCTGGGGCAGTTTTCGTACAAAGGGTTTTTCGAGAAAGACCGGGCCGACACATTGGTGAACGAACTAAAACACGAAGGTTTCGATACGCGTATCGGGGAAGTATCGGCCTGGTCGACGCTGGGTTTTCTGAAAGACCCGATTCTGTCCAGCATGTTGTATCGGTCCGAGGGGCAACTTGCCGAACTGATTATTCATGAATTAACGCATGGGACGCTGTTCATCAAAAACAGTTTGGAGTACAACGAGAATTTAGCCGATTTTGTGGGGGAGTACGGTGCCCTGCGTTTTCTGAAAGCCAAATACGGACTGGCATCAGAACCCTATAAAAACTACTTGGATACGAAGCAGTTTTATGAGCGGTACGACGACCATATTCTGCGGGGGACCCGGCAGTTGGACAGTTTATACCGAACGTTTAAACCGGCGCTGGCCAAACCCGTTAAAGACTCGCTGAAGTGGCAACTCATTGGTCAGATTGTCAGTACGGCTGACACCCTGACGGGCAATGAACCAACACGATTGATAAAAAAACGCCGGTTAAGCAAACTAAATCTGCCCAATAATGCGTATTTCATTGGGTACCTGACGTATCGCAAGCAGCAGAATCAGTTTCGCACGGAATTTGAGCGACGGTTCCATGGAAACTTTACGGAGTACCTGACCTATCTGAAACAAACCTATCCATCTTTATAGACGCTGTTTCGCCCAAGCGGAGACTGTTATGAAGAAACTATTAGCTGTCATCGGGGCCGTTCTGCTCATCGGCTCGGGGTTTACCTGGATGAATACCTACCGGCGCGTGGTAAACACCAGTTTCGGACCGGGTGAACACATTGAATACCGGGTACATTACGGTTTTCTGAACGCGGCCGAAGCCTTTGTCGATGTAGCTCCCACGCTGTATAAAGTGAATGACCGGCCCTGTTTCAAAGTCGACGTAAATGGCCATACTGTGGGCGCTTTTTCGCTCGTAACCAAAGTACAGGACAACTGGCGTTCCTACATCGACACGACGGCCATTCTGCCCCAGAAATTCTACACCAGCCTGCGCGAAAATAAATTCCATAAAGAGGAAAATATCACGTTCAATCACCTCAACAACACCGTCAAAGCCGAAGAACGCACTGAACGCGACGTGTTTAAAGTACCCGACAACGTGCATGATGTGGTGAGCAGCTACTTCTTTCTGCGCACGGTAGACTTCAATAAACTCCCGGTGGGGCAGGTGATTGAAGTACCCGCTTTTTACGACGATACCGTGTACAACATGAAGGTGCGCTACCGGGGTAAAGAAACCATAAAGACCCGATTTGGCCAGATCAACGTGCTGAAACTAAATCCGGTGTTACCCAAAACGGGCGGCTTTTTCAAGGACGATGAGTCGATCAAAATCTGGGTGTCGGACGATGTCAATAAAATCCCTGTCAAGGTCGAAGTAGAACTGGGCATCGGTTCGCTCGATATGGACCTGCGCCGTCATGCAGGTCTGAAACAGCCGCTGAAGTTTTTTTAGATAATAACCCCAAGCCCCTTCAGGGGTTTGGGGTAGTGCGGCTTAGGGCTACACTAATAATCCACCTCCAGCCCCAGCGTCTTTCTCAGATTCAGCAGGGCGGGGTTCTTCTCAGCCAGGAAATTGAACTTATCCTGGGGCGAATAAATCATCTTCTTCACATCCTGCGCCACAATCTGATGTTCCACCTGAATCTGCCGGTTCTGTAGCTGCTCGCGCAGGTAACCGAGTAAATCGGGTCGAATATCGGTCAGGTGATCCACCTGAATTTTGTTTTGCAGCGTCAGGTAAATCGTAGTGCCGTCCAGCGTGATGTCGCGGTTCAGAACCACCTGCTCGGTCATGTTGTCGGTCTGCTGTTGCCGTCGCTGCGTAAACGCCCGCCAAACCATCTGCAATTCCTCGAACGTAAATGACTGATCGGGCCGGGCAACGGTCGTTGGGGGCAGCAACTCCAGGGTATCTGTCTGACTGGCAGCGGCAGCGGGCTTCGTTGGTGCCAAACCGGCGGTTGAGCGCAACAGCGATCCCGTCAGGGCGGGGCGGGGCAGGGGAGGCACCGCCGGATTGCTGCCGTTGGTACCATTACTGCCGTTGCGGGTAGCCATGTAGCCGCTTGCGGGTTCGCTGGTGAGCGGCTGCGTTTCGGTCCCGTTCGGAATAATAACCGACTCAGTTAAGGCTGGACTGCCGTTTTTTTTTTCGGCTCCGTTCATTGTCTCGTCTGCCGGATGACCGTTTACCGACTGCGTTGGTATCGGCTCCGGCGTCGCCATGACGGGTGTATGGACGGGTAATGCTACGGTAATTTCGGCAGGCAGCGTTTCCCAGTTGAGCAGGTTACGCAGGTTCGCCAGTTTCATCAGCATCAGCTCTACGTGCAGCCGCTGATCTTTGGCCTGTTTAAAGTTCAGGTCGCACTGCCCGCCAACACTCAGGGCCGAGAGCAGAAACGACATCGGCGCCCGCACCGACTGATCGAGGTATTGGCGCTGAACGCTTTCGGTCACCTGCAATAGCTGCACCGTCGCGGCATCTTTACACACCAGCAAATCGCGGAAGTGACGACACAACCCCACCACGAACTGATGCCCGTCGAAACCCTTTTGCAGAATCTCGTTCAGCGTCAGCAGCGTCTGCGGGAGGTTCGCCGAAAGCAGGTGATCCGTTAGCTGAAAATAGTAATCATAGTCCAGAATGTGCAGGTTATTCAGCACTTCCTTGTACCGCAGCGTCCGGTCGACGGAGAAGGTAACGTTCAGGTCGAACATCGACAGCGCATCGCGCAGACCGCCGTCGGCTTTCCGGGCAATGAGTTCGAGGGCATCGTATTCGATTTTGATCTGCTCTTTGCTGGCAATGCTGTTCAGGTGTTCGGCAATGTCCTTGGGCTGGATTCGGTTAAAATCGAAAATCTGGCAGCGCGACAGAATCGTGGGCAGAATTTTGTGCCGCTCCGTAGTAGCGAGAATGAAGATGGCGTAGGTCGGCGGCTCTTCCAGCGTTTTCAGAAAGGCGTTGAAAGCCGCCGTCGAGAGCATGTGTACCTCGTCAATAATATAAATCTTGTATTTCGCGCCGGATTGGGGCGGAATGCGGACCTGTTCGATGAGGTTCCGAATGTCCTCGACCGAATTGTTGGAGGCCGCGTCTAACTCGTGAATATTGAACGATGAATTCTGGTTGAAACTCACGCACGACTCACACACGTCACACGCTTCGTCATCGGGGCGGTCCGGCGATCCGGTGAGGTTCTGGCAGTTGATGGTCTTGGCCAGAATGCGGGCGCAGGTCGTTTTACCCACCCCGCGCGGCCCGCAAAACAAAAACGCCGATGCCAGGTGATTGGTACGAATGGCATTCTTAAGCGTGGTCGTAATATGCCCCTGCCCAACTACCGTATCGAAGGTTGCCGGACGGTACTTTCGGGCGGAAACAACAAAATTATCCATACCCAAAGGTAACGATTCGGGGGCGAATTGCCAACGGAAGATCCGGCCGAACGACGAGGAATGGCGGGTAAACCGTACTGTTCAGGATAGCCCGAATCTTATCCTATACCATTGACCGGCCAGTTTTTGGTGAAGCATACTGCATTACCCGCTTAGGCGACAAAAAATAGGTGGCGGTGTTTACAACTATTGAAATATATAGAGATATTGCTGCCACAATTTTACCCACTTGCCATCTAAGTTTACTATGCTTGTTTCTTTTGCCTATTGGCACCGCTTAGGCTGGCTGCTGAGTCTGTTGGTGTGCACCGTGTTGCCGACTCAGGGTCAACAGTTACCGCCCGTATCCGCACCGGTTGTAACACTGGGGGAGATTTCGATGAATGAACTACAAAACGACCCGTATCCGCCGGACCCGACTGCCGAAGCCGTTGTCCTTTACGATTACGCCGATGTGCGCGTTCAGATGAAAGGTAATGAGTTATGTGTAGTGACTAAATTCCACGTCCGCACTAAAATTCGCCGGAAATCAGCCTACGCCCGGGCGACCATAGTGAGAGCATTACACAAAGGAGAGCCAGGACAACGAAATCAGGTTATCGACGAGTTGGAGGGTTATACGTACAATTTAGTCAAGGGTGCTGTTGTTACGTCGAAGCTCGACAAATCCGGCGTGTTCGTTGAAAAATTATCGGATCGGATCACCGTGCAGAAATTTACCCTGCCTAATGTCCGCGAAGGGTCAGTGATCGAATATACCTACACACTTTACACGCCGTTTGCTATCGCCTATAATCCGGAAACCTGGACTTTTCAGCAGCACGTGCCAGTGTTGTGGAGCGAGATCAAGGCGTTTATTCCCAACTATTGCCACTATAAAATCATCACCAGCGGCTACCTGCCGCTGGCCATCAGCGAAAACAAGCCGGTACCGAGCAACCCCTTACCTGGCAGTAGCGTTGAGGGTGCCGTGCAGTACCGGTTTGTGGTGAAAGATGCGCCCGCTTTTCAGCCCGAAGCCTACATCAGCACGGAGTCGGACTACGTGGCGAAGGTTTACTTTGAACTGGCCAGTTATTCATTTTCTGACCGGCGGACGCAGAACGTGTCAATGGACTGGGACGATCTGGACGTCACGCTGGTGCGGGAACCAACGTTTGGCGGTCAACTGAAGGTAGTTTCGTTTCTGCACGATGTGGCCGCTTTGCTCAAGAAGCAGCACCCGGATTCGTTAAGCCGGATCGAAGCGGCCTGCGCTTACGTCAGCCGGACAATGAAATGGAATGGTGCCGATGGCCTCACTTCATACGATTTGAAAAGAGCCTGGGAGGCCCGCAAAGGCGATGCCGGTGACATTAACCTACTGCTGACGGGGTTGCTGCGCGAACTGGGTTTCGATGCCAATCCGGTTATTCTCAGCACCCGCTCTCATGGCCGGGTTAATCAATCATTCGCGTTGATTAATAAATTCAACTATGTGGTGGCACATATCAGCCTGAATGGGAAAGACCTGTTACTCGATGCTACCGATACCTATCTAAGGCCGGGCATGTTGCCCCGTCAGTGCCTGAACGGAACAGGTCGGCTGATTCACTTCACAAAAGGCCGGTTTGTATCGCTGCTGCCCGCCGACCGGTTAACAGAAGTTGTAACGGCGGCTTTTACCCTTGATGATGAAGGCGATCTGAACGGTACAATTAATCAGGCCTGTAGCGGATACAAGGGCTTGGAGCAACGCACCGCTTTTTTGCGTGAGGGACAAACTAAGTACGTCGATGCCGTTCGGAAAGACAAACCCGCCTGGCAGATTGAGCATACCACCTTCGCCAATGCAGATTCTGTAACGAAGCCGTTCACTGCTGACTATAAACTTACCATTCCCGAAGCCTGCCAGCTTGCCGGAGAGCGACTCTATCTGCGGCCGATGCTGACCGAGGGTCACACCGAGAACCCGTTTAAAGACCCCAAACGCCAATATCCAGTCGACTTTGGGGTACCCATCGACGAAACGTACATGGCTACAATTACGCTGCCCAAGGGTATTCAGGTGGAAGAGCTGCCTAAAAGTATGGTAGCTACCCTGCCCAATAACGGCGGCCGGTTCACTTACCAGGTTACTGTGGTGAACAATCAGGTAAACGTGGTTAGCCGGGTATCCATCCGTAAACCCGTTTACTTTGTTGAAGAATACCCGGCCCTACGCGATTTCTACGATAACATCCTGGCTAAGCACGCGGAGCAAATCGTGATGAAACGTACTACCCTCGCCAACACAAAATGAGCCGATTTATCCAGAAAGTAACGCTGAACCTGCTGATAGTGGTTCTTGCGACCCTGTCCGTTTCGGCGCAGGACGAATTAGTCGCGGCCCGCATACCGGCGGCTCTGCTGGAAAATGCCCATGCGGTTATTCGTCGGCACGAAACAACGTTTACGGTAAACAATCCGGGCGAGGCTACCACCCGTGAACGCCTTGTCGTAACCGTATTGGATGAGCAGGGCGATACCTATGCCCAGCGCGTGTTGCCGTACAATAAACTGACCAAAGTAGACGACCTCGAAGGTGCCCTCTACGACGCATCCGGCAAACTGATTAAGAAACTCCGTAAAGCAGACGTCGATGATTACGGCAGCTTCATGGATTACAACCTCTACGACGATCAACGGATGAGAGCGGCCCGGTTTTCCAGACAGCCGACCTATCCTTATACCGTTGAGTTTGTGAGCGAAGTGACCAGCCGCAACCTGATGTTTTATGAGAACTGGCAGCCACAGCCCGATGCCACCACGGCGGTAGAATCCGCGTCGTTTATCGTCCGAATGCCCGAAACACTGCCGTTGCGGTATAAAGAATGCAACCTTTCCCAACCGGTAGCCATCACGACCGATGGTGCGGGTGGCCGTGTTCAGCGAGTGTACGCCTGGCAAATCAGGAACCTGCCCGCCCGCGAAACAGAACCGTTTTCGCCCCCCGCGCACGAGCAGTTTCCAATAGTTTACACGGCCCCGTCGTTGTTTGAGGTACAAGCGTATCAGGGAAAATTGTCGACCTGGAACGACATGGGTGCGTTTTATTTAGCCTTGAATCAGGGCCGGGATAACATACCTGATGCCTTGAAACAGCAGGTAATCCAGCGCACGGCCGGTGAGAAAACTACGGCCGGAAAAGTAGCGAAACTGTACGAATTTCTGCAGCAGCATACCCGTTACGCCAGTATTCAGTTGGGTATTGGCGGCTGGCAGACCATCGAAGTCGGCGAGGTAGCTGCCAAAAACTACGGCGACTGCAAAGCCCTGACGAACTACGCCAAAGCGATGCTGAAGGCAGTAGGCATACCGGCGTTTGAAGCCCTGGTGCGGGCGGGTGACGACGAAGCGGACATCCGTACGGACTTTCCCAGTTTTCAGTTCAACCACGTGATTCTGTGCGTACCCGACGGGCGTGATACGCTCTGGCTGGAGTGTACGAGTCAGCACAACGCCATGGGTTACGCCGGTACGTTTACCGGAAATCGGCACGTGCTGCTGATCCAGCCAACGGGAAGCCGATTAGTGAAAACACCCGTTTACCACCCCGCCGATAATCGCCAGCAGTGCCGCGCCCTGATTACGCTGACTGAACAGGGCGATGCAACGGCGCAGGCGGTAACGTATTATTCGGGGCTACAACAGGAAAGCCACGCCGACCTGATGCATTACCGCAACCACGACGAACAGCGCGAATGGCTGATTAAACACACCCGGATTCCGTCGTTTGAGCTTACGGATTTTGGACTGTCTGAAACAAAAGCCCGCATTCCGGCCGTAACTGAAACCCTGAAACTGACCATTCGCCGGTGGGCGACGCCAAGTGGTACGCGGCTGTTTCTGCCCCTGAATCTTCTTTCCGCCCTGCCGCCGGTTCAGCCCGCAACAAAACCGCGCATTGCCCCACTCGATCTGGATGCCAGCTATGATTTTGACGATACCGATACGCTGACGTACCAGTTACCCGATGGGTATTCGCCGGAGTTTTTAGTGGCCCCCCTGCGAATCGACTCTAAATTCGGGCAGTACGCGGTGCAAACAACCGTATCGGCCAATCGGGTGACGTACATCCGGCGGCTGACCATGCACCGGGGCCGTTACCCCGCCGAAGCCTATGCCGAATGGGTCGAGTTTCGGAAGAAGATTGCCAAAGCCGACAAAGGGCAACTTGTCTTCGTGAAGAAGTAAGGCTATCGACTATTTTTAGGCTTGCTGCACTCAGTGGGCGGGTGTCAGACCGATGTACACGGGGAGTGTAGTCTTACCACCTCTCTACGAAGGCGACAGCAGCAGCAACACCACTCGGTAACCGCCTGTCAGAGCCGTGCCGATCTGCTCGAATACTCCTCGACAAACACTTCACCGGCGGTACGGTGATTCGTTCATAGCCTTTCGCTGGCTATCTTTACGGGGATGCTGCCACTCGGTGACGTCCCCGTTTTTATGGAAACAACTGCCCTACGTTCGTCTCCAATTCCAACCCATCCCGGTTTGCCGTTCCTGGGTAATACCCTTGATTTTATTCGTGACTCCCTCGCCTTTTTCCGGGTGTTGCAGGCCCGGCGTGAGCGGGTAATCCGGCTCGCGTTGGGCGGTAATACGCAGTATCTGATCTTTCAGCCCGAAGACGTTAAACATGTGCTGCAGGAAAATAACCGGAATTATGGCCGTGCCCCGGCGTTCAGGGTGCTGCGCTTGTTTCTGGGCGATGGCCTGCTCACCAGCGAGGGCGATTTCTGGCTGCGGCAACGGCGACTGGCTCAACCCGCCTTCCACCGCCAAAAGCTGGCCCGGCTCACCGAAACCATGATCGAAGAGTCCACAGCCTGGGTAGAACAACTTCGCGGGCAGGCCAAAGACGGGCTGCCGGTTAATATTTCGCAATCGTTCATGGACGTGACCATGCGGATTGTGTGCCGGACGCTGTTTGGTACCGACGTGCAGGGCCATCAGCTAACCGGCCTGTCGCACGCGCTGGAACGGCTCAACTACATCGCCAACAAACGGATTGTCGGCCCCATCCGGTTTCCGTTGTGGGTGCCCACGCCCGACCGGCGGACGTTTATCCGCGAAGGGGCACTGGTCGATAAGTTGATTTACGGCTTTATCCACCAGCGCCGAACCGGGCAGGCTGCACACGACGATTTGCTGGATATGCTGCTCAACGCCGAAGATGAGGATACCGGCGAACGCATGTCTGATCAGCAACTCCGCGACGAGTGCGTAACCCTGTTCGCGGCT
Source organism: Cytophagales bacterium (assembly GCA_038327655.1). Lineage (GTDB taxonomy): Bacteria > Bacteroidota > Bacteroidia > Cytophagales > Spirosomataceae > JBBQLG01. The sequence goes on from JBBQLG010000078.1 coordinate 20,512, forward strand.
GGTCACGAAACGTCGGCGGTGGCAATGGGCTGGACAATCTATCTGCTGGCGCAGCATCCCGATGTGGTTTTCCGGCTGCGGGAGGAGGTGAATGCAGCCTTGGGCGAAACAGGAGTGCCCACGCCCGAAACGCTGCGGTCACTGCCCTACACGGCGCAGGTAGTTCAGGAGTCGATGCGGCTGTATCCGCCCGCCTGGGTATTGAGCCGACGTGCTCTGGGCGACGATCAGTTTGGCGCGTATACCATTCCGGCCAGGTCAACGGTGCTGATGAGTCCGTACCTGCTGCACCGCGACCCAACGTACTGGCCCGACCCCGACCGGTTCGATCCGGAGCGGTTCCGGCCCGAGAAGGCCAAAGAACGGCATCCTTATGCGTACGTGCCGTTTGGGGGTGGGCCGAGGTTGTGCATCGGTAATCAGTTCGCGCTGATGGAGATGCAGATTCTGCTGGCCCTGTTTGTGCGGAACTTCGACGTGAGCCTGCCGCCTGGTTATCGGACGGGAACCCGACCGCTGATTACCCTGCGGCCTAAAACGGATATTGAGTTGCCGGTTACGGTGCTGTGAGCAGTTAATGGTACCCGCGTGTCATTCGTGAGAATTAGACTTTTCGTTGAATGTTTACGGGATCATAAATTTGTAAACCTTCTAATGGCCCGACTACGCACACAGTTCAGTAAAGTTTAACAAAAGCATCATACACCGGAGTAGGACATTTCGGTTAGCGTTACTTAGGGGCTTGCATCTTTAGCGGAGTTTGTCCTACTTAGGCAGTCCATTGGTGAATGTATTACATTTAAACTGTGTATCACGATGAGACTACAAATGCACACGGTCCATTTTACGGCCGATCAGACTTTACTGGATTTTGTCCAGAGGAAACTCGACAAACTTGACACGTTTCACGACCGCATCATCAGCGGTGAAGTTTTCCTGAAACTCGACGGCTCCGATACCAACAAGGTAAAGCAGAAAGTGCTCGAAGTACGGCTGAATATTCCCGGTAAGGAGTTGTTCGTCACCCACAAAGACACCACATTCGAGAGTGCGACCGACCACATCGTTGACGTACTGAAAGATAAATTAGTCCGCTGTAAAGAGAAACGCAGCGATTTTTCCAGTCCGGCCATTACAGAGGCTAAAGCCCGGATGGAAACCGAAACCGCCGAAGTCGATCTGGATGAATTATAAAGTTTGCCAATTATTCACAAAAAATGCCGCCCTGTAAAGGCGGCATTTTTTGTGCTACACACCGAATTTGAATCTTACAGACTAAAAGCCTCCTTGATTTTATCCATGTAATCAAGTTTCTCCCAGGTAAAGAGTTCCACTTCCAGTTCTTTGGTTTGGCCGTTGCCCGTAAACGTCTTGGTCACTACTTCATTCACCCGGCCCATGTGCCCGTAAGCCGCCGTTTCCGAGTAAATGGGGTTGCGCAATTTCAGCCGTTGCTCAATGGCGTAGGGACGCATGTCGAACAATTCGCTGATTTTTTCGGCAATCGCTCCGTCGTGCATGTCTACTTTCGCCGAACCGTAGGTGTCGATGAACAGACCGCAGGGTTTGGCCACACCAATGGCGTACGAAACCTGCACCAATACCTGATCTGCCAAACCGGCCGCTACCATGTTTTTGGCGATGTGGCGGGTGGCATAAGCCGCCGAACGGTCCACTTTAGAGGGGTCTTTGCCCGAAAATGCACCACCACCGTGTGCCCCTTTGCCGCCGTACGTGTCCACAATAATTTTACGACCCGTCAGGCCGGTATCGCCGTGGGGACCGCCGATGACGAACTTTCCCGTTGGGTTGATGTAATACGTGATCTCACCCGAAAACAGGGCCTGAATCTCCGGTTTCTGCTTGGCTTTCACGCGGGGGAGCACAATGTTGATGATGTCTTCGCGGATTTTGGCGAGCATCGTTTCATCGTCGGCAAAATCATCGTGCTGCGTCGAAACCACGATGGTATCAATGCGGATGGGCCGGTGATCGTCGGAATACTCAATCGTCACCTGCGACTTGGCGTCGGGCCGGAGGTACGGCAGCAGGCTCAGTTCGTGGTTACGGATGATCGACATTTCTTTCAGAATGCTGTGGGCCAGGTCGAGAGCCAGCGGCATGTAGTTGTCGGTTTCGTTGGTGGCGTAACCGAACATCATGCCCTGATCGCCCGCACCCTGCGCCTGTGCCTTGGCTTCAAAACTATCCGCATCGGCCTGACGGTCAACGCCCTGGTTAATATCGGCCGACTGCTCGTGAATGGCCGACAGAATACCGCAGGAGTTGGCTTCAAACATGTACTCGCTTTTGGTGTAGCCAATCCGGCGAATGACTTCCCGCGCAATTTTCTGCACGTCTAAGTACGTTTCGCTTTTGACCTCGCCCGCCAACACCACCTGACCGGTGGTAACAAGGGTTTCGCAGGCTACTTTGCTGGTGGGATCGAACGCCAGAAAATTGTCGATCAGGGCGTCGGAGATTTGGTCGGCTACTTTGTCAGGGTGTCCTTCCGATACGGATTCGGACGTAAAGAGATACGGCATCTGTACTCGGTTTGCTTAGTTGGGAAAGCACAAAGCTACGGCTTTTTTAACAGGCAGTGTGCAATGAAGGAGAGTCCGGAAACATTCCTATCCATTCAGGCAGTCGCTATAATTGTACCACTCCATATCCTGGGGGCATCGGCTTCTCTGCTTTCCGTCTCCATTGGCTAATTCTGCAAAACAACCCATCGCCCGGCGTATGGATGCTAACGCCGACCAGATAGCCCGGACCTTACTCGGTCTTGACCGATTCGTCGATGACCGGAGTCCGTTGTTTGGAGAGTTTGCCGGGAGTTGTTGAGGATAATCCTAATCGAACAGCCGTTTCCGGAGTACATCCACGGCCCCGCTCGTAAACGGCCCCAGCGGTACGGTCGACATAATGCGGAGGTCTTCGGCCAGCGTCGTGTCTTCGTCCAGAAACTTCAAAATCTGGCTGGGGGGATTGCGCTCGTAAAGCCGGGTAAAGATGTCGTCGGCCGGGTGACGACGGTACTGCAATACGTTAAGCAGTACACTATCCAGCAGTGCCTTGAAGTGCCGGGTGAACCAGGGTTTGGGACGGGTAGGCTGACCGTTCTCTGCCAGATTGTGGACCAGACTGTGCAAATACCGTTGAGTGCGCTGGAAGGTGTAGCCGGTGGAGGGCTTGGTGTATCCGCCCGATGTGCCGATTCGGAAAACGTGTTCCGACTGTTTCTCCTGGGCCGGTTCGTCGGACATGGGGATGACGCCAAACTCGGTTTCGCTGATCTGATATGGACCGGTGTCCAAAAACTGGTCGATGTACTGCCGCAGGGCCGTTTCATATTCGTCGTCGGTCAGGAGTCGGTCGTTAAAGATCGTGTACTCGACTAACGCCGTGCGCTCATCGAACGGCAGCACGTACAGAAACCGGCAATCGCCCTGCTGATCGACCCGAAAATCCATCATCCGGGGCTGGTTTGGGTCAAAACAAGGCTTTTCCGCCGTAATCACCCAGCCTTTGAAATGTTGCAGTAAATTATGGTGTTCGGGCTGATCGAGCCGGAGGGCATACGTGCTATCGAAGACAAAATCGGCGATGTAAGGTTCGTCATCGGCGATTACGAAGCCGCCCTGTGGTGTGTCTTTGATCCGGTTGATGGTCGCTTGTTTGAACTCGATGTTCGGGAAACGGGCCAGGGTTTGCCGGATGTGGGCGTAAAAGTCGATGCCCCGCAGCATTTTGTACCGGTAGTCGCCCAGATCGAGCGGGCCGGAGAAGGTCGTACCGTAAAAATTAACCTGATCCCAGACCCGGAACAGAATGGATTCAAAGGTGCCCGCACCGCGTTCCCAGAAACACCAGGTACGGTCATTTTGGGTCTTTACTTCCTTATCCAGCAACAGCACCGAACGGTCGCGCCAGGGAGATTGGGTAAGGTAGTACGCCAGGCTCAAGCCCGCCATGCCCCCGCCCGCGATGATGATGTCGTATTTTTTCATGCAAATAGCGGTTAGCGGGTAGTTGTCAGTGGTTAGTCAATGCTTAGCTCAACTAACCACTAACCCCTGTTCACTAACCCCTTTTTTACACCAATACGTGCCGTTCGGCGTGGTAACTGGAGCGCACCAGCGGCCCGGATTCTACGTATTTCAGGCCGCGCTTCAGCCCTTCTTCTTTGTACATGGCAAACGTATCGGGGTGAATCCAGTCGATTACCTCGTGGTGCATTTTGGTCGGTTGCAGGTATTGTCCCAGCGTCAGGATATCCAGCCCGTTTTCAACGAGATGATCCATTGCCAGCAGCACCTCGTCGGTGGTTTCGCCCAGCCCAAGCATAATACCCGACTTTGTGCGCTGACCATATGCTTTCGTCCGGCGAATCTGCTCCAGACTCCGTTCGTAGCGGGCCTGCGGACGCACCCGGCGATACAGCCGTTCTACGGTTTCCATGTTGTGCGAGACTACTTCTTGACCGGCCGAAATCATGCGCGTGAGGGCTTCCCAGTTGCCTTTTGTGTCGGGAATCAGGGTTTCGATGGTTGTAGCGGGCGATACGGCCTTGATGGCCCGGACGGTTTCGTACCAGATTTCAGCACCCCGGTCTTTGAGTTCGTCGCGGTTCACGGAGGTAATAACCGCGTGTTTAACCTTCATCAGTTGGATGGCTTCGGCCACACGCCGGGGTTCGTCGGCGTCGTATTCGTTCGGCCGACCGGTGGCTACGGCGCAGAAGGTACAGCTTCGTGTGCAGACGTTGCCCAGAATCATGAACGTAGCCGTGCCCGCACCCCAGCACTCGCCCATGTTGGGGCAGTTGCCGCTTTCGCAGATGGTATGCAGCTTATAGGTATCAACCAACTTGCGAACGTTGGCATAGGCCGGGCCAACGGGCAGTTTCACCCGCAGCCAGTCGGGCCGCTTTTTGCGTTGTTGTTCGGAGGGTATTACGGGGAGTTCGATCATAGCAGGGGCGGTACGCTTTTGAATAAAATGCGAATTGTAGTCGTAAAGTTCGGGAACGGCCTGCCATAACCAATGACCCGTAATGGGCGGCTACGGCCAACCGATTACGGGTCATTGGTTAGGAGAAACGACGGTTATTTTTTGGTGCCGAAAAACAGGGTAATGTAGCCCGACGTAAAGAAACTGCGGTTACCAATCTCGGGACTCATGTTGGGGTCGGGGTTGGGCAGGATTATGATTTTCTTGGGATAGGCTTCCGTCAGAAAGCCGATTTCAATACCGGTGGTGTTATTCCGAAAGGCACTCAACTCGAAACTAACGGCCGTTTTCAGGTGAACGCCGAGGGTCAGTTTCGACTCGGTTAAGCCCTCGAAGAAGCCACCCCCGCCGATAATTTCGCCGGTGATCTGTTGCTTCACGGCTGTGGCGTAGGGGAGCGTGCGCGAACTTTGCTGACCCGTTGCCACCTCCACGTAATAGGGCTTGATGATGCCGATGGACGGACCGGCGGCAATAATGGCGTTGATGGCTACGCCTTCGTCGGCACTCCGCCGGAACAACTGAATTTCGCGCCCATACTGCGGCCGAATCACAAACAGATAATTCTCTTTGCCGTACACAAACCGCGACCCGGCCGAGAGTGACTGCTGCTGATACTCTTTGGGGTGTTTTACATTCACCACTTCCACACTCAAATAACGGAATTGCCGCTTACCAAGCAGCGTACCGGGAATGAGCTTCGACTGACGAAAGACAAATCCGCCCAGCAAACCCGCGTTGGTATTGGTGGTTATGCCGTAGGTCGTTACGGACGTGTAATTATCTTCATCGGCGTCGGGTGCCGTATTTTGGGCAACGGCAGGCAGCGAGAGCAGTATTCCCAGCGCGGGGAGGCTCAGCCAGCGGGTACGTAAGCGGGTCATCAGTCTAAAATTCAGCACGAAATGGATGATATCTATCGGTAATGTACATTGGATAAACGTTATCAGTGGATTAACCCGTGTAGATTTTTTATGTTTGACCCAAAAACAAATGGCAACGATTCATATCGACTACCTCGGCGACCTCCGTACCGAATGCACACACCTGCAATCGGGTACCACCATCAATACCGATGCCCCTACCGACAACCAGGGCCGGGGCGAGGCTTTTTCGCCCACCGATTTAGTGGCCAACGCGCTCGGCACCTGCATCATGACTACGATGGCTATTTTCGCCCGGCGGGACGGCATCGAGTTGAAAGGCAGCGCACTGGACGTGACCAAAATAATGACGACTCAGCCACCCCGTCGCATTGCCCGTATCGAAATTGACCTGACACTCCGCACGGCCGATTCACTGTCCGATGAGGTGCGCGAACGCTTAGAGAAAATTGCCCATACCTGCCCGGTTGCCATCAGTCTACATCCCGATCTGGAACAGGCCGTGACGATCAGGTGGGAAGTAGGCGCAATGGTGTAGGGTGTTCTGGCTGGTCGGAAAACGGATGCTAAATCATCGGAATAGGGCATCCGTTTTTCCAACGCGGAACCGGAGGTGGAAAACCCGCCTAAACAGCCGTTTTGCGAAGCAATCCGGGTTGACGCGGGCGAAGGTGAAGGCAGGCAACTCGCCGATCTGCTGCGTCGGGCATGTACCCTGACAACCATAAGCCGGAACGGAAGCGGGTCCATACAAACGGCTTACCCTTAACATGTAAAACGTTCGATCCGTCCTACGCCGGTGATATGTGACTCGCCCCAACAACGGCCCGATGGCGACGATAGCCGGGCCGCCTGAGCGGAGCCTTTACGCCCTCGTTCGGTTGGACTGCCAGCGTTGACCTTGCGGCCTGCTTCCTATCGCCCGACAAGCCGCCCACGCGGAGCGTTGTTGCTATGCTCGTGAGCTTATTTCAGTTCTAATCTCCTTCAGTTTAGCAGCCGCCAGTGCCGGCAAAAAACAAGTCGCCGACAAGAATATCAAGTTGCTTGGATGATACCCCTTCAGGCCAGTCCAAAACGCAACCAGGAAAATCATTACCAGGACAAAACCAACCGACCATCGATACAATGTTCGGGTTGATCGTTCTTGGCTTTTGAGTTCTTCCAAACTCAATTCTGACAGGGGTTTGTTAGAAAAGATACTGAACATAGCTTCAAAGAATTAGACGCTTAAAATTTGTATTGAGTGCGTGGCCCCAGAGTTACTTATCGTCCGTAACCCGCACAACAAGCAAAAATCCTACCCACTGCGGCCCACCGCCTGTCGCCCGGACGATGGCCTGTCAAGCACTGCTCAGATGTCCACCCAACAAGTTAAAGTACGTAAACTCACTAAACCATAACTTGTTGATGATCAGATAGTATTGGTTTAGTGTTGCTTTTTTGCCGTTCCTTGTTGGGTGCGTTTTAAAAGGATACTCAGGATGAGTGCAAGTGTACATA
>JBBQLG010000079.1:0-27791 GCA_038327655.1 Cytophagales bacterium
CCTGAGCAAGGTGTCTGTCGGTTGCCTAAAACGTCAGACACCTTGCTGAAAGCTATTTTCGGCCGGGACAGTTTGTGATAGCCGTTACTCCGCCAGGTAATTGCCGATGCCCACGACAACGGTCGACAAAACAACCGTGAGAATGCCCAGCGAGATGGTGCGCATCGTGGGCCGGTTCGCGCCGTTCCACTCGTGCAGGTACAGGCCCCAGAAACTGCTGAACGCGATGATAAACGCCATGTGCAGCGTCCAGCCGGAGAAGCGGTAGGCGCCCATTTTACTGTCGCCCATGCCGTAGAAAAAGAACTGAAAATACCACGTAAACCCGGCTAAGGCGCAGAAAACGATGTTTCGCAGCACGGGCGTGGTTACGTTGGTATAGTCGGTATAGGTTTTGTTGCGGATGTTCAGGTAGATGGTCCAGATGGCGTTGGTTGTCAGGCCGCCGAGCAGAATAATGACCAGCGTGGCGTTGTTCATGTACAGCGAATCGGTGCCGTTCTGTACGGCCAATTCCGAAATGGGTTGCCCGGCCGTCAGCCCAAAGGAGAAGCAGGCACTCAGCACCCCGGAGATCACGGCCACCAGCAACCCCTTCCGAATATCGAACTCCGTGATGACGGCCTTTTTCTGGGCGTCGGACAGGGAGCGTTCTTTCATCATCCCGGCAATACCGCAGATGGAAATGCCCAGCACACAGACGCCCAGCCCCAGCACGATGACCTGCCCGGACAGGCTGCTGAGCAGCGTCGGTAGTTTTCCCTGATAAATGGGCGGCACCAGCGTTCCGAACACGGCGCATAGTCCCAGCGTGACCGCCATGCCGAGCGACAGGCCCAGATACCGCATCGCCAGGCCGAACGTCAGCCCGCCAATGCCCCAGAGCACGCCCCAGAAATAGACCCAGAGCATGGTTTCGGAGGGAGCCTGCGCCAGCACCCCGAATAGGTTATGGACCGTGAGCGACCCCAGCAGGAGGGGGGCAATCAGCCAGGAAAAAATACCCCCGGCGAGCCAGTAGCTTTCCCAGGCCCAGCCTTTCACGTTGCGATACGGTAAATAAAAACTGCCGGAAGCAAACCCTCCCAGCGCGTGCAGCACGACACCCCAGATTACAGCCACTGTTTTTCGTTATTTTTTACAAGTTTATCATACTTTCGTTCAGAAACTCTCCTGCTCTCTCCTGATTGCTGACATTACCTTTCTAAACACGGAGGTAAATTTCACGGAGATAAGCACTCAAGTGTAGGTAGTTTAGATTATTCTAAGCGGGCATTTTTGTCATGCTGAAGAATGAAGCATCTTAGAAACTTGGTAGCTAACCGCCGGTGCGGATGCTTCATTCTTCAGCATGACAAAAAATACGTTGATCCGTTTTTGCCAACCTACTTCGCCGTATTATTCTCCGATTGCGCTATGATTTAAGGCGAAACAACAGGAGAGTACAGGAGATGCCTCACCGCAAATTGTTGGTACTTTGCTAAAAACAAACCGTCCGACGACTCTCATTCTTACACGATATGTCTACTACCCAAACCTTCAGGCACGTCAGTTACCTCTGGGATGAAGCAACAGCCGCCGAACTGGCTGGTGACGAAGTAGCCCTGCTGATTTACCGGTCCAACCTGCTCGGTGCCGACCTCCGGCTGACCAACTACGGCGGGGGCAACACCTCCTGTAAAGTCATGGCCAACGATCCGCTGACCGGTCAGCCCACCGAAGTGATGTGGGTGAAAGGCTCCGGAGGTGACCTTGGTACGCTCAAACGCAGTGGCTTGGCCGCTCTGTACGTCGACCGGCTGCGGAGTTTAAAAAATATCTATCGCGGACTGGCATTTGAGGATGAAATGGTCGAGTTGTTCAACCACTGCATTTTCGATCTGTCGTCCAAAGCACCATCCATTGATACACCCCTGCATGGCTTTTTGCCCTTCGCACACATCGACCACCTGCACCCCGATGCGGCCATTGCCATCGCGGCCGCCAAAGACGGAAAGCGCATCACGCAGGAACTCTTCAACGGGCAAATCGGCTGGGTCGACTGGCAGAAACCCGGCTTCGAACTGGGGCTGCAATTAGCACAGTGTCTCGCCGATAATCCGGGCATCCGGGGCATTATGCTGGGGTCGCATGGGCTGTTTACGTGGGGCGATACGGCGTATGAAAGCTACATCAATACGCTCGACGTGATCGAAACCTGCGCGGAGTACTTAGAGAGCAAGTACGCGGAACAGGCCACCGTTTTTGGCGGAGCCATCCGCGAAAGCCTGCCCGAAGCCGACCGCCGTACCCAAGCCGCTGCCCTTGCCCCGGTGTTGCGCGGACTGTGTAGCAGCGAGCGTCACATGATTGGCCATTTCACGGATGATAAGCGGGTTCTGGAATTCATCAATTCGGCCGATCTGGACCGGCTGGCTCCGATGGGAACGAGTTGCCCGGACCATTTTCTGCGCACCAAAATCAGCCCATTAGTGCTGACAATCGCTCCCGACGAAGTCCTGACCGATACCAACGCCATTCGGGAAACCCTCACTCCGGCGTTTGATGCCTATCGGGCCATGTATCAGCAGTATTACGACACCTGCAAACATGAGAATAGCCCCGCCATCCGCGATAAAAATCCGGTGGTGATTCTGTGGCCGGGCGTGGGCCTGTTCACCTTCGCCAAAGACAAACAGACGGCGCGGGTGGCGGCTGAGTTCTACATCAACGCGATCAACGTGATGAAGGGGGCCGAAGCCATTTCGGAATACACGGCCCTGCTGCGTCAGGAAGCGTTCAACATCGAATACTGGCTGCTGGAAGAAGCCAAACTCCAGCGGATGCCTAAACCCAAAGCGTTGTCCGGTAAAATCGCGCTCATCACCGGCAGCGCGGGCGGCATTGGCAAAGCCATTGCCAAACGGTTTGCGCAGGAAGGCGCCTGTGTGGTGCTGAACGACATCAACCCCGACCGGTTGGCCAGTGCGAAAGCCGAATTCATACAGGCATTTGGTGCCGATGCCGTGACCACAACTCCACTGAACGTAACCGACTGGAGCAGCATTGAGGCCGCGTACCAAGCCGCCTGTTTGGCGTTTGGCGGGGTTGATATCGTGGTGAACAACGCCGGGATCAGCATTTCCAAACCCATTGCCGAGCACACTATCGAAGAATGGGACCGGCTATACGACATCTTAGTGAAGGGCCAGTTTATGGTCACAAAAGCGGCTGTGTCCGTCATGCGCAAACAAGCGTTAGGGGGCGATGTTATCAATATTGTCTCGAAAAACGCGCTGGTAGCCGGACCGAATAATGCGGGCTACGGCTCGGCGAAAGCGGCCCAACTGCACCTGAGCCGCCTGAATGCCGCCGAGTTGGGGGGCGACAACATCCGGGTCAACACCGTAAATCCCGACGCGGTCATTTCTGATTCCAACATCTGGGCCGGTGGCTGGGCCGAAGGGCGGGCCAAAGCGTACGGCATCACCGTAGACGAACTGCCCGCCTATTACGCCAAACGGACGCTGCTGAACGAGATTATCCTGCCCGACGACATCGCCAATGCCTGTTTTGCCTTCGTTGGTGGGCTACTCAGTAAATCGACTGGTAACGTCCTGAACGTCGACGGTGGCATCGCGATGGCGTTCGTCCGGTGAATTAGTAGTACCCCCCACCGGCAGCGGCCGCCCGCCCTGAAGGGGGATTCAGAACTTGGATACTGGCATCTAATCCCGTGAAGCCCCCTTCAGGGCGGTCGGCCGCTGCCGGTGGGGGGCAAAACGGTTAGTAAGCATAGAATGCGCTATTATAACACCCGATAACCCTTAACAGACATCCTTATGCAACTCGACCCTCATCAAATAGACCGACACAATCAGGCCGGGCTGGCGACTCATCAGCGGAAACTTTCGTACTGGACCGACGCTGTGGCGCAGGCCGAAGCGGTGATTCAGAAGCTGATTGATTTTCAGATTGCCATTCCAAGCTGGGCACTGGGTACGGGCGGAACGCGCTTCGGGCGGTTTCCGGGTGGGGGTGAGCCGCGTTCGCTGGAAGAAAAAATCGAGGATGTGGGCCTGCTCCACGCGTTGAACCGGGCAAGCGGAGCCATCTCGCTGCACATTCCGTGGGACATTCCGACCGATGCGCAGGCCATCCGGCAATTGGCCGCCCACCATGACCTGACGTTTGATGCCGTTAACTCGAACACGTTTCAGGACCAACCTGACGCCAGCCAGAGTTATAAATTCGGGTCGCTGCAACACACCGATCCGGGGGTACGGCGGCAGGCAATTGACCACAACATCGAGGTGATTCGGCATGGTGTCGCGCTGGGGTCCGATGCCTTGACCGTCTGGCTGTCGGACGGGTCGTGTTTTCCGGGACAGCTCAACTTCCGCAAAGCCTTTGCACGGACCTTAGACAGTTTGCAGGAAATCTATGCGGCCCTGCCCGACAACTGGAAGGTGTTCGTCGAGTACAAAGCCTTTGAGCCGAACTTCTATTCCATGACCGTCGGCGACTGGGGCAGCAGTTACCTCTACGCCAGCAAACTCGGCCCGAAAGCTTACACCTTAGTCGATCTGGGCCACCACCTGCCCAACGCCAACATCGAGCAGATCGTCGCTATCTTACTCCACGAAGGTAAACTCGGCGGCTTTCACTTCAACGACTCCAAATACGGCGACGATGATCTGACGGTGGGTAGCATCCGGCCCTATCAACTGTTCCTGATTTTCTGCGAACTAATCGACGGCATGGACGCCCGAAACATGGACCACGCCACGGGTTTGGGCTGGATGATCGACGCGAGCCACAATGTGAAAGACCCGCTCGAAGACCTGCTGCAATCGGTCGAGGCCATTCAGATTGCTTATGCCCAGGCCCTGCTGGTCGACCGGCCCGCGCTGGAAGCCTTGCGCGAAAGCAACGATGTGGTGCGGGCGCAGGAACTGTTGCAGGATGCGTTTCGGACGGATGTGCGGCCTTTGGTGGCCGAAGCCCGTCGCCGGGCGGGTGGTGCTCTGCACCCATTGGCCCTATTCCGGGACCTGTCCGTTCGGGAGCAGTTAATCAGCGAACGCGGCCTGAAAACCGTCGCCACGGGACTTTGATTGAATGATTAAATGGTTGAATGATTGAATTAGTGAACCATTCAACCACTTAATTATTCAACCACTCCATCATTCAATCACTCTACCATGCTCCCCGTCATCGCGATTTTCGATGTTGGCAAGACCAACAAAAAACTGTTCCTGTTCAACGAGCAGTACGAAATCGTGTGGGAAAAAGCGGAGCAGTTTGCCGATACGACCGACGACGATGGCGACCCCTGCGAAGACCTGAAACGCCTGACTACGTGGGTGAAAGACGCGATGCAGCAGGCGTTGGCGCAACCGGAATTCGACGTGCGGGCCGTGAATTTCTCGACGTACGGGGCCAGTTTTGTGTATCTGGGCGAAGAGAGCCGTCCGCTGGGGTACCTCTATAATTACCTTAAGCCGTTTCCTGAATCAATTCGTCAGCGGTTCTACCAGACCTACGGTGATGCCGTTACGCTATCGCTGGAAACGGCCTCACCGGCGCTGGATAGCCTGAATTCGGGCCTGATGCTCTATCGGCTCCGGCAGGAAAAACCCCGGCTATTTGTCCGCGTCTGGTATGCGCTGCATCTGCCGCAGTACCTGAGTTTTTTGTTTACCCGGCAGGTATGTTCGGAGTTGACCAGCATCGGTTGCCACACCATGCTGTGGGATTTCGCCCGTAGCCGGTACCACGACTGGGTGCGGGCCGAGGCATTCGATGAGGTGTTGGGGCCGGTGTTGCCGTCGGATAGTGTCCTGAAAGCGATGGTGCTGGACCGGCCGCTTCCCGTCGGCGTTGGGCTGCACGACAGCTCGGCGGCCCTGATTCCGTACCTCGCTTCGTTCCCGGCGTCGCCCTTTGTCCTGATTTCGACCGGCACGTGGTGCGTAAGCATGAACCCATTTGTTGGGGATGATGGCCACCCCGATGCACTGACGCCCGAAGAGTTGCAGTATGATTGCCTGTATTACCTCACGTATCAGGGCAAACCCGTCAAGGCATCGCGGTTGTTTGCCGGTCACGAACACGAACAGCAGGTGCGCCGATTAGCGGAGCATTTTGGGGTAACGGTCGACTACTACGTCGGCGTCAGATACGACCCGATACTGGTTGATAAACTCCGGGGCCATGCCACGCCGACCGATCCGCCCATGCCGGGCACGATGCAGGGCGACCGGATGGTTTCGATGAAAGGGTCACTGTTCGGCGACCGGGACCTGACGGGTTTTGCCCATTACGAAGAAGCCTACCATCAGTTTATGCTCGACATTATGGTGCAGCAGGTGTTATCAACCCAGTTGGTGCTACCCGAAACGTCGGACCGCGAACCGTTGGACCGCGAACTGTCACAGGGAAGCGCGGTTACCCGTATCTTTGTGGATGGCGGTTTCGGAAAAAATCCCGTTTACATGCAGTTGCTGGCCACCGCGTTTCCCGACCGGGAGGTGTTTGCCGCGTCGGTGGCGCAGGCATCGGCCCTCGGCGCGGCTCTGGCGATTCATGCTCACTGGAACCCGAACCCGTTACCCGCCAACTGCATTGAACTGAAAAAATATACGGCTGATGGGTTCACTGTTAAATAACCTGTTGACAGTTAGAGTATTAGTGTGGGTTTGTCATCCTGAGGCACGAAGGATCTTAGCGATTTGGCACCTAAGATCCTTCGTGCCTCAGGATGACAAACCCACACTATTTCAGACTTAAAATCAAAGTTTTTGATCTTTTACTCATAAAACGTATTGAACACCCTTTATTGGGTTTTTTATGAACGTTGGTTTGTTTATTCCGTGCTACGTCGATCAGTTTTACCCGCAGGTAGCGCGGGCGACATTAACCCTGCTGCAAAAAGTAGGGTGTGATGTGCATTATCCGCTCGACCAGACCTGCTGCGGGCAACCGATGGCCAACTCCGGCTATGCCCATCTGTCGGGAGGCTGCGATGCCAATTTTGTCCGCAACTTTGCCCCGTACGATTACATTGTTTCGCCGTCGGGGAGTTGTACGCTGCACATCAAACAGCACCTGCACGACGCCAACCACGACACCGAGGCCCGGCACATTCGCGAACGGGTGTACGAACTGACCGAGTTTTTGACCGATGTCATCCAGTTGCCGGGCCTGACCGAAAATCCATTGCAGGCGACGTTTCCGCACCGGGTCGGGCTGCACCAGAGTTGCCACGGACAGCGCGGGTTGCACCTCTCGCAGATGTCGGAACTCGTGGCGGCTCCCTACTCCAAACCCCGGCAATTACTGAACATGGTGGCCGGGTTAGAACTCGTTACTCTGGACCGTTCCGACGAATGCTGTGGCTTTGGCGGCACCTTTTGCGTGGTCGAAGAAGCGGTGTCGGCCAAGATGGGCAAAGACCGCGTGGCCGATCACCTGCGCAATGGGGCCGAATTCATCACCGGTGTCGACGTGTCTTGCCTGATGCACCTCGAAGGCATTCTCAAACGGGCTGGTTCGACCGTCAAAGTCAAACACATGGCCGAAATCCTGACCGCAACGCTATGAATCAATTAGCTTTAGATCACCCCGACGCATCGACGGTATTCAACAAAGACGAGGCCCGCGTCGACTGGCACGACGAAACGCTATGGTTCGTCCGCACCAAACGCGACCGTGCCGTACAGCAGATACCCGAATGGGAACAACTGCGCGAAGCCGCATCGCAGATCAAGAACCACGTCCTCTCCAACCTGCACGACCTGCTGATCGACTTTGAAGCGCGGGCCATTGCCAACGGCATTACGGTGCATTGGGCGACGGATGCGGCCGAACACAACGCCCTTATTCACCGGATCATCACCGAAGCCGGGGCCACGCAGTTGGTGAAATCGAAGTCGATGCTGACCGAAGAATGCCACCTGAACGAGTACCTGACGCAAAACGGCATCGACGTAATCGACAGCGACCTGGGTGAACGGATTGTGCAGATGCGGGGAGAGCCGCCGTCCCATATTGTGCTGCCCGCCATTCACCTCAAAAAGTCGGACGTGGGCGATACGTTTCACAAGCACCTCGGCACCGAAAAAGGAGCCACCGATCCGCAGTACCTCACCGAAGCGGCCCGGCAGCACCTTCGCGAAACGTTTTTGTCGCGGAAAGTGGCCCTGACGGGCGTGAACTTTGCCATCGCCGAAACGGGTGGGTTTGTGGTTTGCACCAACGAAGGCAACGCCGACATGGGCGTTCATCTGGCCGACGTTCACATTGCCAGCATGGGGTTCGAGAAAATCATTCCCCGCACGGAACACCTCGGCGTGTTTCTCAGGCTATTGGCCCGCTCGGCCACCGGTCAGCCGATCACCACCTTTTCGAGTCATTTCCACAAGCCGCAGCCCGGAAAGCAGATTCATTTGGTGATTGTGGATAACGGGCGGAGTCGGCAATTGGGTCGGCCCGATTTTCGGAATTCGCTCAAATGCATCCGGTGCGCGGCCTGTTTGAATACCTGCCCCGTTTACCGACGGTCGGGCGGCCACAGCTACCATTCGGCCATTGCAGGACCCATCGGCTCGATTCTGGCCCCGAATTTAGACATGCGGCAGAACGCCGATTTGCCCTTCGCGTCCACGCTCTGCGGCTCCTGCTCGAACGTGTGTCCGGTGAAAATCGACATTCACGAACAGCTGTATAAATGGCGGCAGGTGCTGATGCAGGAAGGCTACGGTCCCACGGCCAAGACGGTGGCGATGCGCACGATGGCGACTGTCCTGGAGTCGCCCCGGCTGTATCGGCTGGCCGGTCGGGTGGGGCGGGGGACGCTGCGGTTTGCGCCCGTGCTGGCCGAAAACAGCCTGAACCCCTGGTATCAGCAGCGCGAAATGCCCGCACCACCCGCCCAGAGTTTCCGCGACTGGTACATCAACCAACCCAAACCATGACCGCCCGCGAGACGATTTTAGCCAATATCAAGGCGAATCAACCCGATTTACAGCCCTTACCGACCCAAATCCGATTCCAGACGATGTACCCGGATTTGGCGAAACAGTTTGCCGACACGCTGGCGTTTGTGGGTGGACTGGCCGTGTTTGTGGATGACTACGCGGCCATCGACGCCTACATCCAGGAGCACTACGCCGGTGTGACGGGCATTGCCACGACACTACCCGAACTGGCGCATCTGGCCGATTTTGACCTGGATATAACCGACCCCCATGACCTGGCGCACCTGAATCTGGCAATTATCGACGGGCAGTTGGCCGTGGCGGAAAATGCCGCGATCTGGGTCGACGAACGGCAACTGCCTCACCGGGTCTTGCCGATGATTACGCAGTACCTCGCCATCGTCGTCCGGCAGTCGACATTAGTGGCGAACATGCACGACGCCTACGACCGCCTGACGGTGAACGAAACGGGCTTCGGTACGTTCATTTCTGGTCCCTCCAAAACCGCCGACATCGAGCAGAGCTTAGTCATCGGTGCCCACGGCGCGCGGGGCCTGACGGTGTTCATGCTGGAATAGACGCGAAACGCTCTGTCAGCCCATGCATTTATGCGTGGGTTTCCGGCCATACGCCACCGTTTCGTTTAACCGTTTCAACGGTTTACGGCGAAACCGTTGAAACGGTTGTTATCTGCCCGGTTCGCATCTGCCTACCCACGCATGAATGCATGGGCTGATACAAAAACGTCTAAACCCACCTGCTCATGATAAGCCATCTTCGTACGGCCTTCCTGTTCGTTCTCATTCTTCTCACAGTCGTCTCCGCCCAAATCTCGGCTCAGAAACTCTCCCGGAAAGCCCAAATTCTAACGACCATGACTGCAGCCAACAACTATTTCATGGCGAAGTGGCCGGACACAGGTAAAGAGATCGTGACCAACAAAACCCGGCCGAGCAACATCTGGACGCGGGCCGTTTACTACGAAGGACTGATGGCGTTGTATGGCGTCGATCCCCAAAAACGGTACTATGACTATGCCGTCGACTGGGGCGAAAAACACCAGTGGGGACTGCGCAGTGGGCCTAAAACCCGGAATGCCGACGATCAGTGCTGCGGCCAGACGTACATCGACCTGTACCTGATCGACCGGAAGCCGCAACGTATTCACGACATCAAAGCGGCCATCGACAGCATGGTAGCCAGTCCGAAAGTAGACGACTGGAACTGGGTCGATGCGCTGCAAATGGCCATGCCGGTGTTCGCGAAGCTGGGCGTGATGTATAACGGCCGTGGCGATGGTGATGCGGCAGACCGACCGAACGCGTATTTCGAGAAGATGTACCAGATTTATCAGTACGCGAAAACCAGGCATGGTGGCAACGGGCTGTACAATCCGCAGGATGGGCTTTGGTGGCGCGACAACGATTTTGTGCCGCCCTATAAAGAGCCAAACGGTAACGACTGCTACTGGTCGCGGGGGAACGGCTGGGCGGTGGCGGCTCTGGTGCGGGTACTGGACATTCTGCCGAAAAATGCCCCGCACCGGGCGGAATACGAACAAACTTATCTGGAAATGATGCATGCCCTACCCCCGCTGCAACGCCCGGATGGCTACTGGAACGTGAGTTTGCACGACCCCACCCATTTTGGCGGTAAAGAACTGTCGGGAACAGCTTTGTTTACGTACGGGATGGCCTGGGGCATCAGCCACGGCCTGCTCGACCGGAAAATCTACGCTCCCATCATCACAAAAGCCTGGAACGCGATGGCTGCCGAATGTGTGCAGCCGGATGGGTCGCTGGGGTACGTGCAGGGCACCGGCAAGGAACCGAAAGATGGGCAGCCCGTCACCGTCGATAGTCGGCCCGATTTTGAGGATTACGGTCTCGGCTGTTTGCTGCTGGCCGGGGCGGAATTGTACCGAATGAAGTAAGGCTTACTGAAAGACCTCCGTCAAATCCAGTCCGATGCCGGTAGCGGGGTCCAGAAACGGTTCATCGTGAAAAACGGCAATCTTATGATCGGGCGTGAGCAGAAAAACGGTTTGCAACGCGGGTTGCACCAGCCAGCCGGAGCGAACACCCGCTTTGAAATACACCTCGAATTTGGCCACCAATTCTTCAACCGATTGGGTAGGCGACAGGATTTCGACAGCGGTTATCGGCAACTCAGTCATGCGAATCTCGTCGTGCCGACTATCGAAAGGGAGCTGTGGGTAGACACAAAGGTCGGGCGTGTAGTCGGACCCGTCGATGTCAATGCGGACCTCTGTGACGATGCGATACTGTTTACGATAACCGGCATATAAGATACCGGTGAAATTTGTCTGAATGATGGCGTGGTTTTTACTGGGCATGGGTTTACGGCGGTCGGTTTCGTAATCGTACGGCGGGAGGGCAACGAGCGTTTCCATGAGCAAAAGCAGTTTTAACAAAGATACCCAAATAAGCCATTTTTTATGCACAAACACCTGCTGCTGATTGCCCTGTTGATGGCCCCATTTACGACACAGGCTCAACCCAAACCCGGCCTGCTTTGGCCCGTTATCACGCAGCAAACCCGGCCCTGGACGCGGTGGTGGTGGATGGGTAGTGCGGTGAATGATAAAGACTTGACCCGGTTGCTGCAACAGTACCGCAAGGCCGGTTTGGGGGGCGTCGAGATTACGCCCATTTATGGCGTGAAGGGCGAAGAAAAGCAGTTCATCAATTTTCTGTCGCCCCGCTGGATGGATCGCTTCACCCATACCCTCACCGAAGCGAAGCGGCTCGGCATGGGCGTCGATCTGGCGCAGGTATCGGGTTGGCCCTTCGGCGGGCCGTGGGTGACACCGGCGGATGCCTGCAAATACGTGGCCTACAAAACCTATACCGTAAAAGCGGGAGATTCGGTCGGGGAGGCCATTACCTACACGCAGACCCCAATCAACCGCACGGTCGGCGAACCGATTGACATTACTAAACTGATTGACCCGATTGCAAAGAATCCCGACCTGCAACTTCATGCCTTCGATCAGGTCAGGTTCGAGAAGCCGCTGCCCCTGCAAACCCTGATGGCCTATCCCGACAAAGGCCAACCCCTTGATCTGACGGCCAGCGTCGACGCAACCGGAAAACTGAACTGGACCGCACCACCCGGTACGAACTGGACGCTGTACGCCGTTTTTCAGGGCTGGCACGGCAAACAGGTCGAGCGGGCCGGACCGGGGGGCGAGGGCGACGTGATCGACCATTTCTCCAAAATGGCCACGCAGCACTATCTACAGCGATTCGACAAAGCTTTTGCGGGGCGTAACATCCAGTCGCTGCGGGGTTTTTTCAACGATTCCTACGAAGTAGACGATGCGCAGGGCGAAGGCAACTGGACGCCCGCGCTGTTCGCCGAGTTCAACACCCGGCGTGGCTACGACCTGAAACAGCACCTGCCCGCCCTGTTTGCCAATGACTCCGACGACCGGAATGTCCGTGTTCTGTCGGATTACCGCGAAACCATTTCGGAACTGCTGCTGGAGAATTATACCAAAACGTGGAGCCGGTGGGCGAAGAACAAGGGGAAGATTATCCGCAATCAGGCGCATGGGTCACCGGCCAATATTTTGGACCTGTACGCCGTAACGGACATTCCCGAAATCGAAGGCACGGAGTTACTGCGAATCAAATTTGCGTCGTCGGCGGCTCACGTGATGGGGAAGCCGCTGGCCTCGTCGGAGTCGGCGACGTGGGATAACGAGCACTTCCTGTCTAAACTCAGCGACGTTAAAACCGACATGGACCGCTTTCTGCTGGGGGGCGTGAACCACACGTTTTACCACGGCACCAACTATTCGCCCCAAAACGCGGCCTGGCCCGGCTGGTTGTTTTACGCGGCTGTCCACTTTAACCCGAACAACACGTTCTGGACCGATTTTGGGAAACTGAACCAGTACGTAACCCGCTGCCAGTCGTTCCTGCAACCGGGGAAACCCGACAATGACGTGCTGGTCTACCTGCCCATTTATGACGCGTATGCCCAGCGGGGGAAATCATCGGCGTTACCGGCGTTGCTTCAGCATTTCGACGGCATGGAACACGGTTTCAAGGGAATGCCCATTGAAAAATACGCCGAAACGCTCTGGCAGAAAGGCTACGGGTTCGACTTCATTTCGGACAAACAACTGCTCGGCGTAACCACGGCAGGCGGCCGACTGAAAACGGGTGGCAACAGCTACCGAACCATTCTGGTGCCCGATGCCCGCATCATGCCGCTCGCGACGTTTCAGCAACTGCTCAAACTGGCCCGTAACGGAGCCACGGTCGTTTTTGCCGGTGCCCTCCCCGACGATGTAAACGGCCTGAACCGGCTGGCGGCCCGTCGGGGTGTATTCAAACAGGCCATCGCCGACTTGACTTTTACGGAAACGGTCGACGTGCAACGGGCTTCTGTTGGTAAGGATGGTGAACACCCCACGGATGGCCGTCCCGGTGCTTTTCTGGTGGGTAAAAACGTCGATCAACTCTTGGTCGCGGCCGGGGTGCCCCGCGAAACGCTGGTCGATCAGGGGATGCAGTTTATTCGCCGGGAACAGGCAGCGGGTTCGTGTTATTTCATCGTCAACAGTGGCGGGAAGGCGGTCGATGGCTGGGTGCCCCTACAGACGTCAGACCAGGCAGTGGCCCTGTTCAATCCCATGACGGAGGCAACGGGCATGGTCGCTACCCGGATAGCGGCAAACGGCACCACGGAAGTCTATCTGCAACTGCTGCCCGGCGAATCGGCCATCCTGCAAACGGCCAAAACCAGCACGGGTAATCCGATGTATGCGTACCGAAAACCAGCCGGACCGCCCCAACCCATCACCGGCACGTGGACCATCAATTTCGTAACGGGTGGCCCTGAATTGCCAAAACCGGTGCAAACAACGGAATTGGGTTCATGGACGAAATTGGCCGGTGACGCGGTGAAGAAATTTTCGGGAACGGCCACCTACACCATCACGTTTCCGGCCCCATTGGGTAGCAGTACGGACTGGCTGCTCGATTTGGGGCAGGTTGCCGAGAGTGCGCAGGTGACGCTCAACGGAAAGGCGATGGGCACACTAATTGGGCCGGTTTACCAGGTGCTCATTCCCCGGCAGGCCATGACCGCCATGAATACCCTGACCGTGACCGTCTCCAACGGCATGGCCAACCGCATCGCCGACATGGACCGTAATCATGTGCCGTGGAAGAAATTTTACAACATCAATATGTCGGCCCGCCTGAAAGAAGACCGCGATGCAAACGGCCTCTTCACCGCCGAACGCTGGACACCCAAAGACGCCGGTTTGCTGGGGCCGGTCACGCTGACGCCGGTTGAATCGGGCGTCTCAACCGTAAAATGAACTGCAAACTATGGAAACCATTGCCTTCACCATGAAACTCAAACCCGGCGTCGAAGCGGAGTACAAACGCCGGCACGACGAGATTTGGCCGGAACTGGTGGCCACGCTGACCGAAGCGGGTATCCGGGACTATGGTATTTACCTTGACCGGGCGACGGGTACGCTGTTCGCCGTGCAGAAACGAACCGAAAACCATACGGCGGACACGTTGTCGTCCCTGCCGATCATGAAACGGTGGTGGGCGTATATGGCCGATCTGATGGAAACCAACCCGGATCAGTCGCCGGTGGTGCAGCCGCTGGAACCGGTTTTTTACCTGCCCTGAGCGTCGTTTCTGCATACGAGTCAAGTAAGCGGGTTCGCTCAGCCGCTTTTACCGCAAACTACGAATCCGCTCATGCCCCTCCCGAAAAAGAAATCCGTGCTGGCTGTTTGTCTGTTTTTGAGCAGTGCGGCTGGTCCCGCGTTTAGCCAGTCGCAGCCCGCCATCTGGTATAAACAACCCGCCCGAAACTGGAACGAAGCCCTGCCCGTGGGCAACGGCCGACTCGGCGTGATGGTCTTCGGGAAAGTGAACGAAGAACTACTCCAGCTCAACGACGGAACGCTCTGGTCGGGCGGGCCAGTCAACAGGAACCCCAACCCCGGCGTGGCCAAATACCTGCCCGACGTGCGCGAAGCCCTGTTTCGGGACGATTACGCCCAGGCGGCCAAACTCACTCAGAAAATACAGGGCCTGTACACCGAAGCTTACCAACCGCTCGGCGATTTGATTCTGAAGCAGGACCTGACCGGAACATCGACCGATTATTACCGCGACCTGAACATCAACAACGCTACAGCGACCACGCGCTTTACGATCAACGGCGTAGCCTTTACCCGCGAAATTTTCGTGTCTGCGCCCGATCAGGTAATCGTTATTCGGCTGACAGCGAGTAAAAAAGGAGCGTTGAACTTCACGGCAATAGCCCGCAGTCCCCACCCGGCCACGAAAACGGTTATTGGCCGGAACGAACTGGCGGTTCGCGGGAAGGCACCGGTCCATTCGGAGCCGAATTACATGCGCAGTGACAAGCCGATACTGTACGGTGACCCAACGGGTTGTAAGGGTACGCGCTTCGACTGGCGGGTGAAAATCCGTTCGACCGATGGGCGGGTGTCGGCGGATACGGCGGGGATTCGCGTCCAGAATGCTACCGAGGCTGTCCTATTCGTAGCGGCAGCGACCAGCTTCAACGGATTCGACAAGTGCCCGGACAGCGAGGGGCGCGACGAGAAACAACTGGCCGATGCGTACCTGAAAAAAGCATTGACAAAACCGGTCGATGTCATTCGCCGGGACCACATCGCCGATTATCAGCAATTAGCCAACCGCGTCAGCCTGTCGCTCAACGGGGATGCCGGCATGTTACCCGTGAACCTGCCGATGGACGAGCGACTGAAAAACTACGCTACGGGTGTCGCTGACCCGGAGTTGGAAAGTCTGTATTTTCAGTTCGGGCGGTACCTGCTCATTTCCAGTTCGCGGGCGAAAACGACGGGGCAACCGGGCGTACCCGCTAATCTTCAGGGCATCTGGAACCCGATGGTACGCCCGCCCTGGAGCAGCAACTTTACGACCAACATCAACGCGGAGATGAACTACTGGCCCGCCGAGATGGTGAACCTGTCGGAACTGCACACGCCCCTGCTGGACTGGATTGGCTACATGGCCGTGACCGGACGCGAAACAACGAAGAACTTTTATAACCTCGGCGGCTGGACGGTGCACCACAACTCCGACATCTGGGCCACCTCAAACCCCGTTGGTGACAAGGGGAAAGGCAGTCCGTCGTGGGCGAACTGGGCCATGGGCGGGGCCTGGCTGAGTCAGCACCTGTGGGATCACTACGCCTTTACCGGGGATAAGAAATACCTCCAGAGTTATGCCTACCCGCTGATGAAAGGGGCCGCGCAGTTCTGTCTGGAATGGCTCGTCGACGACAAACAGGGCCATTTGGTAACCGCTCCATCGACCTCACCCGAAAACGTTTTCATCACCGACAAAGGCGAAAAAGGGTCTGTTTCCATTGCCACCACCATGGACATGGCCCTGATCTGGGACGTGTTCAGCAACGTGATTCAGGCGTCGGAGCAGTTGGGCGTGGATGCCGATTTTCGACAGAAACTGCTCGACACCAAAGCGAAACTGTTTCCATTGCAGGTAGGCGCGAAGGGTAATTTGCAGGAATGGTACAAAGACTGGACCGACGAAGACCCGCAGCACCGGCACACGTCGCACCTGTTCGCGCTGCATCCGGGCCGGGAAATTTCGCCCCTCACCACACCCAAATTAGCCGATGCCGCCCGCAAAACGCTCGAACTCCGGGGTGATGGCGGTACGGGCTGGAGCAAGTCGTGGAAGATCAATTTCTGGGCGCGGCTCCACGACGGCAACCACGCCTATAAACTCCTGCGCGAACTCCTGAAACTGACCGGCGTGGAAGGCACCGACTACGCCAACGGGGGCGGCACGTACCCGAACCTGTTGTGTGCGCACCCGCCGTTTCAGATCGACGGTAACTTTGGTGGCACGTCGGGCATCGGTGAGATGCTGCTGCAAAGCCACGACGGTCTGCTGAATTTACTGCCCGCCCGCCCCGATGCCTGGTCGTCGGGCGAGGTGAAGGGCCTGAAAGCGCGGGGCGGCTACGAAGTCGACATGCGCTGGACCGCCGGTAAACTGACGCGGGTAGCCATTCGCTCGGCCCTGGGCGGCAACTGCCGTTTTCGGGTACCCAACGCCCTCGCCGGTACCGAAAGGGCTACCCTGCAACCCGCAACCGGCCCGAATCCCAATCCATTTTACGCCCTGCCCGCGAGCCAATACCGCACCAGTACACCCGAAGTAACAACCAACGGAGCCATTGTGTACGACCTCGCTACCGAACCCGGCAAGGTGTATGTGCTGGTTGGGCGGTAAACGGGTACAAAACAAAGAAGCCCATCAGGAGTCTAATGGGCTTGCCGGTATTACCTTATGATGAATAATGGTTTGCTGACTTTACAACGAGCCGCGCCGAATCATGTAAAACGGATTCTTGACCTTGATGCGCTTTTTGTCGAGCAGAAGCGCGGCTGCGGTATGGCCCATCGTCTCGAAATCGGTGGTGACGACGGTGATGTTCAGGAGTTCTTTCAGGGTCGTTTCGTTGAAGGAAATCACGCCCACCTCACGACCCATCAGATAGCTCGATTGCCGCACTTTCTTGACTAATTCGGCCAGGTCGGTTTCTTCTACCACCACGTAGGCGGTGCCGGGTTGCAGGTGTTCGTCGATTGCGTTTTCCCGAACGGCAAATTCCTTGTGGTAATTGACGCAGAACGCCCGGATGCCACTCACGATCTCGACCGGGTAATTACCGTCGCCGGGAAAAATCAGCACCAGCCGGTGGTACTTGTGCAGCAGGTCCTGCGCCGTTTCCAAGGCCTCAAAAATGTCCTTGTCGAAGCGTTGATACACCGTGAGCGGCTCACCGGCGAGTTCGGGAACGTCCTTATCGAGCAAGACCAGTTCGTTGGCCGGTATCCGTTCCAGCACCTGCCGGTAATTGACTTTGTCCAACCCCTGCGTGAAGTGGGGCATCACGACATAATAATTGTACTTGCCTAAGTTCTGGTCAATAATGTCTTGAAAATGAGCCGCGTTGTAGTGGTGAATCTGGAGATCGACGGTGGCGCGGTCGCCGAGGGCCTTGAGAAAGGAATAGTAAATGATCTTTTTATACGAACTCAGTTTATTGAAAATGAGCAGAATTTTGAGCTTGTTAGCCCCATTGGCCTGCACGTAATATCCCTTGCCCTGCACCGACGTGATGTAGCCGCGTTCGCGCAGTTCGCGGTACGCCTTCTCGACCGTATCCCGCGCCAGGTAATACTCGACGCTCAGTTCGCTGATGGATGGTAGCTGCTGATTCTGCGTCAGGACACCCCGCTCAATATCGGTAATCACCGACCGGATAATCTGTTTGTACTTCGGCGTTTTATCGGTCGGATTGAACTGCAGCAGATACGCTGAATGGCCAAACCCGTCCCGCGTCGGGGTAAGTTGAACGCGCGTTTCAGGCATCGGTTTGGGATTCATCAGATTGACTTATTTTAAGAAATTACGCCTTTTTTCTTTTGTATACCCGGCAACGGGAGGTAAGTAAGACTACGGAAAGAAATAGACGAAACAAAGAAAAGACTTAACTTTAGTTATGCAACCGTTCCCGAAATTGGTTCTTTAGCCGTAAACAAACGTCGATTTTTCCATGAGTGATATTCTTATCCCGACACGTTGAGCTGACGAAGACGATGAACCGATTGGATTTCGCAGTAAAATTGCATTAAAATAAGTCGGGCCGGTTTCGGCCTGTTATAAACCCCTGATCCCGGTTCGTATGCACCTCCGAATAAATGGCCGTATCTGGCTGGAAACCCAACCCGACGAACGCTTTATAGGTATTGGCCGACTCGAATTGCTGCAACACATTCAGCAAACTGGCTCCATCAATAAGGCGGCTCAGGCAATGGATATGTCCTACAAGCGGGCCTGGGACCTGGTGCAGTCGATGAACAGACAAGCCGATGCACCATTAGTCAGCACCCAAACGGGTGGTTCAACCGGGGGCGGGGCCGTGGTTACGGAAGAGGGGGAGAAGTTTCTGACCTACTACCAGGGGTTGCAGGCGCGGTTTCAGCAGTTTATGGCCGACGAAAGCCGACTGCTTCCCGGCTGAGGAAAACAGAGTTTCTATTCGCTATATTTGGTTGAACATAACGAAGCGTTATATTTCGTCGGAAATAACGTTTTTGTATGCTGCATCTTTCCCTGTTGGCAGTACTTCTCCCGGCTTCTGCTCTTCCTTCCGATACACTGCGCAACCCGGCCGATTCGCTGAAACGCATTCAACTCGACGAGATTGTGGTGTCGGCCTCACGGGTGCCGGAGCGGGTACTGCGGTCGCCGGTGAGTATCGAAGTGCTGGGTAGTCGGCAGATTCGGCAGTCGGCGCAACCGTCGTATTTCGACGCCATCGAAAACCTCAAAGGAGTACAAATTCTGACGTCGAGTTTAGGCTTTAAGGTCTACAATACACGGGGTTTTGCCAACCCGACCAACGTGCGGTTTGTGCAGTTGGTGGACGGACGCGACAATCAGGCCCCGCACATCGGCGCACCCATCGCGTCGGCACTGGCTCCGTCCGACCTTGATATTCATCGGGTTGAAGTACTGCCCGGTGCGGCATCTGCTTTGTATGGATTAAATGCCCTCAATGGCCTGGCGAACCTCATTACCCGCAACCCGTTCGATTCGCCGGGGCTGAGCATTAGCCAGAAGACTGGGATGAATCACGTGGGCGAATCAGGTATTTCGGCGAAACTGTTCAGCGAAAGCAGCATCCGGTACGCACGCATTTTCGACCAGAAGCTGGCGTTTAAAGTGAATTTGGTTTATCAGACCGGCTACGACTGGACTGCCCGCGATGCGACGGACCTGAACCCCAACGCCAATGCGTCGCTGGGGTTGCTCGGCGACGATAATCCGGGCCGCGATCCGGTAAATTCGTACGGTAATGAGTCGACCAACCGCCGGACGCTGACGCTGGGCGGGAAGAAATACGTGGTGGCCCGCACCGGTTATTTCGAGGAAGAGGCCACCGACTACAGCCTGCGCAACCTTCGGGGTGATCTGGCGGTGCATTACCGCATTACGCCCACCACCGAAATCGCGTATGTCTATCAGGGCGCGACGCTCAACAATGTCTATCAGCGCACGAACCGCTTCCGGCTGGAGGATTACCGGCTCGATCAGCACAGCCTCACGCTGACCTCGCCGTCGGTACAGATTCGGGCGTATCACACCCGCGAAAACAGCGGCCGGTCGTACAACATCCGCTCGATGGCCGAGAACATCGACAAGGGTTTCAAGGCTGACGATCAGTGGTTTGGCGATTTTACGAAGCAGTTCACGACCAGTACGGGCGCGGGTGTTGCCGTACCGACGGCCCTGCAAAGTGCCCGCGCCACCGCCGACCAGGGACGGCCACAACCGCATACGCTCCAGTTTGATGCACTGGTGGAGAAACTGCGGGGCATCAACAACTGGGACATTGGCGCGGCTTTGCAGGTGAAAACGTGGCTGTACCACATCGAAGGGCAGGTAGAGCCGACGCGGGTACTGTGGAAATCGCTGGCCGACCGTACGGGCCTGCAACTCCTGGCCGGGTTCGACTACCGGCAGTACGTGGTTTATCCCGACGGTAATTACTTCATCAACCCCGAATCACCGGGTAACGACCTGATTTATACCAAAGGGGGCGGCTTCGTGCAGGCGTCGCGGACATTTTTCGGCGATAAACTGAAACTGACCGGTTCGCTGCGGGTGGATAAAAACAAGTATTTCGATCCCCGCACGAATGGCCGTATTTCTGCCGTTTTCTCGCCGACGGAAGCGCATAACATCCGCGTGTCGTACCAGAACGGCTACCGGTTTCCATCGCTGTTCGAGGCTTTTTCCAACGTCAATTCCGGCGGGGTGAAGCGGGTAGGCGGGTTGCCGTTGCTGGCGCAGGGAATTTTCGAGCGGTCGTATTTTCGCACGTCCATCGACGCGTTTCAGGCGGCCATCAACACCGACGTAAACACCAACAAACTCACCACCGATCAGGCCATTCAGAAAAACAAGGGCCTGCTGAAAGCCAACACCTACACCTACATCAAACCCGAGCAGATCAACAGCTTCGAGGTGGGCTACAAAGGGCTGATGCTGAGCCAGAAACTATACGTCGATGCTGATTTTTATTACAACGTCTACCGGAATTTCATCGCGCAGGTCGAGGCCAACATCCCGAACGGAACGAACCCCGATTCGCTGGCGTATTACCTCGCCGACCGCACCAAACAGGCCCGCTACCGGCTCTGGACCAACTCCAAAACGACGGTGTATAACTACGGAGCGAGTCTGGGGTTGCGTTACGCCTTCGCCGGAAACTGGGTAGTATCGGGCAACGGGTCGCTGGCCCGGTTGAGCCGGACCGAAAGCGGGGACGGGCTGGAAGAATCGTTCAACACCCCGAAGTGGATTACCAATGTTGGTTTATCGAATGTGGACGTGGGCGGGGGCATTGGCTTTTCGGTGAACTACAAATACCAGAGCGCATTCCTGTGGCAGTCGTCGCTGGCAACGGGTACGGTACCAGCCATCAACAACGTCGACGCGCAGGTCAGCTACCGGATTACGGGATTGCGGCTAAACGTCAAACTCGGTGCCACGAACCTGCTGAATCACCCGTATACTACCTTTGTTGCCGGGCCGGGCGTGGGCGGTTTCTATTACCTCGCCCTGACCGTAAACTGATTGATTAAGGTCATTAAGTAGTCATTCAAACGTCATTTGTGGCCATTAAGGGTCATCGAAAAAAAGCCCTCAATAACTACGAATAACCATGAACGACAATCAATGACTTTTCTCCCGTTATTTAACACTTGCTTAATGCACGTCCCTGTTGCATTGCGTAAGTTTATGGCCCGTTATGGACACTCCTTTTTTTATAACCTTCTGACATGCAACCCATTCAGTTAGTTGTTTTCGACATGGCCGGCACGACCGTCACCGACCACCATGAGGTTGAACAGTGTTTTGCCGAGGCCGCCCTCGAAACCGGCTTACAGGTAAGCAGCGAACGGATTCTGGCCATGCAGGGCCTTTCCAAACGGTACGTGTTTGAAACGCTCTGGCGCGAACGACTCGGCGAAGACCACCCGCACCTGAAGCCGCAGGTCGACCGGTCGTATCAGCGGTTTACGGAAGTGCTCGAAAATCACTACCTCACGCACGACATTACCCCCACAGAAGGCTGCTTAGCCACGTTTGCTTTCCTGCACGAACGCCACATTTCCATTGCCCTCACAACGGGTTTTTACCGGAAAGTAACGGACATCATTCTGGGTAAATTAGGCTGGCTCGACGGCCTGGATGCGGAGTACGCTGGTAACGCCCAAACGATTATTCAGCTTTCCATTGCTTCGGACGAGGTGCCCAAAGGTCGCCCGTATCCACTCATGATCCAGAAAGCGATGCGCGTGCTGGGCGTAACCGATGCCAAATCGGTGGTGAACATCGGCGATACCCCGTCCGACTTGCTGTCGGGCCGGGCGGGTGGCGTGGGCCTGAACTTAGGCGTCACCAACGGTACCCACACCCGCGATCAGCTCAGCGATTATGCCTCCGACAAACTGCTCGGTTCGCTGGCCGAACTCTCCGCTCTGCTCAGCGAACGGTTAGACACGGCACCGGGTATCCTGATGAAATCGTAACTACAGCGGTCGGTGAATAGCAGTTAGTGGTTAGACGGCTGGTGCTGTTTTACACCTTGCGGTACTCCCTGATTACTCCCGGCTGACCACCATCCACTTCCTCATTCTCATGGCTTTCTACGACCTCATTGTTATTGGTTCGGGTGCGCTCGGCACGTTTCATGCCTACCATGCCGCCCGGATGGGTAAAAAAGTCCTGCTGCTCGAAAAGGACAACCGGCCCGTGAGCGCAACGGTTCGCAATTTCGGGCAGGTGGTGCCGTCGGGTATGGCCGGAAAATGGTTCGCCTATGGGCGCAGGAGCCTGGAAATTTACGGTGACATTCAGGCGGAACACGACCTGACGGTGCGGCAAAACGGCTCCCTTTACGTAGCTTCCGATGAAGACGAATGGACGCTGGCCAATGAACTTTATGACCGGCGACGGGCCGATGGCTACCCCTGTGAACTGCTCTCAAAAGCCCAAACCCTGACCCGCTACCCCGTGCTGCAACCTGGCTATGTGCGCGGTGCCCTGCTGTTCCCGACGGAGGTGAGCGTGGAGCCGGATCAGATGATTCACCGGCTGATTCAATACATCGTTAAAAAACACGGCGTCACGTACTGGCATGATTCGGCGGTGGTCGACTGCCAGTCCAATTACAACGGGGCCATTATTACACTGGCGAACCGGATGCGGTTTCAGGCGCAGCAGGTATTGATCTGCAACGGCAGCGAATTCCGGCTGTTGTTCCCGGAGGTATTTGCCGAAAGCGGGCTGGTGGTAAGCAAGTTACAGATGATGCAGACCGTGGCCATGCCGCAGGTGTCGCTGCCCGGCAACATCCTCACCGGCCTGACCATCCGCCGGTACGAGTCCTTCGCCGAATGCCCATCGTACGAACACAGTCAAAATGCCCTCCCGGAGCACTTGGTCGAACTGAAAAAATGGGGCATTCATATCCTCTTCAAGCAGGCGCTGGACGGCTCTATTATCGTGGGTGACTCGCACGAATACGCTGGTGCCGCCCACGTGGACGACCTCGATTTCGATACGAAAGACTACGTCAACAAACTCATGCTGGAGGAGGCCCGGCGCATCGTTACCTTCCCCGTCGATCAGATCAGCCGTACCTGGGCCGGTTTCTACGCCCAGACGCCCAACGAGATTTTTGAGTACGACATCGACGAGAACATCCACATCGTTACCGGCATTGGCGGCAAGGGCATGACCTCCAGCGCGGGCTACGCCGAACAGAAAATCGGTCAGTTATTGGGTGTGGCTGTTTAAAAAAGCGGATATTGGCCCCCATAGCCGTCAGTTTAAAGACTAACTCGTGCATATTCGCAGGGCACCCGTGACGGCCGTTGAATAGGGCGACAAACGTATGGGCTTGATTTGAGAGGTCCGGTTTACCCCAAAGACCAATCAACGGGTTCGTGGAGGGTGCCTGTTTCCGGCGCGGGCTTGACGAACGCTCCCGGTAAGCTAACCCTTTCCTGACGAACGTAGTTAGGGATAGACCTTATGAAGCTCAACGAAGAACTCATTCTGTTTCTGACCATCGTCCGGTGGCTGGCCCTGGCCACCCTCGTGGGCGGGCTGGTAGGGCTGGGTGCATCGGGGTTTATTTGGGTGGTGCATTCCGTCATCGACCAGAGCAATCACTACCAGTACGCGTTTTATCTCCTGCCCCTGAGCTTCTTTATCGCTTCGTACCTGAGCGGTACCCTCCTGAAAAGCAACCTGGGTACCAATACGCTGATCGCGGCCATCAATCGAAACTACGGCCGGATCGAGGGTAGCTTTGTTCCGATCAAAGTCATCAACATCCTGCTGATTCTGGCAACGGGCGGTTCGGCCGGTAAGGAAAGTCCCTGCGCGCAGATCGGGGCGGGGTTGGCCAGCGCCTGCGCCAGCCTGTTTCGGGTCGACGATATTGATCGCCGGAAATTGATTATCTGCGGCTTCAGTGCGGGTTTTGCCTGCGTCTTTGGTGCCCCGCTGGCCGGGGCGATCTTCGGCATCGAAGTGCTGGCGGTGGGCGTCATTCTGTACGATGTGTTGTTGCCCACGTTTGTCGCGTCGATTACGGCCTATCAGGTATCCTCGGCGCTGGGCGTCACGTTCTTTCGCTATCCCCTGCATTTTGTGCCGGATTTCCACGAAGCCTTCTTCTTCCGGCTTTTTCTGTGCGGTATTTTCTTTGGCCTGTGCGCCTACGGACTCATTCGCGCCCTACATGCCGGGGAGCGGCTGGCTGAACGGATTCCGCTTTCCCGGCCACTCAAAGGGCTGCTTGGCGGGGCGTTGCTGGTTGGCCTGACGCTGTTGTTCGGGCGGTCTTATTTAGGGCTGGGGCTTGACCTGATGGAGGGCTGTCTGAAGGGCGCATCGGTGGTTGGGTACGCCTTTTTGCTCAAAGCACTCTTCACGGTTATTACCCTCAGCATCAGCCGGAGTGGCAGCGTGATTACCCCCGTCTTGTTCATCGGGGCCACGGCGGGCAGCTTTCTGGGCGATCTGTTCGGTATTGACCGGGCCACGCTGTCGGCCATCGGCTTTGTCAGTGTCTTAGCCGGTGCCACCAATACGCCGATTGCCACCAGTATTTTAGCCGTCGAAATGTTCGGGGCCGAGGTCACGCCCTACGCGGCTGTTTCCTGCGTCATCAGCTTTATTATGTCGGGGCACCGGAGCCTGTACCCGGCGCAGCTGCTGACCATCAGCAAGTCACGGGGACTGGATACCGAACTGGGAAAAGAAATCCGTGAGGTGAGTGAAACCACAAAACCGGCAGATATTCGGCTTATAGACGGGTGGCAAGCCATAAAGCAGCTGTTCCAAAAGCGTTTCTGAGCAGGCACAGCACCGGGAACACGGTGGGTTTTTACGAGTCATGCACGCAATCAGCTAACTTGACCACCTGAGCGATTAGCCCGCTTAACGGCATGAAACTATTAGTAGTCGAGGATGAGGTTAGTCTGGCTTCGTTCATCAAAAAAGGACTGGATGCGGAGTCGTTCAGTACTGACGTGGCCTACAACGGCTGGGAAGCAGCTCTTTCAGAAAAACGGGTACGGTGTGGTCGTGTTGGACGTGAATCTGCCCAGCATCGACGGGTTTGAATTGTGTCGGCTTATCAAGCGCGAAAATGAACGAATGCCCGTGTTGTTGCTGACCGCCCTCCATACGCTCGCTGACAAGATCATAGGATTAGACGCGGGGGCCGACGATCACCCGCCCAAGCCCTTCGCATTTCAGGAACTGCTGGTCCGCATCCGGGCTATCACCAAACGCCACTCCTTTACCCACCAGACGGTACTGCGTCTGGCCGATGTTGAACTGAATTTAGACACCAAAGTCGTTACCCGCAGCGGCAAGCGCATCGACTTGACCACCAAAGAGTTTGCCCTGCTGGAATACATGATGCTGAACAAGGGCAAGATTATTTCGCGTGCCGACCTGGCCGAACGGGGTTGGGACACGGATTTCGATTCCAATACCAATGTCATTGATGTGTGCGTGAGTTACCTCCGGAAGAAGATTGACAAAGATTTCACGGTCATGCTGATTCATACGGTCATTGGCACGGGCTATTCGCTGCACGAGTCCTAACCAATTCACCCTACATTTCACGAACATGCTGATGCTGATCCGCAACAAACTAACGCTGCTGTTTACGGGCATCATGCTGGCGATTCAACTGGCCTTCACCGGTTTTGCCTACTCCTTTTATTCGGGGTATCGGGAGTAGGGATTTAATGTACGGTTGCGGAAAAGGCCCGGCTGTTCGGGCGCGTGATGGTGTCGCATCCGGCCGCGTCGGGTGCCATCGGGGCCATCCTAAGCCCGACCGAGTTGCAAACCCTTACCGAGGAGCGCATCAGTATTTGCGATCACCGGGGCGTGGTTCTATTCACTACCAGTCAGTGCCGTATCGCCGACAGGAAGTGCCAATGACTACCCGGCTGTACCACAAACCGGTGGTCGATTTTCGGGTCGGACACGAGGAAGGCATTGGTCTGGTCTTTACCGACCGGGGTCGACCGCACTATATTTTCGTGACGGGCTACGACCGGCTGGGCCACGCCAAGCAGCAGAACCTGCTGATGATTCTGCTGGTGGCCAACGTGGGGGGGATGCTCATCATCATCGCGGGCTGGTTGCGGGTGGGGCGGTTTCTCAGCCCCTTAGTCAGCATGGTCGACGGTGTACAGCAGATTTCAGGGGCCATGCATCTGCGGCTCAACGAAAGAAACCGGAAAGATGAGATTGCCCGGCTGGCCATGACCTTCAATCAGATGCTCACTCAACTGGAAGATACCTTTGCCAGTCAGCAGCAGTTCGTTTCCCATACGTCTCATGAACTGCGTACGCCCCTGACGACGATGCTGGGGACGCTCGACTTCGCTGTCCTACGATACGAACCTGGCCGACATACGCAGCAGGATGCAGGTAACCATGCGGGAGTTGACCAAGCTCTTGGGCCTGACCAATAGTTTACTCAAACTGGCTACCTCGGGCAACGCAGACGTTACGATGGACCCCGTCCGGTTGGATGAGTGTATGATGCGGGCCATTGCCGACGTAAAACGCAACCGCACCCGGTGTACCATTTCGTTTGAGTTCGGTACCCTTCCCGAACGCTTCGGCCCATGGAACTCAATTTATCAACGGTTTCGGCCGGTCTGCCGGTGCGGCTGGGCCAAAGCAGGCGTTTGGCAAGATGTCTTCGATAAAGTGCAGGAGCCGGATTTAGATTGGACGCTTCGGCGGTCCGATGATGATTGATTCATTGCGAGATGGTCAAATTAGGGGGGGTATACCATCGAAAAAGAATCGGCTTGAACAACGGGCTATCGACAAGAATCTTTACAAAGACCGCAACAAAATAGAGCGGTACTTCAACAAACTCAACCAGTATCGGTTTCTGATCTGGTCTCTATCCGGCAACCCCGGGACTGGCGAACCTCCGGCTCGTAACTGTTTAGGTACGCAATTTGCTAATAATTTCTCGTGGCAGAGACAATGGACACAGGAGAACTAAAGGCGTTGATTAGCAGCTTACTGGCTGAAGTCCAGTGTCTGAAAGACCGTGTCCAGGAATTAGAATTGGAAAATGCCGAGTTGAAAGCCCGTTTAGCCCAAA
>JBBQLG010000080.1:0-27742 GCA_038327655.1 Cytophagales bacterium
ATTTAATACCGATGATGCCTTGGCAGCGGCAGAAAAACTTTTTCAAACAGTTGTGAGTGTATTGAAACAATATTCCAACCCATCTGCGGGAAGCCCCCCAAATTAATATCGGTATGCTCATTTTGTTTACATGCATACGCACGTTTGCTTGTGAATAAAACAGGGTTTATTTCGATTGGACAGAACCTGTCAAACTATTAGTATAGGTGAACTGCACGGAGCATCCATCTACTCACGGCCGCCTGATGCCGAGTTTGCGCATCCGGGAGTCGAGCGTGGTGGGGATCATGTCCAGCAACTTGGCCGCTCCATTGTCGCCACTGACTTTCCAGTGGGTCATCTCCAGCACCGACGTAATGTGGGCGCGTTCGGCTTCCTCCATCGTTATCAGGCCCGCTTTCTGCGTGGCTGAGGGCTTTCGTTTCAGCCAGTCGCCCAGCGTTAATGTCCGGCCCGGCGACAGGATTAACGCCCGCTGCACGAGGTTTTCCAACTCGCGGATGTTGGCCGGCCAGTGGTAATCGGTCAGCGCGTCGAGTACAGTAATGGGTATAGTGTCGATGGTTTTACCCATATCGGCCCCGTGCTTGTCGCAGAAATGGCTCACCAGCAGCGGAATATCTTCTTTGCGGGCGCGCAGGGGCAGGCTCAGGATCGGAAATACATTCAGGCGGTAGAACAGGTCTTCGCGGAAACGGCCTTCGGCGGCTTCAGTTTCCAGGTCGCGGTTGGTAGCGGCAATTACCCGCACGTTGACCTTCATGGTTTTGGTGCCACCGACCCGCTCAAACTCACCTTCCTGCAACACCCGCAAGAGTTTGGACTGCAGATCGAGGGGCATTTCACCGATTTCGTCTAAGAAAATCGTACCCCCATCGGCCAGTTCAAACCGACCGACTTTTTGAGCCGTAGCCCCGGTAAACGATCCCTTCTCATGGCCGAACAGCTCACTTTCAATCAGTGTAGCGGGCAGGGCGGCACAATTGATTTTAATCAATGGCCGGTTTTTGCGCCCGCTCCGGTTGTGTACCGCCCGTGCCAGTAATTCTTTGCCCGTGCCGGATTCACCCAGAATCAACACCGTTGTATGGGTTGGGGCCACCTGCTCCACGCTCCGCAGCACCTTCTGAAACGCTTTGCTTTGGGTAACGATCTCGTCGAAGTTTTTGGCCTGTTTGATCTCATCGCGCAGGTAGGTATTGTCGGCCTGCAACTGGTCTTTCAAACGCTCCACTTCGGCTAACGCTTTGGTGAGTGCGGCTGTCCGCTCGGCCACCAACTGCTCCATCGACTGCTGTAACCGTCTCAGGGTTAAGTGCGTATGAATGCGGGACAGGACTTCCTGCAACTGAAACGGCTTGGTAATATAGTCCACCGCGCCCATGTTGAACCCGTTCACTTTGTCGATGGTCTCGGACAGGGCGGTCATAAATAGGACCGGAATGGACAGCGTGGCGGGTTGCTGCTTTAGTCGGCGGCAGGTCTCGAAGCCGTCCATACCGGGCATCATAATGTCTAACAGAATCAGGTCGGGCAGGGCGTAGGTGGCCTGCTCAATGGCACTTTTTCCATCGCGGGCCACCAGCACTTTATAGCCCGACCGGGTGAGGGTTTCGAACAGCACACTGATGTTGTTGGGTACGTCATCCACAATCAGAATCGTGCTGACGATGCCGCTTTCGAGGGGTGTATTCATGGGTTGGAGAGGCAGGCCTGTAAGTAATTTTTTAGCGTTCGGGTGTCGAATTCGGCTACCGTACTGCGAATCGTCTGCACGAAATCCCGGTAGGCCGAACTGCTCTTTTCTACCTCGAGCAGTTGAGCCGTGATCTCCTGAATATCGCCCATTTTGGCTAATGTCAGCAAGGCCTCAATCCGGGCGCGGGGTGGTAAATCAGCCGGTATTACGTCGGCAGTAGACCCGGTAGCGGTGTTGGGTTCGGCTACGAGTTCGGTGGGCTGGTGGTAGCGCCATGTCAGATTCAGATGCTGCCCAATGGTATCGAGCAGGTGCGTGAGTTCGATGGGCTTGGTAATAAAATCATCGAAACCGGCCTCACGGGTGCGCTGCCGGTCCTCCTCAAACACCCGCGCCGACAGAGCGAGGATAACGGTGCACGGCCCGACCGAACGCGGCCCGGCTTTGGGAGGACCAACAAGTTCCGGGCGTATTTGCCGGATGGCTTCATATCCGTCTACGTTCGGCATCACCAGATCCAACAGGATTAGTTGCGGTTGCTTCGCGGCTGCCAGGTCGATGGCTTCCTGCCCGTCGGTGGCTTCAATCACGGTGAATCCCAGGGGTGTCAGTAGATTATTTAGTACCGAGCGATTTTCCCAGCCGTCGTCTACTACCAGTACGGTTAAGGGTGGCCCTTCGTAGCCAATCGGCAGGTATCGCCCATCAGCCTGGTCGGGATGGATAACCCGGTTGAGCCGTGTCGGAGCGGGTAGCGCGGGCAGGTCGAGCAGGAGCCGAAACTGGGTTCCCCGCCCAACGGCGCTGGCTACGTGGAGGGTGCCCCCCAGCAGTTGCACCAACTGATCGGTGATGCTCAGCCCCAGCCCCGTACCTTCGATAAACTGCCCCGATTCGCGAACTTGCTGGAAGGGCTGAAAAATATCGGCGATGTGATTGTCAGCAATTCCCACGCCCGTATCCTCGATCAAAAACCGCAGCCGGTCGGGCGCGCTGGGGGCCGGTATCCGCCCGACCCGCAGCCGGACGCGGCCCGTTTCGGTGAACTTCACGGCGTTGCCCAGCAGGTTGAGTAGTACCTGCCGCAGTTTTCGCTCGTCGCCCGTTACCCAAGCGGGCAGGTCGGAAGCGAGGTCGGCCACAAACTGCAATCCTTTCTGTTCGGCCCGGACACCGATGAGGTGGTTCAGGTCCTGAAACAGAGCCGCGAGGTGAAATGGAGCCGTTTGTACCTCTAATTTCCGGGCTTCGATCGTGGCCAGATCCAGCACATCGTTGATGAGCGAAAGCAGGTTTTCGGCGCAGTGATGAATAATGCCGATGCCCTTTAACTGACTGTTCGTCAGGGTATCGTCGCGTTTGAAGAGCTGGGTGTACCCCAGAATTCCGTTCAGGGGGGTGCGCAGTTCGTGGCTCATGTTGGCCAGAAATTCACTCTTGGCGCGGTTGGCCAGTTCGGCTTCTTCTTTGGCGCGGGCCAGTTCGAGGGTGCGGGCGATGACCGTTGCTTCGAGTCGTTCCTGCGATTGCATCAGTTTTTCTTCCGCTACTTTCCGGCCAATTTCGGCCCCGGACCGGGCGGCCAACACCCGCAAAATGCCAACGTATTTGCGGTGGTCGATCATCGGGCGGGAGTCGAAGATGGATAAGTGGCCAATGACTTCGCCCGCTTTGTCGTGGATGGGTACACCGAGGTACGAATCGATACCGACTTCTTTGTAAAAGTTCTCGGCTACGCCCGTCGGGTAATAGAAATCCCGATCCCGCATCACAATGTTGCAGGGCGTGCCGGTGAGGTCGTATTCGATGTTTTCCCGGATCGACTCGTTTTCCCCGAAAGCCAATGTGCGTAACCGCGTTTTTTCGACGTCAGCGCACTCGGTTATCATGGCAAAGCGGACGTTGAGGGTAACGGTCAGGTGACGCACCAAGGACTGGAAAAAATCCATGCCCGTTTCGCTCGCGGTGCCCTCCGAAATCCGGCGCAGGGTGTCGTCCAACTGGCTGCGTTCGGTCACGTCGCGCATGAAACAGCAGAGATACTGATGCCCGTCGAACTGAACGAAATTCATGCCTACCTCCACCTGCCGGGCCGAACCGTCCCGGCGCAGTTGCCGCATATCGACCGTCAGGGTCTGGTGCTGCTGCAAATCGCCCCAGAGTCGCTCGTAGAGTCCAATAGGGTAGTCCGGGTGAAAATCGACAAAGCGGGCATTGGTCATGTCCGGCAACGGGTAGCCCAGTTGCTGACTGGCGGCCTGATTCGCCCGGTTCACCCGGCCCCTGTGGTCGAAAAGGATAATCGGCTCCAGGGCGTTCTCGACCGTTGAATGGGAAAGCTGGAGTACTTTTTCGGATACCGTGATGGCTGGTGTCATAACGTACTTAAATAGATCGGAAGAAAACAGACGCTTCCCGGCCGGGCGCGTTCAGGCACCCGTGTTACCAAGTATAGCATCAAAATCTGTTCCCAAGCCATCAAAATCCGTTTGTTTTGCCCAAAAAGGCTTCTCACGCGAATTCAGCCGGTTTCCGGCCCCAGTCTATGCGTCAGGCAGAAGTACCTGATGGCTGAACCGTTCTTAAATATCGCAATAATTACGAAATACCGTAATCCCCGTTTAACTGGCACGGGTTGGTACTATCGAACAAAAGGCGATTCTGAGTGCATTCAGCCCCTTTTGCCGGTGCTTGGGGCGTGACCAGCCGACTGGAACGGTATTTGGCAAGGGTGGTGCAATAACCATTGAACCAAACGCTTTGCTCATGTCGCTCAAATCTGCCACCAACGAAATTTTCGGCCAGTTATCCGATGTAATCGGCCAGCTCGATAATGAAGATTACGCCTGCCCGCTCCACGTACTGTCGGGCAATACCATCGGTAAACACGTTCGTCACATTCTGGAATTTTACGACCTGCTCGTCAGCAGTTACCAGACCGGAGAGCTGAACTACGACCGCCGGGAGCGGGACCTGCTGCTCGAAATTTCGCCCGACGAAGCCATTCTGCGCATCCGCCGGATCAATTACGCCATTCAGCACCTCGACCTGAACCGTCCGCTGCACTTGGCTGCCGAATTATCGGCACATCCCGTACAGATTGCGTCGTCGTACGACCGAGAACTGCTCTACAACATCGAACACGCCATTCACCACATGGCCCTGATTCAAATCGCCGTTCGCGACGCGTTCCTGCACGTAGTTATGCCGCTCAACTTCGGCGTTGCCTACTCAACCATCCAGCATCAATCGCATTAACCATGAAACTTCACCTGTTTGCGCTGGCCTTCGGGCTGGCCGGATTGCTGACTGCCTGCGTAAAATCGCCCGATTTACTGCCGGTGCAGCAATTATTACCGGGTACTACCGCTCCTGCGTCGGTGACCAGTTCGACCACATCGACTACCACTACGCCCGCGTCCGGCACAACGGTCAGTATGTCGTCGCTGAGTCTGGTTTCGACGGGTACGTTTGTCAATGAAGTGCACAGCGTATCGGGCCGGGTGTCGCTGTACAGCAATCCGGCCACGGGGCAGCGGTATCTGTCGTTCACGGATTTTAAGTCGGAGAGCGGCCCCGAACTGCACGTTTATCTGGCCGAAGACCGGTCGCTGACCAACTATGTCGACGTGAGCCGCCTGACGAACATCGGCACGTTTTACTACGAAATACCGGCGGGCAGCCAGCCGAATCAGCAGACGGTGCTGATCTGGTGCCGCCCGTTTGCTGTACTCTTCGGCAGTGCATCGCTCAAACCGGTCACACCCATCTAAAGACCGTTTAGACGCTTCATCAACTATAATTTCGATCAACCAATAACTCTATGAAAACCAGTCTGATTCAATTCACTGCCGTGCTGCTGTTCCTAACGTCGGCCGCCTTTGCTCAACAATCACACGTATTTGCGCCCGACCACCAGGCCATCCGGGGCTACGACCCCGTTGCCTATTTCGCCGACAGTAAACCCGTGAAAGGAGACCCCAAACTGACCTACGACTGGCAGGATGCCACCTGGTCGTTCGCGACTCAGGCCAACCTGGATGCGTTCAAAGCGAATCCCGACAAGTACGCCCCCCAATACGGCGGCTATTGCGCCTATGGCCTGTCGGAAGGTCACAAATCCCCCACCGATCCCGACGCCTTTACCGTTGTGGACGACAAATTGTACCTGAATTACAACCCGAAGGTGAAAACCATGTGGAGCAAAGACCGGGACAGCCGGATTAAGACCGCCGACGAGAAATGGCCGAAGCTGAAAGACACGAAAGCCGAATAAAAGGATTCATGCAAAATACACTAACATCCATCCGGGTGCGCCCCGCGCTGCCGACCGATCAGACCAGTATGATAACTGCCATCGCTGCGAGTGGCCTGTTTTTGCCCGGCGAACTGGACGGCATTGAGGAGATGTTGACGAGCTATTTCGCCGGTGACCCCGTTGCCGATCAGTATTGGATTACCGCAGCCGATGGCAAAAAATCAGTTGGAGCGGCTTACTACGCGCCCGAACGCATGACCGATGGCACCTGGAATACTTACCTGATTGCGGTCCATGCCGATTATCAGGGGCAGGGACACGGTACGGCTCTGATGCGCTACATCGAACGAGCGCTGGCCAGTCGTGGGGAGCGCGTCCTGCTGGTAGAAACCTCGGGCGTACCGGGTTTTGAACGGACACGGGCTTTTTACCGAAAGATCGGCTACGACGAAGAAGCCCGCATCCGCGATTTTTATAAAGCGGGCGACGATAAAGTTATCTTCCGCAAAGCGTTGGTGGCTAACAGCCTGATCTAACCACTAAAAAGGCTGATAGACCTTGAAATCATACTGGCCCCGGGTTTCGGATTGCGTAAGTTGTTCGCCCGAGGCCAGTTTCAGGCTGTATTGTAGAATGGTTTCGCCCATCCAGGCAATGGTGGTGTCTTTGTCGGTGCCCCCGCAGTCGGTGCAGTCGATGTCGATCCAGTCGGCCATCCTGTCAGCCAGTGCCTGCCGAACGGCCAACTCAACGACCGGTGCCACCGGATTACCCGTTGGCCGACCTGATTCGTTGGTGGACAGATGCAGGGTACAACCGGCCGCAATAAGTGCCGTTGTTACCTCAACGGTATTGCCCGGAAAACTGCACTGCTGCAATCCGGGTGCCGACACCGTTCGGGCAGTGGGACAGGGATGCGCTGCTTTCTCTACGGTATCCGGGCGTGAGTCGGGCGTAACCATCAGCACGGTAGCCCCCAGCTCTAACGCTGCCTGCACACAGTACCCAACGGCCGGGTTGGCCGATAACCCGCTGGCTTCTCCCCACCGAACGCCCACCGTCAGGCGCGACAGGGGAGCGGGCCGACGGGTTTGTTTGTTCAGGGCAGCCATCGCATGAAACGTGTTGCTGGTAGCGGCACTCAGCCAGTCGAACTCATTGGCATAGGCAAACCGGTCGGCTATTACGAAGGGTTTACAGAACGCCGGGTCGCCCCGGACGATGTGCTGCCGAATTGTATCGACAGCCGGGCTGGAATCAGATCCGTCCATGCTCAGCACGGTGATGCCGCCCACGTTGGGATGCGTGCAATAACCGGCCAGTAGTGGCCAGAATGACGCCAGCGTATCGGGAGAGTAGTCCTGTTCGTAGAGATTGGGCAGAAACCGTACCCCGTCGATGTTCGCAAACAGGGGCAGCGACGCGCGTCCGGTGTAGGGGGGTGGGGGTGCTTCGAAATACGATCCGGCGCGGTACTGCTCCCGCAAGGCCCGGAACTGGTGCAAATAGGGATTGGCACTCTGATAGCCCAGGGTTGTCATCAGTGCCTCTTTCAGTAAAGCCAACTGTTGGGTTTCGCCCCGAAACAGCGGCAGCACCAACCAATAGTTGCGCGTACCCACACGCCCGTCGGCCCGGTGGTAGCCCATAAACGGGGGTAACTGTTCGGGATCCCGTGTTGGCGGGGTTGTCGGTGGTGACGAATTAGACGATATCTGGCTGTCGAACATACGAATCGTGCTTGTTCTGACCACACAGCTACCTTGACGAACTCGGCAACCATCCGGGCAGGCTTAATCAACGCTTAGTAAACCGGCCGATGATGACCGGCACCTATTTTTAAAGGCAACAGATTGCTTTATGATCGCTTGAGACAGGGCCGGTTGCTGTACTTCTGTGAAATTTGACCGACGGGCCGACTACCGGAAAGCTCCGTTCGCGGGGGCAAAAGAGATGAGTTTCCGGGGGTTATGATTAGGGGATACCCTAAAAAGGTAGTGGAAGCGTGATGAGCACGGTGCTGCCTGCTTTCCCGGACTGGTCAAACTCGAGCTGACCCCGCAGCGTCTCGACGCGGTTTTTTACCGAACGCAGGCCCAACCCCGCGAAGGATGCCGTGGTGTCGAACCCAATTCCGTCGTCTTCCACGCTGATAAGAAGTTTCGATTCTGCAAAAAGCAGCGTTAACTGAATGGTCCGGGCATTGGCATGGTGGAGGGCATTGGTGAGCAGTTCCTGAATAATCCGAAACGCCAT
This sequence comes from Cytophagales bacterium, assembly GCA_038327655.1. GTDB lineage: Bacteria > Bacteroidota > Bacteroidia > Cytophagales > Spirosomataceae > JBBQLG01. The sequence goes on from JBBQLG010000080.1 coordinate 8,214, forward strand.
GGTGTTGGTAAAAGGCGGTATCGGTGGCACAGACCCGTGTACCTGCACCGTGATTTTATGCTGCGGATCAACCAGATCAATAAAATCGTAGCAGGCCTGTGGTAATCCTTCTTCATGCAGGACGCCGGTATGCAGACTGTGCGACAGCGTTCGGACGCTGTAATAGACTTCATCGACCCAGCCAATGAGTTGCTGATAATTCGATGCGCTGGTGGGAATGTGCACTTTAATGCCCGCCAGCATACTGCCAACGTGATCGTGCAATTCACGGGCAATTTCTTCGCGTTCCAGTTCCTGCCCTTCCAGCAACGCAATTTTTCGCTGGTTGGTTAGGGCTTTTATTTGCTGTTTATAATAGAAAAATAAAACGAGAATCAACAGAATCAATAGCCCGAAGATAACGGTAAATGCAACCAGCTGAATTGTTTTGCGACGATCCGTTTCGCGGGCCATTTGCTGGTTTAGTTTGTAGTTTTCGTTTTCCAGCTTTAATTCACGCTCGATAATATCCGTTTGCAAATCACTGAAATCACCGTATGTTCGCTTCAGCGCACTGATTTTGTCAATTTCGACATTATGATTCACCCAGTGGGCATCGGCTTTTTTGTAGTCTCCCCGTTCATGATACACAAGGGCCAATTCCTGATTGGCCCAGCGTCTTAATTCTGCCTGAGTGATGGGATCTAAGGATAAATTACCGGATGGTTTTGTCAGCAGGTCAAGTTCTTTCCGGCTGAACATAATGGCATTGGTATAGTCTTCCTTTAATCGATAAACCCGGCTTAAAAACAGAAAATTGAACTCCTGATTGTTGATCGAACCTATTTTGGGGTTTATGGCATACCCATTTTGGTAGGATTGAATAGCCTCGTCGTAGCGTTTTTCGTGGGTCAAATAAGCCGCCAACATGTAATAATAGTACGCCTGCTGAATCTTTGACGCGGCTATCTGCTTCGTTCGTTTTATGTATGTATAGACAAGCAGCCTGTTTTTTGGGTCGGAGAGGAGGAAGTTGATTTTAAATAAATACGCCCCGAATTGCAGATTTTTCTTATTCGTCCGGACGCCATACGCAATAATGCTGTCGCAAATAGTTAAGGACCGCTGAACCGAGTGAAAATCCTGGCTGATGTAATAATACTGAATAAGCAGGAGCATGAACTGGTAATAATCGTTCTGGGAACGACGTTTTACGGCCGGTGTATAGCGGAGCAGATTTTTAAATTTATCGAGTTCTATACCATAATCTTTACCCTGTGTTTTTGATAAATTAGCGTACGTATACGCCAACCCTGCGGAATCGTTGCGGGCGGTGTAGTACACTTTATAAGCCTGCAGGGCAGCCTCCGAATACGTCCGGTTAAAATCTGGATATGGCTTTCCCAACGGCTGCGCCTGTAGGCGAGGGGCCACTAATAATAGCACTACCACAAAAAATAGCCCTGTTCTCATCATTTTTTCAGTCGCTGTAACGAACCTTATTTAGTAATGCGACAACGTTCTTTACGTCGAACTTTACGAACAGGCTGCTCCGGTAAAATTCGACTGTTTTCAGGCTGATATTCAGCTCTTCCGCAATCTGTCGACTGGTTCTCCCCGTGATTACCCCGTCTAAGATGCGCTTTTCCCGAGGGTTCAGCTCCGGCATGGTGTCGGTAGATACCGGCGATTTTATCCGTCGTTCAGCCGGTTCGTCGAAGCAGGTACCGCCTTCATACACGGTCCGAATAGCCGCGATGACCTGACTATATTCGGTGTTTTTTCGCAGATAACCGTGGGCACCGGCTTCGCGCATTCCCCGGATGTAGCGCAGTTCGTGGTGCATGGTAACGGCAATGATCTTCAGGGCGGGGTGCTGGTACAGGATTTTTCGGCACAACGTAATCCCATCGAGCCCCCCCAGGTTAATGTCGAGCAAAATCAGGTCCGGCTGGCAGGTGTCGATGCTGGCGAGTACCTCACTGGCATCCGTACAGATCGACACTGTGGCAATGGCATCGGCCTGTTGCCGGAGCAGCGTGGCCAATCCTTCGGCAAAAAGCTGGTGGTCATCAACGAGTAGTACCTGGATCATAGAAATGAGGAAAGGGAACGGGTAGGTGCGTTTACCTAAAGGACTCAAGTGTACATCTTTTTTCTGAAATCATTTTCGGATGGGATTTATCACGAAATGTCAAAAATATTCGGACATATCGTAAATCAACAGTCGGCAGGCACCCAGCCATGCCAATCGAATAATGCCGTTTATGCATCCCAGAAGCAGTTTTTCGGGTATACAGCAACGGCTTTTCTGACTGGAATGGTATTTGGAATTAGTGAACCAACCAGCCGCTGATAAGCAGTGGCTTTCTGTTTCATTCAATCGAAAATACCATGAAAACGCTTGCATTCTTTATCATCACGCTCTTCACGTTCAGCTTTTCGGCTCAGGCCCAGACAAACCCTGATGTTCGCAAAAAGCAGTTCAACCTCGAAGATGGGGTGGCCATCAAGGGCTACGATCCCGTTGCTTACTTCACGCAGAACAAAGCGGTAAAAGGTCAGACGGCCAACAAGGTCGCTTACAAGAACATCACGTACTATTTCGCCACGCCCGCCAACGCCGAAGCATTCCAGAAAATGCCGGAAAAATACGAACCTGCCTACGGTGGCTGGTGCGCCTACGCCATGGGCGCAACGGGTGAGAAGGTAGAAATTGACCCCGCCACGTTTGAAGTGCGCCAGGGCCGGTTGTACCTGTTTTACCACACGTTCTTCAACAACACGCTGCCTAAATGGCAGAAAGACGAGCCAAATCTGCAAAAGAAAGCCGACCAGAGCTGGACGAAGTTCGCCCCGTCTAATTCGTAACGGACTGTTAGTTAGTAGTTTGTGGTTTGTAGTTCCTCCGGCAGGACAACCATAAACCGTCCCGCACTACTACGAACCACGAACCACAAACCCCTACTCCCATGAACAAACCAACCCAATACCTGCTCTGGGCCGCCAAAGGCGTCGCGGCCATACTAATGTTGCAAACCCTGTTTTTTAAGTTTCAGGCCGCCCCCGAATCCGTTTACATCTTCACCCAGGTCGGCATCGAACCCTGGGGCCGTATCGGAACGGGCATCATCGAACTGATTGCTTCGGTACTGATTCTGATTCCGCGCACTGCCTGGATTGGGGCGGGTCTGGGACTGGGTGTCATGGTCGGCGCAATTCTCACCCACCTGACCCTGCTGGGAATCGAAGTACAAGACGACGGTGGCCAGTTGTTTTTCTACGCCGTAGCGGTGGCCGTAAGCTGCGCAACGATCCTGTACATCACCCGCCCGCAGTGGATTTCGGTGATAATGGGCTTGTTGGGCAGACGTTCCCAGACTAAATCGTCGGCCTGGCTCAATAGCTGATTCATCGTCCTTTGGTTGTCATTGACGGTCATTGGCTGTCGGCGCCAATGACCATTGAATGATTCTTCCCACCCGCAGTAAATCCCATCCTCTCATGCCTTCCTTCGACTATGACATTATCATCATCGGTACCGGTACCGGTGGCGGCACCATCGCTCAGCGACTCGCACCATCGGGTCGAACCATCCTGATCCTCGAACGGGGCGACTTTATCCCGAAAGAAAAGGAAAACTGGGACGTGAACGAGGTCGTCGTAAAAGGCCGCTACCGGCCCGACGAAACCTGGTACGACAAAGACAATCAGCCGTTTACCCCCTTTACGCATTACGTTGTCGGGGGCAACAGCAAGATGTACGGCGCGGCCAGTTTCCGGCTACGCGAAAGCGATTTTCAGGAAACACAACACGTGGCTGGCACGTCGCCCGCCTGGCCACTTTCCTACGCCGATTTTGCCCCGTACTACACCGAAGCCGAACAGTTGTTCAGCGTTCATGGCCTCCGCGGTGCCGATCCAACCGAACCTACCGGTGCCGAACCCTACCCGTTTAGGCCGATCGTGCCGGAGCCGTTCGCCGACGAACTCTACCAGAATGTGCATAAGGCCGGTTTACAGCCTTTCCCGATTCCAATGGCGGTACGGCTGGCGCAGGATAACCCCAACCAACCCGATGCGCCAACGATTCTGGGCAATTTCGATGGCTTTCCCGACCCCACCGAAGCCAAAGCCGATTCGCACGTGACGGGGGTTCGGGCCGCGCTGCAACATCCCAACGTGACGCTGTTAACCAACGCATTCGTCTCCCGGCTCGATACCGATGCCACGGGCAAACGAATTACGGCGGTGCAGGTGGTACGCAACGGCCCGACCGAAACCTACCGCGCCGGGGTAGTAGTGCTGGCAGCGGGGGCCATCAATTCGGCGGCTTTACTGCTGCGGTCGGCCAATGAGCAGCACCCCAACGGACTGGCCAACGGCAGCGGCCAGGTGGGCCGTAACTACATGTCGCACATCAACGGTTGCCTCATTGCCTACACGCCCGATAAGCTCAACACGTCGTTTTTTCAGAAATATTTCTGCATCGGCGACTATTACCAGGCCACGCCCGACAACCCGCACCCGCTGGGTGAAATTCAGTTGATGGGCAAGAATGACCCGCCGACGGTGGTGGGGTTAGCGGCCGATTTTCTGCCCGATAAAGACGCCGACTGGCTGGGGGCACACAGCATCGACTTCTGGCTCACCGCCGAAGACCTGCCCGACCCCGACAACCGCGTGACCCTCACACCCGACGGCCATATTCAGCTTACTTACCACCGCGAACGCAACAATGTAGCCGCGTTTGAGCAATTGAAAGAGAAACTAAAAGACCTGTTTCAGACGCTGGGTACCATTGACCCCGCCCTGAAAACAACGTTCTGGAACGGTTATGACCTCGGTATCAGTGGCGTATCGCATCAGTGTGGTACCCTCCGATTCGGGCACGACCCGGCCACATCGGTGCTCGACATCCACTGCAAAGCCCACGAACTCGACAACCTGTTTGTGGCCGATGCCAGCTTTTTTCCGTCGTCCGGGGCTTACAACCCGTCACTGACAACGGCGGCCAATGCCCTGCGCGTCGGTGATTACCTGCTCAACGGCTTAAGCTGACCGCGATGCTACCAACCGAACTACTGAATCGCCGGTCGTTGGATCGCCGGTCGCCGGATTGCCCGCCGTCGGATTTTGAGCGACTGATAATCCGGGTCATGCTGCCCGAAAACGGTCCGACTATTGGACCGGTTTACCTAACGGGGAATATCAACGACTGGCAACCCAACGACGAACGGTTTCGGCTGTTGCCCGACCCGGTAAGTGGCCTGCTGACGACGCTGATTCCGAATCCGTCCGCCGAAGTCGCCTATAAATTCACGCGCGGCTCGTGGGCAACCGAGGAAGTAAATGCCGCTGGTCAACCGGTGGCTAACCGAATCTGGCAGGTTGAGAAAGACTGCCAGGTGGTGTATGCCGAAATAACTGGCTGGCGCGATAATGAACCCGTTTCTGTTCAGGCATCGGTCCGCATCTGGCACGAGGCTCTGTGGATGCCGCAGTTAAACCGTAGTCGGCGTATATGGGTCTACGTTCCGCCGGATTATGACCACAGCGACCGTATCTATCCGGTGGTGTACATGCACGACGCCCAGAACCTGTTCGTGCACGAATCGGCCCAAACGCGCAACTGGGGCGTGGCCCGAACGCTGAACCGGCTGTTTACCAAAACCAACTGGGGCTGTATCGTGGTGGGTATCGAACACGGCGACGAGAACCGGCTGGCCGAATATTCGCCGGTTACCAACCCGACGCATGGCGGGGGAGAGGGTAGTGCCTACCTCGCCTTCCTGACCGATACGCTGAAGCCGTTAGTCGATGCTGCCTTTCGTACCCGGCCCGATGCGGCCAATACGGCCATGATCGGGTCGTCGATGGGTGGATTGATTTCGGTGTATGCAGCCCTGCGACATGGCGATGTATTTGGCAAGGTGGCCGCCTTCAGTCCGTCGCTGTGGTGGAGCGACGATGTGTATACGCTGGCTGCGGCTGCCCCGTACAATTTTGTCCACAAATTAGTCTTGCTGGCGGGGGCACAGGAAAGTGAGGAAATGCTGCCCGACGTGCTGGCGATGTATTACACGCTGGTCGATAACGGCTATTTCGAGGACAAGATACACCTCGATTTTTACCAGGATGGCACCCATACCGAATGGTTTTGGGGGCGCGAACTGGAACGGGCCGTTCGCTGGCTTTTCAGCGACGACATACCGCCGATGCACGATGATCCGGTGGCCATTTTCGACGAAGCCCGGCGTGAAATCCGGCTGCTGAAACCAGTGCTGAAAGCTGAACTACGAAACAGTTACGGCAAAGTGATTTACAGCCTCGACGGATGGCAGGGCGACCGAATTCCTCTCAAATGCCATTGGTACGGTCTGTTTGCGCTTCAGTGCCTGCTGCCCAACCAGCGTATCGAACTAAAGAAAGCGATGTTATGAAACCCATATACCTACTTTTCACCCTGCTTGGTCACCCCATCATTTGCCCGGCACAGGGGACGATACGGGTGTTGAATCCGACCATCACGGTGTCGGATTTAGACCGGGTACTGCCCTTTTATACGGATGTTTTGTCTTTTCAACTGGTCGGCATCCGCGACACGAAGGGACCGGCACTGGCGCGGCTGTTTGCCCTGCCCGATTCGGGGGTATCGGCCCGGATTGCCACGCTCCGGCTGGGAACCGAAACGCTCGAACTGATGGATTTTATCAGGCCCGACACCGGCTTGCCCATTCCGGCTGATTCGCACAGCAACGACGGCTGGTTTCAGCACGTCGCCATTGTCGTGAGCGACATGGACAAAGCCTATCAGCAACTCCGGCAACGGAAAGTCGTCCACATCAGCACCGGTCCGCAAACGTTACCGGCGTACATTCCGGCCGCAGCCGGGGTGCGCGCGTTCTACTTCCGCGACCCCGACGGGCATCCGCTGGAACTGATTTCGTTTCCACCCGGCAAAGGCAAACCCGGCTGGCAGCAACCCACTCCCGACCGGCTCTTTCTGGGCATTGACCACACCGCCATCGGCAGCGACGATACCGACAATTCGCTGGCCTTTTACCGCGACTTACTGGGTTTGACCGTTGGGGGCAACAGCGAAAACTACGGCCCCGAACAGGAGCATCTGAATCAGGTGTACGGAGCGCGATTACTGATCTCCGGCCTCACGACCGGCAGCGGGATTGGCATCGAACTGCTCGATTATCTGGCACCGCCCGGCGGTCGGCCTTACCCGCCTTCGTCGCGGGCAACGGACCTCTGGCACTGGCACACAACACTGCTGGTCAGTAAGTTAGACGAGATGCTGGTCCGGCTTCAAACCAAAAAGTACACACTCATCTCGCCCGGCATTGTTTCGCTCGACGGGCTGGGCATAGCCGCCAAACGCGGGTTGCTCGTCCGCGACCCCGATGGCCACGCGATGCTGCTGTGCGAGTAGATTTTACCCAATGCTCATCCTATTTCCCATTTTCTCACCCAAAAAAACCAATCCCAATGACTACCAGACACATTGCCCTGTTCGCGCTGACGCTATTGTTAGCAGCCCCGGCCTTTGCCCAGTTCCCGGTTAAAAAAGACGGGAAGTATCTTCAGAACCTTGACGCCAACGGCTGTGCCGCACAGGGGTACGATTGTGTGGCGCTCGTGACCATTCCCGACAAAGTGATGAAAGGAACGGCTGATTTTCAATCGGACTATCAGGGTGCTAAATTTTGGTTTGCCTCTGCCGAAAACAAAGCCACCTTCGATGCTAATCCCGACAAATACGCCCCGTTGTACGGTGGTTTCTGCGCCATTGCCGTGGCGGAAGGTAACCTGCGCCCGGTTCAGGTCTGGACGCACCGCGTTACGCCCGACGGTCACCTGACGCTGAACCACAACGCCAAAGCCCTGAAACTGTGGGAGGGGCATTTAGACCGTAACTACAAACAGGCGCAGAAAAAATGGCCGACAGTGAGCCAGAAAGATGCCAAATATGACATCCTCCACGGCGACGAAACGCAGGAATCGCTCTCGAAAACGTCGTTCAACGGTCCCCCGCAGTAATTAATGCAATGGGCCGGGGAGCCAAACCCGGCCTAATCTCATCACCATTCATCTGCTCCCCAACCCATGAAATCAATCCGCTGCATAACCCTCTCCCTACTTCTGCTCGTGACCGCTTCGATGGCCCGCGCCCAGGTAAAAACAACCTACACCCTTACGCAGGAAAGCTGCAAAAAAATTGCCGTGGCTGCCCTGAAATATGCCGTGGATAATGCGTCTCCCGGTGGCAGCATTGCCATTGTGGACGCGGGCGGGCATCTGCTGTATCTCGAACGAATGGACAACACGTTTGCTCAGGCTGCCGAGGTATCGTACCAGAAAGCCCGGACGGCGGCTCTATTCAAAAAAGATACCAAAGGGTTTGAGGACAACATCAACGGTGGGCGCGTGGCCCTCACGACCGTTGGGCCGGTGATGTTGCAGGGTGGCCTGCCGATTCTGTACAAGGGTGATGTAATCGGGGCCATCGGTGTCAGCGGTACCAAAAGTGCCGATCAGGACACTGACGTAGCCAAAGCCGGAGCCGCTGTTCAATTAAATTGATATGAAAAACCATCTGATGCTGTGGCTGCTCACCCTCCCCGTACTGGTTCAGGCGCAGGAAATTCGGGAACTGGCCTGGGGCAACCCGGTGGCCGTGGTGGACTTATGCAAGACTGAAAGTAGTCAGCTCGTGAAGGCACAGTGGCGCAGCCTGAACGCCCGGATCGTGCCGACTTCGTTCAACGCGCCCGGCCCCTCGAAAACCGGTTCGCCGACCGCCGGTTCGCCGGCCGCCGACAAACTACTGCTTTACCCGACCGGCAACACCGTCAGCACATTCACGCTCGAACCCCGTTGCAACACCCCCGCTTTTGAGCAGGCCGCCTGGGAAACCGTGGCCGCTACCGACCTCGAAACCCGGCGCGGCAACGGACTGCTGAGCCACGTCTGGTATCGAACAACGGTGACGCTTCCCCAAACCGTCGGTTCGACGCCGGTGGCAGGAACGAGGGTCTTGTTTGAGGTGGTAGCCGACGATTACAGCGAAGTCTGGATCAATGGCAAACTCCGCAAATCGTTCGGGGCGCGGGCCAATGGGGTCATCAACGGCTACAACGCCCGGCAACGGGTCTGGTGCACCGGCAACGCCAAACCCGGCGACACCTTCGATCTCGCCATATTAGTCACTAACGGACCTATCGCCGACCTGCCCGACAACTATGTCTGGATTCGGAGTGCAACGCTGGATTTTTATCCGACGAAACCCGTGCCGGATGCCTGGAAAAATCTGGGTCAGATCGTGCAGATTCAGGACGAACTGAAAGCGGTGATTGACCCGGCCGTGCGCATCGAGAAGGTGGCCGACGGTTTTCAGTTTACCGAAGGCCCGGTCTGGCACCCCGACGGGTTTTTGCTCTTCAGCGACCCGAACGCCAATGTCATTTACAAATACGACCCCAATATCGGGAATGTCAGTATTTACATGACCAAAACGGGCTACACCGGCTACGATATTGGCCTGTATCACCAGCCTGGCTCGAATGGGCTGGCCATCGACCCCGCCGGGCACCTGATTGTGTGTCAACACGGTAACCGGCGCATCATCCGCGATGAGATCAAAGGGCCAATGACGGTACTTTCCGACGGGTACGACGGCAAAAAACTGAACAGCCCCAACGATCTGGTTGTCAAGGCGAACGGCGATATTTATTTCACCGATCCGCCGTACGGCCTGCCCAACGCCTTTGCCGATACCCGCAAGGAAACCCCGTATTCGGGGGTGTACCGCATCCGAAACGGTAAAACCGATCTGCTCACTACGGACCTCGGCGGCCCGAACGGCATCGCCTTTTCACCCGACGAGAAATACCTGTACGTCTCCAACTGGGACATCCGCGACATTCACAACACCAAAACCCTGTGGCGGTACGAGGTAAACCGTAGCGACGGACCGTCCGACGGAACACTCACCAATGGCAAGGTCTTTTTTGACATGAATCAGACCGACGACGACGAGGCTCTGGACGGGATGAAGATCGACACGAAGGGCAATATTTTCGTGTCGGCACCGGGTGGCGTCTGGATTGTTTCGCCTGCCGGAAAATACCTCGGTAAAATCATTGGCCCGGAACGCCCGGCGAACATGGCCTGGGGTGACGACGGTAAAACGCTCTACCTCACGGCCCATACCGGCTTGTATAAAATCAGGACGCTGAACGGTGGCAGAATCGCCCGGTAAGTCATTACTCACAAACTACCATTCATAAACCCCAGCCTCATGTACCAGAATCCAAATAACCGACTCAACGATCAAACTGCCATAGTAACGGGGGCCAACTCCGGTATTGGCCGTGCGATTGCGATGGCGATGGCCCGCGAAGGGGCTAATGTCGTGGTCAACTACGTGGCCAATGAAGCCGCTACCGAGGCCGTGCTGGCCGAAATCACCGGCGCGGGCGGTGCCGCCGTTGGTTTCCGGGCTGACGTGAGCGACGAAGAACAGGTTGTGGCCATGTTTGCCGAAGCCGTGCAGACCTTTGGTACGGTCGATATTGTCGTTAACAACGCTGGTATGCAACGCGATGCGTCGTTTCACGAGATGACCAAACGCGACTGGCAGCAGGTGATCGATGTGAATCTGACGGGTCAGTTTTTTTGCGCCCGCGAAGGCATTCGGGAGTTTCTGCGCCGGGGCCATCGCCCGGACGTGTCCGTGGCGTTGGGCAAGATTCTGTGCATCAGTTCGGTCCATGAAATCATTCCCTGGGCGGGCCACGCCAATTATGCGGCTTCCAAAGGGGGCGTTATGCTGATGATGAAATCCATCGCGCAGGAGTACGGCCCCAAGAAAATCCGCATCAACAGCATCGCGCCGGGAGCCATCAGAACACCCATCAACCGCATGGCCTGGGAAACGATAGAAGCTGAGAATGAATTGGTTAAATTAATTCCGTACCTACGCATCGGCGAAACGTCGGACATCGGCTCAACCGCCGTCTGGCTGGCTTCCGACGAGTCGGACTACATCCACGGCACCAGTATTTTTGTGGATGGCGGCATGACACTCTACCCCGGTTTTACCACGAACGGCTAACCCTCCTTTTGATGAAAACCCAACCTAAAAATACCTCCACCCCCTCGGCAGACTCCGCCGAACAGACCCGTCTGGACGAGCAATACGCCGGGCAAAAAGACTGGCTGCACTGGGGACCGTACCTGTCGGAACGGCAGTGGGGCACGGTGCGCGAAGATTACAGTCCGCATGGTAATGCCTGGGAGTACTTTTCGCACGACCACGCCCGGTCGCGGGCCTACCGCTGGGGCGAAGACGGTATTGCCGGCATATCGGACGATAAACAGCGGTTATGCTTCGCCATCGCCCTCTGGAACGGTAAAGACGGAATTCTGAAAGAGCGGCTGTTTGGGCTGACGGGTAACGAAGGCAACCACGGCGAAGACGTAAAGGAACTGTACTACTACCTCGACAATACGCCGACGCATTCGTACATGAAACACCTCTACAAGTACCCACAGGCCGCTTTTCCGTATGGCGACCTGGTCCATACCAACCGAAACCGGAGCCGCGAACAACCCGAATATGAACTCCTGGATACGGGTGTTTTCAACGACAACCGGTATTTCGACGTGTTTACCGAGTATGCTAAAGCCGACGACCGCGACCTGCTCATTCGTATCACTATGCACAATCGCGGACCACAGGCCGCCGACCTGCACCTGCTGCCAACGCTCTGGTTTCGCAACGGCTGGTCGTTTGGGCAGATGGAGCAGAAACCCCGCATCCGGCTGGGTCCCGACGGGATAAGCTGCGGGTCTATGACGACGGAACACCCGCAGCAGGGCGATTATACGCTCTATTTTGAGCCGGCGAAGCAGGTGCTTTTTACCGAAAATGAAACCAATACGGACAAATTATTTGGTATCGCTAATGCCCATCCGTACACGAAAGATGCGTTTCATCGGACGGTTGTGGGGGGCGACAATACGCTGCTCGCCGACCGGATTGAAGGCTCGAAAGCCGCTCCTGTTTACAAACTGACCATTCCGGCGGGCGATCAGGTGACGGTAAAATTACGGCTCGTTCGCGGCACTAATCCGGCACCGTTCGGGTCAGCCTTCGATACCCTTATGGCGAAGCGCATTGCCGAAGCCGATGCGTTTTATGCCACCATTCAGCCCCCTGCCGCAGCCGCAGAAACGAAACGGATTCAGCGGCAGGCCTTCGCCGGGATGCTCTGGAGTAAGCAATTCTATCACCTCGACATGCCCCAATGGCTCGATGGTGACCCCGGCAATCCGGCACCGCCCGCGAGCCGGAAACACGGCCGGAATCATCAGTGGCGGACGCTGAACAACGCGGATATTATTTCTATGCCCGACAAGTGGGAGTACCCCTGGTACGCGGCCTGGGATCTGGCGTTCCACTGCGTTCCGCTGGCGATGCTGGACTCACAATTCGCCAAGGATCAGTTGATTCTGTTTTTGCGCGAGTGGTACATGCACCCCAATGGGCAGCTACCGGCCTATGAATGGGCGTTCGGCGATGTAAACCCGCCCGTTCATGCCTGGTCGTGCTTGACGGTTTATAAACTCGATGCCAAACGGACCGGTACCGGCGACGTTGATTTTCTGAAGCGTGTTTTCCAGAAACTGCTCCTGAATTTTACGTGGTGGGTAAACCGGAAAGATGCCAAGGGTAACAACGTGTTTGAGGGCGGATTTCTGGGTTTGGACAACATCGGCGTGTTCGACCGGAGCAATCAGATTCCCGGTGGCGGGCGGCTGGAGCAGGCCGACGGCACGAGCTGGATGGCCATGTACTGCCTGAATATGCTCGAAATGGCCCTCGAAATCGCCAAAACCGACCAAACTTACGAAGACGTAGCGACCAAGTTTTTCGAGCATTTCGTCTACATCGCCGAATCGCTCAACCGCATGGGTGCCGACTGGGCCGGGGCGTGGGACGAGCGCGAAGGTTTTTTCTACGATATCCTCGAACTGCCCGATGGTAAATACGTGCCGTTGAAAATCAGGTCTTTAGTAGGCTTAACAACCTTATTTGCGGTGCTGAAAATCCCCAAAACCATCTTTGAAAAACTGCCCGATTTTACCAAACGGATGCAATGGTTTCAGCAGTATCAGAAAAAAATGCAGATGCCCGTGGTCGTAGAAGACATTGCCGGCAACGAAGATCTGCTGCTTTCGCTCATTCCCCCGGATCGGCTGCTGCGGCTGCTCCACGCTATGCTCGACGAGCGGGAGTTTCTGGCACCGGGCGGTATCCGGTCGATCTCCAAAATCCACGAACACGGCTACAACGTACAGATTGCCGGACAGCAGTTTGGCCTGCGCTACGAACCCGGCGAAAGCAGCAGCGGACTGTTTGGCGGCAACTCCAACTGGCGCGGACCCATCTGGCTGCCCATGAATTACCTCCTGATTCAGGCGTTGCAGACGTATCACAGCTACTACGGCGACCAACTCCGCGTCGAATTTCCGACCGGCTCGGGCCACTGGGTACTCCTCGGCGAAGCCGCTCACATGCTCGCCCAACGGCTCATTGGCATGTTTGAGCCGGATGCCAGCGGTCACCGGCCCGTCAACGGCCACGAAAACCGGTACGCCACCGATCCGCATTTTAAGGACCTGGTGCTGTTCTACGAATATTTTCACGGCGACAGTTCGCGGGGTGTCGGGGCCAGTCATCAAACCGGCTGGACGGGTATTATCGCCGAATTAATTACCAACAGCTAACCCCGCCCGCTCATGGAAACTTACGAATCGCTGGAGTCGAAAGAATGGCTGATTACCAATGGCTTAGGCGGCTACGCATCGGCCTCGGTGGCCGGGGCCAACACGCGCCGGTATCACGGGCTGCTCGTAGCGGCCCGCCATCCGCCAACCGACCGGCAGGTGCTGGTCTCAAAAATCGAAGAAACGCTGGTCGACGGATCGGCTACCGTTGAGCTATCGAGCAACCGGTACGGCGATGTGGTGCATCCGCAGGGCTGGCAGTATCTCGTCTCGTTTGATCGGTTGCCGCTGCCCCGCTGGCTGTATCAGGCGGGTAATTGCCGTCTTGCCAAAACAGTTTGCATGGTGCAGGGGACCAATACTACGGTGGTGTCGTACCAGAATTTGGGGCAGCAGCCTGTGACGTTGCGACTGAATCCACTGTTTGTTTACCGCGATTATCACAGTCTCTACCACCGGAATCCGCAGGACGATTATTACACTCAATCAACACTTGGGGAAGGCGCCGGGCAGCACCTCAAACTGTACGCTCATTATGGGGCCGAACCGCTGTACATCGCCCTTTCGGCCGGAACGTTTGTCGGGAACCGGGCCTGGTACAACCGTTTTACCTACCGTCACGAACGCGAACGCGGGCTTGATTTCGTGGAAGATGCCTATTCCATTGGCTACATCGAACATGAACTACCGGCCGGGGCTGAAATTTTTCTCCTGTTTTCGACCGACGAAGCGTTTATGGACGCTGATCCTGCCGCGCTGCAACAGGTAGAAGCAGCGCGGGTTCTGTCGCTAAAAAATCCACGCACGGACCCATTTTTGCAGGATTTGATTGTGTCGGCCAACCAGTTTATCGTACAGCGGCAATCGACCAATGGAGAAACCATTATTGCCGGTTACCACTGGTTTACCGACTGGGGCCGCGACACCATGATTGCCCTGCGCGGCCTGTGTATTTCGCTCGGTCAGCAGCAAACGGCCCGCAATATTCTGGGTACGTTTTTTCGCTACTTAGACGACGGAATGCTGCCCAACCGCTTCCCCGATAACAGCCACGACCCGGTCGAATACAACACCATCGACGCGACGCTCTGGCTATTTGTGGCCCTCTACGAATACCAGCAGCGATTCGATGATTTGCCGTTTATCGAAGCCCATTTTGACGACCTGCTCACCATTCTGGATGCGCACCGCGACGGCACCCGCTACGGCATTCACGTCACGGAAGAGAGCCTGCTGTATGGCGGTAAAGGCACGGCCCAACTGACGTGGATGGATGCCCGTGTGGGCGATTACGTGGTGACACCCCGGCACGGTTGCCCCGTCGAAATCAATGCGTTATGGTATAATGCGCTGCAAATCACCATCGCCTTTGCCAAACAACTCGGCCGTAAACCAGACCTTTACGCCCTGCTGCTCCGGCGGTTCGAGGAAAGTTTTCGGACGCACTTCTGGAACGACAACGGCTACCTCAACGATGTGGTCGTGCCGGGTGGTGCGCCTGACAGCAGCATCCGGCCCAACCAGATTTACGCGCTGAGTCTGCCGTTTCCGCTGCTTAAAATGGACGAGCAAAAGCAGGTGCTGGCCACCGTCACGAAGCACCTGTACACACCCTACGGTCTGCGAACACTGGCCCCCACCGACCCGCATTTTGCGGCCGTGTACGGCGGTGACCAATGGCTGCGCGACACGGCCTACCATCAGGGTACGGTCTGGCCGTTTTTGCTGGGCGAATACTGGCCCGCGTACCTGCGGCTCAACAAATTCTCGGCTGCCGCCCGCACGAAAATGCACACCGAACTGGCTACCTTGAAGACCCATTTTTACGAACACGACTGCCTGTTCGGTATCTCCGAAATCTTCGACGGGCTGCACCCCAACCACGGGCGGGGTACGGCCAATCAGGCGTGGTCGGTGGGGGCGTTGATTAAATTACTGACCGATTATCCAATGCGCTGAACAATGGAACGATCCCTTCGTCTGCTCCTTTTATACATCGTCATAACCGGCTGGTTCCCTGCCCGCACGATGGCGCAGCACCATGCCGAATCCGATACGGTCGTACGGGTGGCAGAGCCGGTTTTTATTCAGGTCACGTCGTTTGTTCCGCTTCAGCAATGGGGTGGTCAGGTGACTATTGGCCGGATTGTGTCAGAAACCGAAAAGCACATTATCAGGCACTCAGGCCGGGAAAAGGTCATTTCTAAGGACCGGATTGTCAGCGTCGGGCCGGGATTTATTACCAGAAAGACCTGCATACCAACCTGTTTCTGACCATCGACTATGCGTTCGTCCGGCGGCACCGCAACGGCTTCTACCGGAAGTTTGCGCCCTTAGTGGGTATCAGCCGAACGTTCCTGAACGCCACAACCTACACCGTGGACGACAATACTACGACTGGCATTCCGGTGGTAAGCCAGGATAAAACGGCGGGCGACTGGCGGCTCGTCACGGGCTTTACGTGGGGCATCGGCAAACGGTTCGATACCCACAAGCCCCGTCTGCTGCGCGATGTTCATTTACTCCTGAACGTGCCGGTTTATTACCCTAATTTTCGGTCGGTCGTACTGAAACCGTCCGTACTGCTTGGGGCCTCTTTTAACCTGAATCACCTCCGTCGCTCATTCCCGAAAACCGTCAACATCAACCACCGATGAACCGGAAACTATTCCTTTTTTACGCCCTGTTTTGCGTCATGGCCCTGCTGCTGAGTTGTCAGCGCGAGACCATCAGCATCGGTCCCAATGTGCAGGACTATTTTTACTTGGAAAATCAGGGCGCAAAAATGCCGGTTCTGGTCGAGGGCAATACGGCTTCGGGCGTCATGGTGGTGTGGGTGCATGGTGGTCCGGGTGGCACGGCCATTGGCTTTCAGAACGACGACAACAGCACTAAATACCTCGAAAGTAATTTTGGTGTGGCCTACTGGGATCAGCGGGCTGCCGGTGGGTCGCAGGGCAGCAACACGCCCCCGCTGGCCCTGAATCAGTACGCCGATGACCTCAAAAAACTGGTGCTGCTGCTAAAGTATCGGTATGGCAATGAGACCAAAATTTTCCTGCTCTCACACAGTTGGGGCGGCCTGGTGGCACCCGCCTTTCTGACCGAAGGCACCAATCAGCAACTCGTTCGGGGCTGGATCAATGTGGCCGGGGCACACAATTATTACCTGAACGATTCGCTGACGCGGGCCTATCTGCTGCAATTTGGCAACGATCAGATCGGCAAAAACAGACACACGGCAGACTGGCAAAAAATAGTCGATTATGCCGAACCGAACGTACCCAATTATACGCTCGATGTGTCGCGCGGCTTGAACAGTTGCGCCGATCAGGCCGAGGGATTGATTGACGATATCCAGAAAAGCACCACAGGCGTTGGCAGTTTACTGACGAGCAACAAGACGGCTTTTTCGCTGTTCTGGTTTGCGTCTAATGCGGGGGCTACCTATTTCTCTGATCTGAACAAGGCTGTGTTATACGCTGACTATTCGTCTAAGCTCAGTAAGCTCACCTTGCCATTGCTTTGCATCACGGGTAAATACGATTTCACCGTGCCGCGTGGCCTGGCCGACGAGGTGATGAGAAAATCCGCATCGACCCGAAAACGCCTGCTCATTTTGCCCCATAGCGGGCATATCTGCATGGACAACGAACCGGTGCCTTTTTACGAAGCCGTTGTTGATTTTATTAAACAGAATCAATAAACAGCTCCGTTGACTACCGCTAAACCCGTCGCCTGAACTATGTTCCAGACCATCCGCAAAAATTGGCCCTTGTACCTGATCGAAGCCTGGGCGTTAGGCACGTTTATGGTCGTGGCCTCGCTGGTTGTGATCGTCGTTGAACATCCCGATTTGCCCGTTCGGTCGGCTGTTCCGTCGGATATGCTCCGGCGGGCCATCATCGGGAGCTGCATGGGGCTGACCGCCGTTGGCCTGATTTATTCGCCCTGGGGCAAACTATCGGGGGCGCACCTGAACCCCGCCGTGACGCTGGCCCAATGGCGGCTCAACCGCATCACGACGACCGACGCCCTGTTTTATATCGTCGCGCAGTTCGTCGGCGGTTCGCTGGGGGTGGTATTGGTTCACACGCTGCTGCCGGATTACATCGCCCATCCGTCGGTCAATTATGTGGCGACGGTGCCCGGTTCGGCGGGGGTTTGGGTGGCGCTGGGCTGCGAGTTTCTGATGTCGTTCTGCCTGCTGACGATGGTGCTGGCGCTGAGCAATTCCAAATGGCTGTCGCTTTATACCGGGTATTTTGTGGGCGTGGTCGTAGCGTTGTATATCACGGTCGAGGCACCCTATTCGGGCATGAGCATCAACCCCGCCCGGACGGTTAGCTCGGCGGTGTCGGCCCGGAACTGGACGGACATCTGGATTTATTTCCTTGGACCAATCGCGGGGATGTCGCTGGCGGGATGGCGTTACCGGCTGCGCTACCGGCGACGCTACGGCGAGTGCCGGTCGATGAAAATGCACCTGTCGGGGCAGCGCAACGGGTGCCGAACCTACGAAGTGCTGTGGTGGACCCAGGAAGCTACCAGTGAACCGATTAACCGATAACCACCTGAACATTAACTAAATGCTGATCGAAACACTCGTTACCATTTTTTACGGATACGCCGGGCTGGGGGCTATATTCGGCATCTACTTCGTGATCTGGGGTGCCGCCCGCATCGACGTTGACGCCCATCATTTACCCATTTTAGTACGGCTATTATTATGGCCTGCTTCGGTGGCGTTATGGCCGTTTATGCTGGCGAAGGTCGTGCGGAACAGGCCTGATTACGATTTATCAATACCTGCCGACGCCCATTCGGCTGAACCCAAAACGCCATGACCCCAACCCTTCGCCGGTCGCACCGCATCATCTGGCTCGCCTTAGCCGTCGCCCTGCCCGTTGGCTTCAGCGCGGCTTTTCGCATGAACAGGGAGCCGCTCACTCTGGAGCCGATTGGGCCGGATGTACCCGCCCCCCTGCCCGTGCTGGTCAAGTCGGTAAACACGCCGGAACTTACCGCCACGCTTCGTCGCGGAGCTACGACCGCCGACTCGCAGCTTGAGGTCGTCGTAAAAACGGCCCTTGAGGTTCCGTCGGCGGTGGTGCGCGTCCGGCAGGTAACCGGGTGGCGGGCAATAGGGCTGTTGAGCGCACCCGGTTTGTACCGCTATCCGCTGCCGGGGGCCGACGCCCATCCGACCATCGACGTCGTGGACGATATTCATCCGCGCACCCTTCACACCATCCAATTCTGACCGATAATGGCCGTAAACTACAGTCCTGTTTTATGGAATCGCCAGAAACGCCGGTACGACGTTGTACTGGTCAGTCTGGTTCTCCTATACCTCCTGATTTTTGGTACGTTACAGCTCGTGTTATTTCCTCAGGTAACGGCTGAAACGATCCTGATCCGGGGAACGAGTACGCTGGCTTTTCTGCTGCTCCACATCGTGCTGGTGATTGGTCCGCTGTGTCGGCTCGACCGGCGGTTTCTGCCGCTGCTCTACAACCGGCGGCACCTCGGCGTGGTCACGTTTCTGGTGGCCGGGGTGCATGGGGTGTTCAGCATCATCCAGTTTCATGCGCTGAGCAACGTCGATCCGCTGGTGTCGCTATTCTCGTCGGAGCGGGAGTACGGGCAGTTTTCGCAGTTTCCGTTTCAGCCGCTGGGGTTTGCGGCCCTGCTGATTCTGTTTCTGATGGCCGCTACGAGTCATGATTTCTGGCTCAAAAACC
>JBBQLG010000081.1:0-27509 GCA_038327655.1 Cytophagales bacterium
CCCGAAAGTGGTTCCCGCCACTGGCAGGCTATCACGGACAGTTACGCCTGTAGCCGCATTCAGCCCGGTATTTTTTACAATAATGGTATAATTGACCGGGCTGTTAAGTGCCGGTTTTTTCGGTTGGGCAATTTGCCGGACACTCAGATTTATTGACTGCGCAACGGCCGAGGCCGACCCACCCACAAGGGCCAGCAGCATTACCGCCAACATGCATAAAGCCCTTACCGGCTGGAGCCGAAGGGCTATGTACGATTGACCATTGCTGCCGAACACCGGTGTCAGCGTCTCCCAACGGGAGGTTCGACTAACCGGTGCGCTGCCAACCCGACTGCCATCGGCGGCAGGCCGCTTGCTGTACCACTGATATGGGTAATGTGAAGTACTGTTTGGTAACGATGGCTCATTCATTGCGCGTGGTACTGTGGTGGTGGGTATAGTATAAAGCGTAGAGTCCGCAGACAGCCCGTCGGGTGGATCTGTTCGCTCATCGCTATGTTGCCGTTGATCGGAGAAACCCGTACAGATGGTGGTCGTGGCGAAAAGCGTATGAAGATCAGGCTGGAAAGCAGTTGGTTCAACGGATGCCGATCTATTGTTTATCAATAATCGGAGAAAGCAGACCATCCGCTCCGCCAGTAGCCTGACGGGAGTGCCCGGCGGCCTTGTCTGGGCGGATTGCGGGCAGGACTGGGCATTCACATCGTCACCAGGGTGATTACTACTTAACGTAGACGTTACTTTCATCTGCAACCTTGTTTGGCATTCTGCCCGTTTATAGACAAAAACCTTTTTATATGATAAATAATCAGACTATTAATATACCATCAAGTCACGAATGGCCCCCGCAAATTGACGGGCCACTTCCAACCACACAGGGGTTATCTAAAACTATGCCAAATCAGACGCGTCGTCGGCGGTATCTGTCCTGAGAAGGCTAATTGTTTAAGAATGAATCGAATTAGTACGGCTGCCCTGATTGACTGAATGGAAGTAATTTTAAAGCCGACTTTGTTGAGCTACCGAATTAAAGTCTTCAGAAAACAGGCCTGTTGAGCCAAAACTATGCCAAATAACCCCCTCATTTAGTCGGTAACGAGCTTACAGGTACAGCTATCCTGCTGTAAAGCAGGTCTTATGGCTACTTTCAGATAGAAAATATGCTAACACATTGATAGTTATTTTTGGTAAATATCACTGAATTGCATTTGCACATAAAGTGTTCTTAATAAAACATTAATCTACATATATAGAAATAAATAAACTTAAAGAGGTTATTCACAAAAAAACCACCCATGCAGGGTGGTTTTTTTGTGAATAACCTACTGAGACAGTAACTAAAAATCGTATCCTAAGGTGATGTAAGCAATAGGTTTGTTCACAACACCGTTCTCAACACCCCAGCCGTAATCAAACTTCACATAGTAGCCCAGCAGCATCGTACGGGCACCTACACCGTAGCCAATCAGGAAGGGGTTTTTGAAGTTGGTAACCGTTGCCCGGAACGGTATCTTTCCGTCGGCCCCGATAATTACGGTGTTCAGGTTATTCTGCCGACTAAACGGTCCCTTGCCGGTCCAGGCGGTACCTATGTCCGAAAACGCAACAAGTTGCAGGTTGCGCAGGAAATTGGATGCCACATTGCCCCGGTAGAGGAACTTCACCAGCGGCAACCGGAGTTCGGCGTTGAACAGCACATGGCTGTTACCCGTCAGCTTGCCCTGCCGGAAGCCACGCAATGGGGCCACGAAGTCGAGAAAGAAAATATCACGATTGTCCTCCCGGTTCTGATTTTCGACGTTCGGAATCAGCAGTGGGTTGGTGGCCGTTTGCTCTTTGTTATTGTTCTGGTTTGGAATCCAGTTGTCCATCCCCCCCAGCGTACTCTGCTTGGGCGCGGGGCCACCCGACTGCCCGTACGAAAGCCGCACAGCCAGCATCAGGTCGCGGTAGATGCGCTGGTAGTGCCGGATGTCCAGATTAAACTTGGTAAAACTTTCGCTCTTACCCCGTAATCCGGTGTAGTTCTCATACCGGGCTTTCAGGCGGGTACCTTCCACCATATTCAGACCGTTCACCTTCGTGTTGTCGAACACAAACTCACCCCTCAGTCCGGCGTAGTCCGACGCCCGGTCGCGGCCCGGCAACCCCGACAGGTCGAGCAGGCGGGTAACGGCATAAAACGGCGATACCGTGAACCGGCTCGTTACCGATAGTGGATAAGATACGTTAACGGCCACCCGGTTGTAGCGGTACCGCTGACTCAGCCCATCGTTATCAATGAACAGGGTCTGCCGGTCGAAACGCAGGCCATAGTCAATACGGTGAGTCAGGTTGCTGTACTCGGCAAACAGGTCGCTGTTGCGCAGGTTGGTGGTGATGAACAGACCCGCTTTAATGATGTGATTCTCCAGCAGGTCGTTCATCGTCAGTGTCTGCGTCAGACCGAAGCCCCGCACCGGGTCAATCCGGAAACCCGACCGCGAGTCGTTGGCAATAAACAGCCCTTCGTACTTGAACGGCCCCCGGATGGTCACGTTTTCCCGGCGACGGCTGCGGATGGGTCCGTTCATCCCGCTGCTCGATGGCAGGGTGGTAGCCGCCGTCCGACGCTGCCGGAATTCATTCGCCTTCAGCACTTCCGGGTCGAACTGGTAATTATCCGTGTCGACTTCGCCCGGTCGGAGCGCAAGCCGCTGACCCGATAGCCGGTCGGCGGTTGTGGTCTGGGCAGTAGGCTGTGTAGCCGCTCCTGTCCGGCTAACGGTTGTATCCGTCGGCAGTACAGCCGTGGTCGGCTGCGGGCGGGGGGTGGGCGCAACGGCTACCTGACCCGTAATCACGTTTCGCTGCGTGGGCGGCACCTGCAGCGACCGGGTTTCGAGTTTCGCCCGGTAGCCAATCACGGTCACGCCGTTTTGCAGGGTGCTGTACACAAACCCACCATTGGCCGGATTGTAATCGTAGAGCTGAATCCCGAACGGAAAAGCCGTCAGCATCCGGGTCGTGTGCGTAGCCGTATCGGTGCTATACAGATTCTGAATGCCCGACGCGTCGCTGAGGTAGTAAAGAGTCGCTTCGTCGGCGGCTACCGGCTGTCTGGCATTGGTCAGCGAATCCGTCAACCGGACAACCGAGCGCGAACGGGCACCGCCTTCGTGCATGAAGATGCTGAACCGATCCCGAATGGTTTTATACGACCCTTTATCGACACCCAGCGTATCCTGCGACCGGTTGGAGGAAAACACGATCCGGCTGGTACCCCGACCCACGAACTGCGGGTTCAGGTCGTCGTAGAGATCATTGGTTAATTGCTGAAAGGTGCCCCGACCAATGCTGTACAGGAACAGATCGTTCTGCCCGTTGCGATCGGCACTCACGACCAGGCCCGATCCATCGGCCGACGCGTCGATGCTCACTACCTGCGTGACGCCCTGCAACAATTGCCGGGTTTTGAGTTTCGGACGCTTTTCGAGATTGGTATATATATACAGGTACGATTTTCCTTTTTCGTCGGTAATCACGGCCAGATCATTGTCGCGCTGCCAGGCAACCAACGGCGTCAGGCTGCGCAGGGCGATCTGCCCGTCCTGCCGGTAACCACCCTGCAGCACCGGCGTTTTTTTACGATTCGCCGTGTTGACTACTTCTACCTGAAACCGGCCATCGCGGGTAGTGGTATAGGCAATAAACTGCTTGTCGGTACTGAGTTTGAGGTTATTTACCCGGAAGCCACTCCCCGCTGAGTTGATTTTTAACTGAAAATCATCGCTGCCGGGCTTGTAAGCCGACATAATCGGGGTGGCAGTAGCGGCATAGTACTCGCGCCATTCGCGCAGAAACCGGGGGTACGATACACCAAGGGTACTCGAAATACTGCTTTGCTCGTTACGGATGATCCGCGTCAGGTTCAGGATGTTGGACACGTTGTCCTTGCCGTATTTCTGGGCAATAAAATTCCAGATGGATTGCCCGGCCCGCTCGGCATCGTAGCCGGTGAGCAGCGACGGCTTTTTGATGGGCCGGTTCACCGATACGTCGCGCATGTAGTCGTCCATGTCGGTGCTCCACCCCTCGGCAATGTAGGAAGCGATCCCCGGCATGAACCAGTCGGGCAGGGTCAGTAGCAACGAACTTTGCAGGGCATCTTTCAGGCTGCCGCCGTAGAGCATGTCGTACACGAAGAGCATGGATACGTCGCGGATGAGTTGCCGACGGAAACTAACCTGATCGCCGGTAAAGGCAATTTCGAGCCGGGATTTGGCCAGATCAATTTCCTTGCTGCTCAGTTCACCGAACGAACTGAGGCCGATGTTGCTCTGCGCCAGTTCCTGCGGGGAGTTGTAGAGGAAAATTTTAATGCGGCTGTAGGGCGTGTAGCCCAGCAACTCGGTAATGCGGTCAAAGTCGGACTCGGCGTACTGCGCCGTCAGGTTCGCCAGTTGCTCACCGTTCTGGTAAAAGTACACCTCGAAGTTGGTCGTACGGACGATTTTCCAGTCGAAGTTGCGGTATTGAATCCGGTTTTTACCGAATTGTTCCAGTGCCGGGTAGTTCTGAGCCGAAGCCCCCGTAACGACGCCTGCTAACAGGCCCACCAAAAGTATAGAGTATCTGCGCATAAAGTGTAAGCTAACAGGCTGGTAATGTGGGTGATGCAATAACGTTTACCTGTCGACGGCAACGACCCTCACCAGCCATCTCATTCCCTGAAATATAACGAAACCACCCGGCTAATATTCACTTCGGGGTCCAATTCTTCGCCGGTAAGCAGGTTACCCGCCAGCTGCCGGGCAAGGTAGGGTGCCAGCGACACGCCTTTAGCCCCCATTCCGCTGAAAATACCAGCCGCCGATACCGCCGGATGCCATCCCACAAACGGTCGCCGGTCTTTGGTCGCGGGCCGGATACCCGCCTGTTGCCCCACAATCCGGTAGGGGATTTTCAGCAGATCGCGAACCTTATTCTGGAGAAACAAGCGGCCATCGTCGGATGTTTGCCAGTCGAGGTCATGCCAGGTGTAAGTCGCCCCGATTTTTACCGTGTGCGCGTCGATGGGCAGGATAAATACGCCCTGATTCACGATGGCCCGGATGGGATAGTGGTCCACTTCAGCCGTCAGGATCTGGCCTTTCACGGGGTTGTAGGGCAACCAGCCAAACAGCGAATTGAGGGCACTGTACGGCCCTTCGGCAAAAATTACGTTACGAAACCGGTATCCATTCCACTCCGCCGAATCCCCGTCAAACCGAATCATTTCCGGTGTGATCCGCTGTTCAAAAAAACGCCCTTTTTGCCGGAAATAGTTACGTACGGCCCGCGTAAAATCGGGAATGTTTACCCAGCCCGACTGCGTGACGGTCAGTCCACCGAATTCGTTGTGAATGAACGGTGTATAGCCTGCGTCATCAGCCCCGGTACGCACGTACTGAGCCACGTCAGGATCGGCGGTGTAGGTCAGATACGCCTGTTTTTCGGCTTCGTCACGGTAGGGGCGGTAGATGTCGAGGGGATAAAAAAAGCGGGCATTCAGCTGCGCTTCGGCCTGGGTATAGAACTGATGTAGAAACGGGAACAGTTCATCGGCCCGCCAGGTGCGCACTAATTTGCGGCCCGTCAGGGGATTCACGATACCGGCCGCCACCCGCGAGGCAGCCGGTAGTTCGGGGGCATCGGCCAACAGAACGGTACAGCCGAGTTGGTCCAGTGTCCAGGCCAGCACAGAACCCGCCACGCCCTGCCCCACCACCAGCACATCGGCTGCGGTCATACCCCCGCTTTATTCGCCTGTTCCTGCCGGAGTGCCTCGGTCCGGCGGTTGGCCAGATCAATCACCCACTGCACCTGATCGTCGATGAGCATGTGCGAAGTATCCAGCAAAACAGCGTCAGGAGCCTGCGTGAGCGGACTCTCGGCGCGGCTGGTATCAATGCGGTCGCGCTTTTCGAGGTTAGCGATGATGTCGTCTAAATTCACCAGTTCACCCTTGGCCAACAGTTCGGCCTGCCGCCGTTTGGCCCGAATGAGGGTATCGGCCGTCATGAACACTTTTACTTCGGCGTCGGGGAAAACCTTCGTACCAATATCGCGGCCATCCATAACCAAACCACGCTTGCGGCCCATGCGCTGCTGCTGCGCCACCATCGCATGCCGTACTTCGGGAATGGCACTCACTTCGCTGACGAGGTTAGAGATAAACATCTTCCGAATGTCTTCCTCCACGTTCAGGCCGTTGAGGTACGTTTCGTTTTTCCCGGTTCGCAGATTATGGTGAAACGTAATGTGTATCTGTTCCAGCGCATCCAGCACTTCTTTCGTACTACTGAACGAGACGTGATTTTGGATAAAAAAGAGGCTGACGGTCCGGTACATCGCGCCGGTGTCGATGTATGCGTAGCCCAGACGGGCCGCTACAGCTTTAGCCGTAGTACTTTTTCCGCAACTCGAATACCCGTCAACGGCAATCACGATTTTGGCCATGGAAACTCCGTCAGAACGGAAACGTTTAAAAACAAAGAAACGGCAAAATGCCCGCAAAATCAAGATTAACGGGCTTAGGACCGGGTATGGCCGGCTGTTCCCGCGAGGTGTTCGTCGCGCAGAATAGCGTAAATGTGTTCGTCGAGGTACTGATTATTTTTTACGGCCGCTTTACGCAAAATGGCTTCGGCCCGGAAACCCGCCTGTTCGAGTACCCGCATCGACGCGGTATTACCCTCCAGTACACAGGCAAAAATGCGGTTGATCTGAAAATTAGCGAACATGTACTCCACCATCACCGGCACGGCTTCCGACATTATGCCCCGCCCCCAGTAGGATTCGCCCAGCCAGTAGCCGATTTCGGCGTTGTAGCGGTAGATGTCGTCTTTTACCGTGAAGCCCACGTTTCCCACCGCCTGCCCGTCGATCTCAACGGCTAAGTTGTTGGGCTGTGTGTAGGATCTATTCGTCCGCACCCACGAATGGGCATCGCGCGGGGTGTAGGGATACGGAAAAAAATCGCGGACGTTGTTCCAGATCATCCGGTTGCTGGCGTGCCGTGATAGCGCGTCTTCATCGCCCTCGCGCCACGGGCGAAGCCGACAGGTGGTAAGCTGAAACGTAGTCGAGTTATACTGCACCATCTGATGTCACGAAAGCAGGCGTTAGCCCTCCAGCCAATAAACCATCTATGTCACAAACTTGTTAAAGCGGCTTACTTTATTCGACCCCTTACCCAAAAACAATCCGCAGCTGCGCCCTTTACAGCGTAAAAATCCGGTTCATCAACAGCCATTTTTCACCGGGCTTTGCCAGGGGCAGGGCTTGCTGATACCGCCACATCAGGGTTTCCCACGCCTGTACGGTCGGGTTG
The DNA here is from genome assembly GCA_038327655.1 of Cytophagales bacterium. Lineage (GTDB taxonomy): Bacteria > Bacteroidota > Bacteroidia > Cytophagales > Spirosomataceae > JBBQLG01. The sequence continues at coordinate 7,355 of JBBQLG010000081.1, forward strand.
TCGGCGTCGGCCTGCTGCTTGCGGGCAAATGAAAAATCGTCCGTCGTTTCCATGATCATGAACAGCCGGTTCCCAACCCGGTAGATGGCCATGTCGGTGATGCCCGACTGGTAGATACTCTGTTCAATTTCCGGCCAGATCTGCTCATGGTGTTGCTCATACTCGGCAATCAGCACCGGGTCGTCAATCAGGTCAAGGGCAAGGCAGTAGCGCATGGGTATCTTACGGAACGAGTTCGGCAGGGGCGTTCGGGCCGCGCAAATCGGCCGTCGTAATGCGGTAGCCGCTGATGGCGAAAAACGTTACGAACGTGAAGCAGACCAGCGGCACGATGAGCGCGTAAACGGCGCCACTCTTAAACAGTGCCCCCGCCACGAGCGGCATCAGGGCACCACCGACGATGCTCATGATGACTAAGGACGACGCTAATTTCGACTCGACGCCGAGGTTCTTGGTCGCCAGCGCGAAAATGGTCGGGAACATGATCGACTGAAAGAAGTACGTGAAACTCAGGGCAATTACCGCCGTTAAGCCGCCCACCGCCATCGCAATAATCACCATTAAAACGGCACCCGCCGAAAAAACCGACAGCACGACGTTGGGTTTGATCCGACTCATCAGCGATGTCCCCACCAATCGGCCCACCATCAGCAGCACCAGCGCGAACGACGCGTGAAAACCGGCAATCTGCGTCGGTGACAACGGTACGGCACTATTGGTCAGTGAGTTGATGGCGTTCATGTATATTTCGGCCAAGGCCCAGTGTCCATCGCGCGAGAAGTCGAGTTTCAGATCCACGAAATAGCCCCATAACACGGCCTGCGCCCCCACGTTGGCAAACTGCGCAACAATACCTAAGGTCAGGTGCCGGTGCCGGAACATCCCCCTAATAGAAATTTTACCGGCGGCCTGCTCCTCTTCCGCGCCAACTTCGGGCATTTTGGTGATGGCAAACAGCAGGGCCACAAACGCGACCACCAGCCCGATCACCAGATACGGCGTCTGCACCGAGAGGGCCTCCTGCACCCGAATGGCCTGCGCCTGAGCGGCTGGCATGGTTTCGAGCATTGCCGGTGTGTATTCCGTGGTCGAGAAAATAAACAGGGCGCCGATTATTGGCCCCAAAATGATGCTGAGGCCGTTGAACGACTGCGAAAAATTCAGCCGCCACTCCGACCGCGCCGGGTCACCAAGCACGGTAACGTAGAGGTTAGCCGCCGTTTCCAGAAAGGCAATGCCACAGGCCATCGTAAACAGCGCGAACAGAAAAAAGCTGTACACACGCACCTCGGCCGCCGGATAGAACAGTAGAGCACCCCCGCCGTAGAGCAGAAGTCCCAGCAAAATACCGCGCTTATAGCCGAATTTTCGCATGACATACCCCGCGGGCAGGGCCATGAAAAAATAGCCGAGGTAAAAGGCAAAATCGACGATACCCGCCTGAAACCGGTTCAGGTCCAGCGCAATCTGAAACTGTTTAATGAGCGACCCGTTGAGGCTGTTGGCTAAGCCCCACAGAAAAAACAGGCTCGTCACGAGGGCGAACGCGATACCAACATTACCGGTAGACTGACCGGGTTTAATTTTTACATTGTCTGGAGCGGGTCCGAGAGCCATTGGGTACAGAAATTAGGTTAGAGGTTTTAGGAATGTTTATCGGGTTACCGCAGGGCAGTCACTTCAACTTACTTTTCAAATCGTTCATTTCGAGCATGGGCGACGCTTTTTCGTACAGAATGTTGTACACCGCCGTAATAATCGGCATCGGCACGACAAAACGCTCATTTATTTCAAAGATACTTTTTACGGCGTAGTACCCTTCGGCAATCATGTTCATTTCCATCTGCGCCGATTGCGCACTATAGCCCCGACCAATGAGCGTCCCGAACGTGCGGTTGCGGCTGAAGGGCGAATACGCCGTAACGAGCAGGTCACCGAGGTAAGCCGACGCGCTCAGATCGCGGCTCATCGGATGCACGGCATCGACAAACCGGCGAATTTCCTGCATGGCGTTTGCGACCAGCACCGCCTGAAAATTATCGCCGTAGCCTAAGCCGTGGGTAATGCCACAGGCAAGGGCAATGATGTTTTTCATCACCGCGCTGTATTCCACGCCGTAAATATCATTCAGGGCCGACGCCTGCACGTAGCGGCAGGTGAGCAAATCGGCTACGGCCTGCGCGGTGGCATCGCCGGTGGAAGCGATGGTCAGGTACGACTGTTTTTCGAGGGCCACTTCTTCGGCGTGGCACGGCCCGGCAATTACCGAAACCCGGTGGGCGGGCACCCCGTAGGTGTCCTCTACCCAGTCGGTTACCAGCAGGTTCCGGTCGGGAATCATACCCTTAATGGCCGAAACAACGTGTTTACCGGCAAAATGAGCGGGCGTTAAGCCGGTGAGGGCATCGGCGATAAAAGCCGCCGGTACGGCCAGAATGATGTAGTCACTGTCTTTGCAGGCTTCCCTTATTTTGGGGCAGACCTTCACCTTGCGGGGATTGATCTGCACGTCGCTGAGGTAGCTGGGATTGTGGTGAAACTGCCGGATGTGGTCAGAATCCGCCTGTTTACGGAGCCACCATTTGATGTTGACATGACCTTCGGAGAGGATCTTGACCAAGGCTGTTGCCCAGCTTCCTCCGCCAACCATCGTCAACCGGGTCGGTAATACGTTCTTCATTCGCTAAAAATAAGGAGCAGTACCGCTCCGTCAAACGGGTAAATCTACGCTGTAAAAATGGGTAATTTGCCCTTGCGCCGTTGGCGTCGTTGTAAAACCTTTGTACCCACTCAGCCCCATAGCCCTATGTCCTCTTCTCCATTCCTGCTGCAATACCTTGTCATCGGTAGTTTGCTTACCGGCACTACGGGCTGCGCATCGCTCACCGACACGCAGCGAAAATCCGTGGCCGACTACGCCAGGTTAACGCAAACCTACAGCCAGTACCCCAGTCAGATCGCGACGTCCTACGCCGATTTGAACTATGATATCGAGCAGATCCGGCTGGACACGCCCGTAAAACCGGAACTTATCAACGATGGGATGTGGCAGAATTATGAAGCCCGCAGTGGCGTCCTGAAAGAAGCGCAGCGCATCGACGTTGGTATCCAGATCATCCGGGCGTATGCGCAGGCACTGGAAGCCCTTTCCAGCACCACCCTTTCGGGTTCTTTCAGCAAAAATGCCGGTGTACTGGGTACCAACGTCGATAATTTAGCCAAAGCCTACAACCGGCAGAACGAGACATCGGCAGTGCCGGTTGGTTTCGGTGCCCTGGCCACCGGGGTACTTTCGGCCGCAGGCAAGGCGTACATCAGTAACCGGCAGGCAAAGGCGATGCGGGCGTTTATGAGCCAGGGCGACGTACTCCTGCGCACCATCACGACCGACATACAGAAGGGAATTACTCAGTTCCGCGCCAACCGGGGTGCTGGCCTGAAAGACAACCTTGGCTCCTACCACACCAAATTACTGAGTCAGCTACCCGTACGCACCCCCGGCCGGGCGTATTACATCTACCAGCTTAACAAAGACGTAGCCGACATCATTGCCCGCATCGTTACGCTGGACGGCGTGACAACGGGGGTACAAAACTCCATCGTCACGCTTTACGAAGCCCATCACAGCGTACTGGAAGATATTCAGAAGAAACGCTCAATTCGGGAGCAAATCGCCGATTTAAGCGCACTGTACCAATCGGCCCGCGCCCTCGATGAACAGTATCAGACCCTTATAAACGTCAACCACCCCAAACCATGACCACCAACACCCTCAACCTGCACACCCGCGACCTGATTACGAAAGCCATCCACGACGTATCGGCCCTGAGTCAGCAATTACCCATCACCCATCCCATGCAGCCCGTTTTCGACGAGTTGCTGAACGAACTGGCCCAGTTAAACTGGCAGGTCGTTACCGACGATGTCCGGCAGTTGGCCAACTCGATCAATGAGCACGTTGGCGAACTGGAAAAACTAACCAAACAGATTCAGGCGACTACCGCTCAGTTGCAAAACCTCAGCGTGGCACTCGGCAAAGTGGCCGACGCGGTGGGCTTCCTGCTCAATACGTATACGCAGGCGGCCAGTCTCGGCCTGCTTTCCTTCCTGATTAAACCACCCACCACACCTTCCTGACACCCTTTCCGATGAACCTCTCCCTATCCACCCTGCTTGACGTGCTGCTCTCTCTGACGTTCGTTTTTTTCATCGTCAGCATGTTCGTGTCCGGCATCTGGGAGTTTATCAACACCGCCCTGCTCGACAAACGGGCGACGCTCCTGAAATCGGCGTTTACGCGCATGGTCGCCGACCCGAAATTTGCGGACCTGCTGTATGACTATCCACTCATTCGGGGTCAGATTGTTACCCGTACACCCGGCTGGGTGGAGAAACAGGGGAAACGCGCCATCGGTCAGCCACTACCGGAGGGCGCCACCGTCCAATCACTCCCCTCCTACGTCTCGCCGAACAGTTTCGCCCGTTTTCTGGTAAGCTTATCAACGAAGTACCCCCCCACGGCTAACACGACTGGTAGTCTGTCGTCGCCCACGGCCACGTTCCAGGCCCTGCAAACCTGGGTGAACGAGCTATTGACCAACGAAAAACTACCCCTCGAAACGGAAGCTAAAGACCAATTGCAGCAACTTCTGTCGGCTTTATTACAGGATGCCGACGGGCTGGATAAGCTGATGCGCAACATCGAGAACTGGTACAACGACTACATGGACCGGGTATCGGGCTATTTCAAGCGGTACAGTCAGCAGGGCGTGCGGTGGGTAGCCATAGCGGTGGTGGTGTTCTTTAACCTCGACGCCGTACACATGACCATCCGGCTGTTTCGCGATCCGGCATTGCGGGCCCTATTCGTCAACGAAGCCACTGAACTGGCGCAGCGCAGCCCCGGTGTGTCACCCCAACAGGCCATGCTAACCCTGAGCATTGGGGGAAAATTTGTGCGCGACTCCGGAGCCGCCGTCCATAAGATACTGGCATCCGTACCCGATTCGGCAAAAAAAGGGGTGGTATCGCCCGCGCTGTCCCTCAGCCTTCAGGCAGCCATGCGGCCCCTGCAGACAGAGCGGGACAGCCTGTTACGAGCCATTCAGAAGCCTCCACAGACCTACGCCGACAGCGTTGCCCGGCAACTTGTGTTCCTGACCGACGAAAGTACCCGCTTGGATAAACTCCCGGTGGGCTGGAACACGTTTCTCGACGATTTTGACCGGTATTGGCACCAGAAAGACCGGCTCGCGCAGGTAAGCTGGTTTCTGCTGACGACGCTCATTGGGTGGATACTGACGGTGGGTGCCGTTTCGTTCGGGGCACCCTTCTGGTTCGACTTGCTCCTGAAAGTGGTCAATGTCCGCAGCGTCGGCAAAAATCCGAATGAGAAAACCTAATTACCCCCCGCCCTAAAGGGAGCCTTGCTTGCGCACAAGTATGCTTATGTGTAAGCAAGGCTCCCTTTAGGGCGGGGGGTAAAATGCCGTAGCGGGTTTTACACAAGTCTTTAATTCAGCACGTTTTCCAGTTTGAATACCCACGCGTACTGACCGGTCATGGTAGCCGGTGAGAGCGTCGGTGGGGTGATGGTAACGCCCTTGCCCCGGCTGTCGGCCGATACTGCGCCGGTGAACCCCAGCAAACTCACCCGTCCGGGTTTGCCGACGCCCGGTATGACAAGCGGTACAATGGGCCAGGCGGTGCAGATGGCATAAAGGTCGCGTCCTTTGCGGGTGTAAAATACGGTGGTGCTTTTGCCAATGACGGGGGCCGCAGCCCAGGCACGGGTACCGTAAATCGCGTCGCCATTCACCTTGAGCCAGTCGCCTATGTCGTGGAGCCGTTGCTGCATAATCACCGGGATTCGCCCGTCGGCAGTAGGGCCGATGTTGAGCAGCAGGTTACCGCCCCGCGCCACCTTATCCACCAGTATATCAATGAGTTGTTTCGAGGTGGCGTAGTCGTCCAGGTTCTCGTTGCGGTTGTAACCGAAGGAGCCGCCAATGCCCCGGCACTCTTCCCAGGGATGCTCGATCTTTTTGGCACCGGCATTTTCGTCCCCGATCAGATCGTACTCGGTGGTGTAGATACCGCCATGTTTCGAGCGGGTTTCCTTACCCCAGCGGTCGTTCACCACGACGTCATTCTTCACCGCCGACTCGTTGAAAAGCCACGCCAGGAACTCGGTACTTTTCCAGGTTTCGCTGGGATGGTCCCATTCGCCGTCGGTCCAGAAAACGTCGGGTTGGTAGCGGGTGACAAGGTCTTTCATCTGCGGCATCATGTGCTCGTCTACGTACCGGTTCACGTCCTGCTGGTAGAGCGGGTTGAACCATTCATAAAGCGAATAGTAGTAGCCCATCCGCACGCCTTTAGCCTTCACGGCTTTGATGAGGTCGCCCGCCAGGTCGCGGTGCGGCCCCACATCGACGGCGTTCCAGTTCCACGACTGCGCGGAGGGCCACAGCGTGAAGCCTTCGTGGTGCTTGCTGGTCAGCACCACGTATTTGGCACCGGATTGTTTAAATATGTCGGCCCACTCGTCGGGCTGAAAAAGCTCCGCTTTGAACTGACCGGCAAAATCCTGATACTTAAAGTCCTTGCCGTAATTTTTTTCGTGGAAGGCCTGAAAAAAGGGGTATGTCTTTCCGTTTGGGTCGAGCAGTTTCCGCCAGTACCATTCTGCGTAGCGATCATAAACGCCCACGCCGTCGCGGGCGGTAGGGCTATAGGCAGGCACCGAAAATAGACCCCAGTGAATGAAAATACCAAATTTAGCCTCCTCGAACCAGCCCGGAACGGCCCGGCTGTCGATGGACGCCCAGTTCGGTTCGTAATGGGTCTGGTCGGGCGTCCCGCGGTCCGGCGCAGGGCGGTCAGTGGCTGTTTTAGGTTGATTAACCAGCGGTTGGGCAACCAGCGCAACTGTCAGCAATAGGGCCGGAATGGTTAGCAGCAATCGGTTCATAGCGGTACAGTCGGTTTGCCTTAAAAGCAGCAAGGCCCGGCGTTATACCGGGCCTTGCTGCTTTTCCATGGATGACGTCGGCTCACCACCTATACCTCTCCTACTCCTTTTCGTCGGTCTTTTTTTCTTTCTTCGGATCGCGCTTCGCCACCAGATCACCGGCTTTCAGGCGTTTCGACACGGCCAGAAACGGCCCCGATATTACCTGCTCATTCGGCTTCAGACCCGCCGTAATTTCGATATTATCAAAGTCACTGATGCCGGTTTTCACGACGCGCCGAACGGCTTTGCCACTCTCGTTTACAAACACGATTTCCTCGATCTGCGCTTTTTTCGGGGTAGTCTTATCAGGCTGCTCCTTAAGCTGATCGGGCCGGCCATTATCCGATTTCGCTTCGGTATCAGTAGCCTCGCCATCGGTTCCGCGCGTGGTTACGGCCGCAATCGGCACGGCCAGTACGCCTGCTTTCCGGTCCGTAATCACCTCGACGGAAGCCGTCATACCCGGTTTAAACAGGTACTCCTTCCGGCCATTGGCCAGAATGGTTACTTCATTGTTCAGGATGCGCACCTTGACTTCGAACTCGGTGACGGCATCGCTCGACAGTGACGAACTCGCCGATGAACCCGACGCAGCCAACCCGTTGGCGGTATTGGCAATCTCGGTCACGACACCCTTGAATTTTTTCCCGGCCGTGGTGTACGAATCCACTTCAATATCGGCCGTGTCGCCCAGCGTGACCCGGACAATGTCGTTTTCATTCACGTTTACCCGCACCTCCATGTTGTTGAGGTTGGCGATGCGCATGATTTCGGTACCCGCCATCTGCGACGTACCGACTACGCGTTCGCCGGCCTCAACGTTCAGTTTGGAAACGGTGCCGTTTACCGGCGCGTAAATGGTGGTTTTGCGCAGATTTTCGCTGGCATCTTTCAGCGACGCTTCGGCACTCTGAATGTTGTACTGAGCCGCCCGAACGTTGGCACGGGCTGCTTCTACATCCTGTTTGGCGACGTTGTAGTTGGCTTCGCTGGTTTCAAAATCGGCGGTCGACACCACTTTATCGGCCACTAACTTACGGGTACGTTCGTAGTCGGCTTTGGAGCGGATGAGTTTGGCTTCGGCCTGCGCAACGGTGGCTTTGGACTGCTCAAACTGCGCCCGGTTGGCGTTGACCGTAGCCCGCGCCCGCGCCAGCAGCGACTCATAGTTATCGGGGCGAATACGGACCAACAACTGCCCCTGCGTCACGGGGTCACCTTCTTTTACGTACAAACCAATGATTTCGCCGGACACATCGGGACTGATTTTTACTTCGATTTCGGGCTGTACGCGTCCCGACGCACTAACCCGCTCGACAATTTCGGTACGCTTTACGGTGGCAAAGTCAACTTCGGTCGCTTTAGGTTTTCCGATCATTCCGGTCTGCTTGGCCGCAACTAAACCGCCGATCAGCAACACAACTACGGTGCCTAATATCCACCAGATTCGATTTGATTTCTTTTTCATGTGATAATTGTGAATGGACGAATGAGTGAATGAGTAAATGTTCGGCGAGCCTTATTATTCACTCATTCACTCACTAATTAATCCACTCATTTTAAAAGGAGAGGGGTTTGTTCTGGTAATAATCTAAAATCTTGATGCGGAACACGTAATCATACTTCGCCTGCACCAAGCTCGCCCGCGACCGGTCCAGGTTCGTCTTGGCGATGCCGTACTCGAACGAACCCAACGCCCCCGCGTTGAACCGGCTCTCGGCCACCCGAAACGCCTGCTCCAACGCCGTTACCTGCGCCTGCGTGGCCCGGTACCGGTTGGCCCCCGCCCGCATGTTGGCATACGCCGTTTCGATCTGCTGCCGCAGTTGCAGCCGGATGTTCTGGCCGTTGAGTTCACTGTTCTGCTGCGTAATCTTAGCCGTCGTGATCCGGTTGCGCGACACGTACCCCCCAAAAATAGGCACCCGCAGAATCAGCGAGACTGACCGGTTGAAGTTATTTTTAAGCTGGTTCAGGTAGCCAATACTGGCTACATCATAGCCCGGTGTGTTGGTGTAAACCGGTTGCAGGCCACCGCTGGCATCCGGAATGAAGTAAGGCGTTTGCGTTTGCGTGGATGTGCCATTGGGTTGCAGTGACTGAGAAGCACTCGAAAACAAACTCGACAGGTTCCCGCTGATGGACAGCGTCGGGTACAAGGCCCCCCGGGCGACTTCGACCCCCAGGGCGGCACTACGCACCCGCAAATCGGCTCCCCGGGCATCGGGCAGGTTGGTTAGGGCCGCACTGTACAACTGCTGCACGGTTTCGGCGTAGGGTGCCAAGCCCGGATCGGGTACCTCGATGGGAATAATCTCGAAACCAGTGCTCTCTACGGGTACGTTCATGTTTTGCAACAGCGCTACCTTGGCTAAATCCAGCGAATTCTGGGCCGTCACGATGTCCAATTCATTGCTGGCCAGCGTCGCCCGCAGGTCGTACAGGTTCGATTCGGGAGCGGAACCGGCGTTGACAAGTCGCTGCGTACGGTCCAACTGGGCGCTGGCTACTTCGGCCTGCCGCTGGGCAATCACGAGTTGTTCGGTGGCCGTCAGCGCATTCAGATACGCCTGAATGACGTTCAGCGAGACGGTATTGCGGGTAGCCTTGAGTTCTTCTTCGGATGCCTGGCGGGTCAGATCATTCTGACGAATCGTATTTTGCAGAGCGTAACCATTGAAGAGCGTGGCCGAGGCATTGAGCTGGTAGTTACCGGAATTGATGGTGCGCTGCACAAACTGGTTGCTGGTGACGTTGATGCTGCGCCCCCCGTTGAGCGACTGGCTGGCCTGGAAATTGGCGACGGGCAGCAGGTTCAGCCTGGATTGTTTAAGCTGAAGGTTGTTGTTCTGCACGGTGAGCTGCCCCTGCCGGATGGTGATGTTATTTTGCAGGGCCAGGTCGATGCACTGCTGCAGGCCAATACGGCCTGAAATACCAGCGGTCGTTTGAGCCAGGGTGGCCTGTCCGGCGGTGAATATGGCAAGAGCGAGAATTACGGTGCTGATTTGTCTGCGTAACGGATGCATACCAACGAATGTTTGTTGATTCAATGTTACGACCTTATTTTCGCCGTAACTACCGGTTTAGGATAAACGGCGCAATTTAACGATGTATCTGGTTTATAATTCAGCCTTGTTAACTAAAAGTGACTTCCGCGTCGATGCTGACGACCGGGCCTTTCAGTACGGCGATGGCCTGTTTGAGACTATGCGGTACGAACGGGGGCAGCTTCAGTTTTGGCCCGATCATTACCAGCGGCTCACGCAGGGTATGGCAGCCTTGCATCTGGACCGGTCAGACTTGTTTTCGGCGGCATCCCTCCACGAACAAATCAAGGCGTTACTCGCTAAAAATCACCTGCTTGACCAGACAGCCCGCGTTCGGATGCAGGTTTGGCGGCAACCCGGTGGGCTCTATACGCCGACGAGCCGGGCGGCTAACCTGATCATTACAGCCCGGTCGGCACCACCGTTTTCCATCACCGCACGGGATCGAATCGGCCTGTTCGATTCCGTGCGACTGTCGCCGTCGCCGGTATCGGCGTTCAAAACAGGGAATGCGCTGCCCTACGTGCTGGCCGGGCTGGCAAAGCAGGACAGCGAACTGGACGATGTAATGCTGCTGGATACGGCCGGGCATGTAGCCGAGTGCGTGGCATCGAGTCTGTTCTGGTTAGCAGACGGTACGTTGTTTATGCCATCGCTGGAAACAGGCTGTATCGACGGTATTTTACGCCGACAAATCATCCGGCTTGCGGCAGAAGAAGGCATTCCACGCCGGGAGGGGTTGTTTCGTCCCGATGTGCTGGCCGGAGCCGATGTTGTTTTTTGCGGTAACGTGATGGGTATTCAATGGTTCCGGTCCATCGAAGGAATGGCTTCAGACTACCTATTATCCATTAACAACATTCGGCAACCACCGTTGGCAACGCTGTTTGACCAGCTACTGACCGCGTAAAAATACCCATGCGGGTAACGCAGGCCATATTGCGAAAATATAGCCTGCGTTACCCGCATGGGTATCCAATCAACTTTATTTTTACTGATTCACCGATACACTGCCGCTACTGGCCGAAATGGCTACGGGAATACCACCCCCGTTGAGTTTTCCTTTGATGCGGTCTTTTCCGGATACACCATCAAAATTAGTCAGCGGCATCGACACCCGGTTGCCACTCAGATTCACATCCATGCCTTTGTTAAGCGGCATCTGCACGTTTACGCTGCCCGCGCTGGTCGACAGCCGTACGTAATCGCCCAGTTTAGTCAGTTGCAGACTCAGGCTACCGGCACTGGTGTTGGCTTCGACACTCCCGGCAATGTTGGTAAGCCGGATGCTGCCGCCACTGGTACCCGTGATGAGTTCGCCGGTGATGCCATCGCCCGATACACCACCCCCCGACGTTTCAGCGTTTATTTTACCGTTCAGGTTGCGCAGCCGGATGCTGCCACCCGATGTTTCCAGCCGGATCAGCCCCGTCGCGTTGGTGGCGTCGATGCTGCCGCCCGAGGTTTCGAGGTCGATCTTTTCGGATGAGCGCTCCGCCCGGCAGTCTACCAGATGGATGCCGCCACCCGATGTACGGCCTTTGAGGTCGCCGGTCAGGTCGGTCAGGTCCAGTCCGCCCCCGCTGGTGTGGAAGGTCTGCCGACCGGTGAGATGGCTCAATTGAATGCCCCCGCCCGATGTTTCGAGATCGGTCGCCATGCTGCGGGGCGCAGCTATCCGGAAAGAAATGTTCAGCGACCGTCTCCAGTCCATCGAGTTTCCGTTTTTGCGCTTTGCCGTTGCCACAACGGTGTTGCCATCGGTCCGCATCACAATGTCATATTCCTTCAGCCGCTCGTCAATCTCCTGTTTACTCAGGTTATCCCGGTAGTTATTCGGCTTCACGTAGAGTTCAACCAGCACATCGGCGCGGGAACTACCGGCCACGGTAATGCCGCCACCCGATGTTTCGACCCGCAGGTTAGTCAGGTTACCGCTGAATGTTTTGGTTTGATAAGGTGTTTCGGTGCGGTCGTTCTGGGCGAACCCAACCAGTGACAGGGGCGCGAAGAGTATTGTCAGGAGCAGGCGTTTCATGATAGCTTTTGCGTTAGTTAACCCAAAGATGCCAACTACCGGCCCGACGTTGCACGGAATCCCTTTTAGTGGATGTTATTTTTTACGGCATCCCCCGGATTACCCGGTACGATGGACGCACTGTAGGCCGCTCCCTCTACCGGCCGCATCCGGCGATAAATTTTTGCCCCCTGAACGGTTTCCATCAGGCGGTAATGGCTGTTCAGTGTGGACTGAACGGCCGCATACCGCGAAACCGGGTAGCGGTCGTAACCATGCCCGGCGTGCAAGCCCACAGCATCAACAAAAATAGCCGGTTGATTAACCTGTAAATCGTGCTCGCAAACATCCAGAAAATAAGCCTGCTGCGGCCCTTCCACCACCGGATGATATATCGGAATAAACCGTGATCCCGTCAGCAGCCCCGACTCCACGTAGAGGTTATTCTGCCAGCCCCAGACCACCATGGTCTCGTTGGGAGACGCATACCGGCTGATGGCTGCCGACACCGATCGTTCGGTTGAGGGACAGCCCCCGTCCGCAAGCTGCCGGATAGCCGGATTCGGGTGTATGACGGCTAAACTGCCGGCATACAGCAGCGCAGTACCTGCCCCGCCAGCCACCAGCAGGCGCGGCCACTGAGCGGTTTTAGCCGCCACGCCCGCTGCTGACAGCCCGCCCAGTAACCACGCGGCCGGGACAAAGGCAATCCACTGATAATGCGGAAACGGGTTGCCCGGCTGCAGTGTCGTGTAGATGCTCACGAGCAATACCGACCCCGCCACCCAGACCCACCGCCCGACAGGTCGCCTGGCGAATACGCCCAGGAGTCCGGCAGCAGCCACCAAACACCAGAACCAGCCGGTACCGGGCATGCCTCCGTACACCTGCGGGAGCCGGATCAGCAGACGATCCAGCCAGCTAATGGTACCGGCCGACCAGCTTCCCTGGCGGGCATACACTAAGTTCGTTAGCAGATAGGCACGAACAGCGAAATCAGTAATACCTATCCAGGCGCTGTAAACCCCAATCATCACCGTCGGCAGCAACCCGCCGGTGACTAACCAGACGACCTGCTTTCGGCCTTCTGCCCGGTCAACCGGTACCTGGGTAAATAAACCGATCAGGGCCCACACGGCAATGGCGACGCCCACCGGGGCCGACTGCAACTTGGTGTACGGTAAACTGCCGAGTACCAGCCCCGCAGCGAGTAAACGACCCGCCGTAACGAGGGGATTGGCGGCAGGCCGCTTGAAAACCAGACTCAGCAGGTAACCGGTCAGTGCCAACAGGCACATGGGCCACTGTTCGCTGTTAAATGCCACGCCATCCGGGTCGGTTGTGAGGGCCAGGCAGGCCGCTACCGGCAAAATAGCGTACCGGGCAACCCGTTCGCCATAGTGCAGCCGGCATGTAGCCAGCAGCAACCAGATGGTCGGCAGTCCGCAGGTGAGCAGTCCCCACAACCGGAGCGTAGCATAATCCAGGCCGAAGCCCGCGTAGTGAATCAGCGTCAGCGGCCAGATGTTGAACGGGCCGCTGGTCGTACCATCGACCGACACCCAGAACCGGGAGTCTTGCACGAGCGTAGCCGCCGAGGTAATCCACTGGCTTTCGTCTACATTCTGCTCGGCCATACCCAGGCCCGGCAGCCGAAGTCCAAACACTCCCGCCAGGGCAACGGCCGTAAACAGACGGGGGTATTGTTTCGATATCGCCAGCGCACCCAGTAGCGCCAGCCAGCAGACCACGCCCAGCCGCCACGCCAGCAGTGTACGCTCATAACCCGCACGCATGACCAGGTCGCGCAGTACTTGAAAGAAGGGACCGTGGTACTCAATGATCGGCTGCATAAAAGAGGAAGTAAGCCATGCTTATAAACTGGTCGGTGGCCGTCGACGCAGGGCATCGTACAGCACCTCAACGGTATTGGTTCGGATACTCAGTTCCGATATTTTGTTGTTGTTACGCGTGGGGTACACGCGGTTGGATAAAAATACATAGGTCAGATCATACGTGGGGTCCATCCACACGAATGTTCCCGTAAAACCCGAATGCCCAAAACTCGACGCACTGGCCGACTTAGGTGCATTGCCCGAAAACTTGTACGACGGCTTCTCGAACCCCAGGCCCCGGCGGTTGCCCAATTCGGGAAACTGATAACGCGTAAACTCCATCAGCGTCTTCGCCGAAATAAACTGCTGACCACCAAACTGCCCTTTTTGCTCGTACATCTGCATCAGCTTAATCAGGTCGTTGGCCGAACCGAACAGCCCGGCATGGCCCGATATACCATTGAGCATGGCCGCCCCCTCGTCGTGCACCCGCCCGTGAATCAGCGTATGCCGGAACAGCGAATCGTATTCCGTCGGGGCAATACGCGAGAGCGGGTAAAAACGGCGGGGCTGGTACGTCAGTGTTGTAGCACCCAATGGCCGGTAAAACGTTTCTTTTAAATACTCTTCAAATTTCAGGCCAGTTAATCGTTTTACAATAATAGGATACAGATAGAACGATAAATCGCTATAAACGTATTCTTTTTTAACATTAAGGGGCGAATCCCGGATTTCAGCGTAAATCGTTTTGGGGTACTTTCGGTATAGAAACAGGCTGTCCGCTACTTCGATGGGAAACTTCCGCGACTGTGTTTTGCTGAACGTATTGGGCTTAAAGGTGCCATCGGGATTGACGGTTTCGCGCCAGAACGGAATCCAGGCTTTTAGCCGGGCCTGGTGCGTCAGTACGTCGCGCCAGCCGATGTCGGCCTTGTTCGATTTACCAAAGTCGGGCAGGTAAGTAGCCATGGTGGTGTTGAGATCGAATTTTCCCTCGTCTACCAGTCGCATCAGGGCGGGCGTTGAGGTGCTTACCTTCGTTACTGACGCTAAATCGTAGAGGTCGTCTAAGCGGGTTGGTTCATTGCTCTCGTAGGTTGGTTTACCGTAGGCCTTGCGGAAAATCACCTTACCGGCTACGGCCATCTGCACCACCGCACCGGGAAAAGCGTGAGCAGCCAGGCCCACGTTCACGACCGAATCGACGCGCTGCGTTAACACCCGCGAATCGACGCCCACCTCCTCGGGAATCGTGTATTTGAGCCGGCCAATGGCGGGGGTTGGCAGGCCATCGCCCAGCTGGTAGCGGGCATTGATGGATACGGGCAGTTTACCCCCCACAGCAATGCCACCGAAAATGGCCTGGGCGGATAATTCTTCGGTAAAAGGCGTTTCCTGATAGGCCAGCAGTACGGCCCGTGCCGAGTCTAAGGCCGGAAATTTATCCAGCGCGTAGGCATTTCCAAACACCGTAACAACGGCCTTACCGGTCATAATCAGTTGCCGCACGAGAGCCGCCGTTTTAGGCTGCAAGCCGTATTTGGGGGGGCGGATGTTGTTCAGGTGAACACCCACCAGCACCAGATTGTACGTACTCAGGCTGTTGAACAGCCGCGCCACAGTTGCCGAATCGGTCCGCGATGAGAGCACAAACGGGTCTACCTGCGTGTAGTTACTCAGCATCTGCTGAAACTTCGTTTCGCTATCAGCCTCGACCGATACCGACGCAATTTTCAGCGTTTCCAGTGCCCGCAGCGGCAGCAGGGAAGTTCCCGTTACCGGCGCAGTCGTGCGGGAAGAAGCAATTAACCCATTGGTAGCAGACTCGTTTTTCAGCACGGTCAGGCTGCGTTCGGTCAGTTGGCGGTTCAGCAGGTCGGAGGCTGGCTGGTTCAGGTCGGCCACCAGATTGGTCAGGCTAACGGGCTGATAGCGGTCGAGTCCTACCCAGGCTTTGGCCAGCAATATCCGGCGGCACCGGTCGTCGAGCGAGGCCTGATTAAGTTTCCCCTCGGCCACGGCCTGTTTTACTTCGGCAATGGCGCGGGGCACATCTTCGGTAAACTCCAGCACGTCCATGCCTGCTTCCAGCCCCATCCGGTCGGCAATACCCGACGGGAAGTTTTTGGTCACGGCCTTCATGTTCATGGCGTCCGAAAAAATCAGGCCTTTAAACTGGAGTTCGTTCCGGAGCAGGTCTGTGACGATGGCTGGTGAGAGCGTCGAGGGCCGGTTGCGGGTCGTATCCAGACCCGGAATGCTCAGGTGCGCTACCATCACCCCGGTGGCCCCGGCGGCAATAAGCTTACGGAACGGATACAGTTCGAGCGAGTCTAACTGTGCCCGGCTTTTGGTAATCAGAGGCAGGTCGAAATGCGAATCGGTACCGGTGTCGCCGTGACCGGGAAAGTGTTTGATCGACGTTAACAACCGCTGACTCTGCATGCCGCCGAGGTAAGCCAGGGCTTTAACAACCACATTCTCGCGGTTTTCGCCGAACGAGCGGAAATTGATGACCGGGTTATTGGGGTTATTGTTGACATCGACCACCGGGGCAAAATTAACATGAACCCCCAACCGGCGACACTGCCGGGCCAGATCGGCACCCATCTCGTAAAGCAGGGACTCATTGCCGGGCGGCAGGGCACCCAGCGTCATCTGGTACGGGAAACGCACGGTACTATCCAGGCGCATGGACAGTCCCCATTCGGCGTCCATCGCAATCAGCAGCGGCACCCGCGACCCTGCCTGCAGCCGGTTGTTAAGCCGGGCCTGCCGCACGGGACCACCCTGAAAAAATACGACACCCCCCAGTTTATATTGACTGACTAAGGCTATCAACGAATCCTCGTAGCCTCGGGTCCGGTTGGAGTAGCCCGCCACCATAATCAGTTGGGCAATGCGTTCGTCGGGCGAGAGGGCCGCAAAAACAGAGTCGGCCCAGCGGTGCGACGATGCGGTCAGGAAAGCGGGCGGAATAGACTGGGCCGAGCCGGTAAACGGGCTAAACGCAGCCAGCAGCAGGAAGATCAGCGTGAGCCGACGAAGACAAACCATGTGGCGAGCGATTGAATGAAGGCTTAAAAATACGGAAACAATCGTCTACCGGTACAAAAAGAACGGTGCTGCCTGGCAGACCAGCGACTCCTATCCTCTCTGTCGGTTCTGAAAACGAACGGCGGTACGTATTCAGTTAATGGACTTTATCCCAGATAATATCGGCGATGACCAGCATGCCTTTGTCACCGGGATGAGCGGCAACGGCGGGGTTGGAGAATAAGCCGGTTGCCTGTAAAGACTGGTCATTGACTAACCCGGCAAAATCCGCTAAATAATATTTCCGGGTAGTGGCTACCTGACGAATTACTTCGCTGGTGACGGGCTGATTGAAGAAACTGGTTGTACAAACAATTTTCACTGGTGAATAATGTACCGTCAGCGAGTCGATGAGTCGCTGATAGTACTGCCCGAAATTTCGATTGGATACAGAGAAATCTGGTACATTTTCGGCAATACGCATGATCACCAAATCGGGTTTGAAGGCAGCAACCGAACGAACCGTGCTGTAATCAAACGTCCAAAACTGCCGCTCGAACGCCACCCCGTCGTAGGATTTAACAACCACCTGGGAGTCGAGCGACTGTAGTCTTTCAGTTAATTTATGCATGTAATCATTAGCGGGAGCCGAAGCGGCCATACCCCAGTTGCCTGACCAGCCGATGTCTGCCTGTGGCACATGCAAAGTAATGCTGTTCCCGATGAGCAACACGCGTTTAAAACCCACCGCATACGAGACTGTACGGATACCCGACACGTATGCTCCCCGTCGGCTACGCAGCCGTAGACTAACCCCGGTACGCAAGATCAGGCTATCACTGGTTTGCCAGCGTGGATCATTGTCCATAGAGTACTCAAGCGTTGCGCCATTCGGCAGCGAATCAGCCGCCCACCGGATCACTGATCCATAGGCGAGTGTACCAGGAAGTGGTTTAGGGTGCGGTACGGGTAAGGTAGGCTCCGGTAGGGCAGGCAGGATTTCAACCGGCACGACCGCAACCGGAGCAGCGGGTACGACTGGCATAGCCGGATACCATGTAGACCCGCACCCTGTCATGAGCAGTAAGACACATACGAATAGCGTTGCTCGAATCAGTAATAAAGTACGACCAACTGACTGTTGTGCGGGGCAATGTCTCATACAGCCAAAACCACAAAAATTACTGTTGGGTTTTCCAAGTTTTCCACTTAAGCGCTGGTTTCTCTACCCACATCCACGAGAGAACAGCGAGTGGAAGTGTGGTAGCAATAGACAAACCGATCAGTAAGGGTGCGTTCACGTCTGTGCCAAGCCATTGAATTAACAGTTGCTGCAGCGGAAAACCATAAATGTATAATCCGTAGGATACGTCGCCCTTGTCGCCAAAGCGGTTTAGTGGTCCTTTAAGGAAGCTGACGTACAGTACTAAATAAGAAAGGGCGGGGTAACGTACCCAACGGATAGCTGTGAGGGGCAGTGTTGGAAAAAATCGCGTGAGCCAGTAGGTGCCCAGCCAAACAGCCACAGCCAGCACTGCATAACGTCCGTTATAGCGAATCTGCTTTCGATACAGCCGGGCCAGCATACCGGCCGCAAAAAATAATCCCTGATTTAATGTCTCGAACGGGCTGAGATTAAGCACGGGTAGGACCCGGTTGGTGCCATAAAGTTGCGGACCGATCAGCAACATTATTACCCACCCCAGACCTGTACCGATCAGCAGCCAGCGTCGGTGTTGAAATCCGCCTAACCGCGCCACAACGAGCAGGACCCCATAAAAACTCACTTCATAGCAAAGTGTCCAGAGTGAACCATTAACCAGATGAATAGGATTCGATTCAAATACCCCCGGCAACCTATTGAACGCCATCGGTAACTCAAAATGATAGGCCGGAAAGAGCCGTATGACCGTCAAATAATAATAGGTTTCAGTGCTACTAAAATAGCGGCTCAAAGGTAGTGAAGTCACCAGCGGCCCTATAACTACTGCGGTTATCAGTATCGATACAATCAGACCAGGGTAGATGCGTAATACGCGTTTCCAGATAAAGTTAGCCGTTGTAGTACTCGTCTCTAAACTTTGAGTAATGAGGTAACCGCTAACGACGAAAAACATACAGACTCCCATGCTGGCGGGCGGAAACAGCCCTGATGTAACTTCCGCAAACCAGTCGGACCGGCCGGTTAGAGCATATAATGTCCAAAGAGGACCAATATAGCCGCTACAAAGCGTACGAAGTGAAAGTTATTCTGGTGGCGAACGATTGATTTTTCGGTAGCTTCAAGTAGTGTAGACGGTGTCAATATGTATGTATTTTATGGGTACTTGTACATTTAACAAATTTAATCATTCTATCTTCTCTGTTAAGACAGGTCGAACATAATTCGCATCTAATCCTGAAATCATTTCATCGCAGGAGATTAAGTAATTGGTAATGGCGCATATTAACGGATTTTGGCCACCTACTAAACTTGACTTTAGCCTTTTGAAAGAAGCCCGCTGGGGCTTTGGTATGTAGATTTGGGTCGCCAAACTTGGACCTATATGCCCCAGCTACCCAGCGAGTTCTTAGCCGTAATATTACCCTACGCAGGTCTGTTTTGCAAACGGGTGTTCGCTCATGCTCAACTCCTAACCATAGGGGCAATATTGGCTCCCGGCAAACGAACCGTCACCGCTATGTTACGTATCGTGGGCTTACAGCAAGAACCCGCCTTTCACAAATACCATGGCACCGGCCACCCACCGCGTGTTGAGCCATGCCCGCTGGTCAGCACGCAGAGCCAGCCAGATTTTGCTTCAGCAACTTCTGACCAGATTCATAGGCCAACAGCCGCTGGTAGTCGGTATTGATGAGACCCTCGAACGGCGGTGGGGACCCAAAATTCAGGCCAGGGGTATTTATCGGGACGCGGTGCGCAGTAGCGAGAGCCACTTTGTCAAGTGTAGTGGGTTACGATGGGTGAGCGTGATGGTGCTGACAAAAATACCCTGGGCTAACCGAGTGTGGGCCTTACCCTTTCTGACCGCACTGGCTCCTTCTGAGCGCTACTATGTCGGCAAACCTCGTACCCACAAAAAGCTGACGGTTTGGGCCAGACAACTGCTTTTGCAAGTAAAACGGTGGGCTGGCGAACGGAGTGTGATTGCGGTGGGCGATAGCAGTTATGCCGTCATTGACCTGCTTGGCAGCTTGCAGG
>JBBQLG010000082.1:0-27436 GCA_038327655.1 Cytophagales bacterium
ATGCACTAAGCCTATACGCATGCCAACCCACACCATTCCCCACATCGCTACCCCCTACACCGCGCCGGGCCAGAACGCCAACAACGCCCCCACGCTCAAAGTGCTGGGCATGGCCGTTGGCGTAAAACTCCAACACGACCAGACCAATGGCCAGTTCTCGTGCGTTGAGCATTCGCTGGAACCCCGGCAAATGGGTCCACCGCCCCACGTTCACTACGCGCTCGACGAGATTATGCACGTTACCGAAGGCACCATTACGGTACTGGAAGGTGATACCGTTCGCGAAATACCGGCGGGCGCGTGGCATTTTCGGCCACGCGGGGTCGTTCATACGTTCTGGAATGGCCATGACCAACCGGCGAAGTTTATCGATATGTATCCCAGCACGCAGGATTTTGCGCACTACTTAGAGGAACTGGCTCAACTCGGCACCGACCTGCACAATGAAGGAGCTAACCCCTTTGCCCCGGAGAGTATCGCCCGCTTCAAGGGGTTAGATGCCCGCTACAACCATGAGGTTTTCTACGAGCAGATGCCCGAGCACATGGCGAAGTACGGCCCGAAACCATAATCAGATATTTACTTACGAACAATTCCCCCATGCATACCCCCAATGAAAACACGCCTTTTTTGTGGTGCGTCAGATTGGTTGTTTGGACATACCGAAACGTGACTTTTTCACCCGGCAGACACCTTACAGCCACCCGAATCGCTGCACTAATTTCTCTTTCTGGTTGCGGGCTACCGGAATACTAACCTCGTTCGACATCACCAGATAGGCCCCTTCGCCCTTCATAAACAGCTTGATGTGGTCGAGGTTGATAACATATTGTCGATGCACCCGCAGGAAATTTCGCTCTTCCAGCACCGTTTGCACCTCGCGCAGGGTACGCACGAGCAAATAGTGCCGGTTTTGGGTAGCGATGACTTTGGTATAATTACTGTCGGATTCGCAGTAGATGATTTCAGCGACGGGCAGGAAAATGACCCCCTGCTGATGCGGAACCGCAATTTTGTCGGCCAATTGGTGGGTGTGTAACTGATTTCTGAGCAAGGCTATCTGACGGTCGTCGATGCGCTGCTGCCGCTCGGCTTTGCGAATGGCTTCCTGCAAATCCCGCGTGTCGATGGGTTTTAGCAGGTAATCCAGCGCACTGAAGCGGAACGCCTTCACGGCAAACTCATTATAGGCCGTCACGAAAATAAGGCCGAATGAAATATCGCCCAGCTTTTCCAGTAACTGAAAGCCATTCATCCGGGGCATTTCAATGTCCAGAAACACAACATCGGGCTGCATCACCTGAATCAGACGCAAACCGTCTTCGCTGTTTGTGGTTTGCCCGATCACCTGCACCCGCGGGCAGTGCGTGGCCAGTTCATGGGCCAGCAACCGCACGCAATCCGGTTCGTCGTCAATGAGAATGGCTTTAAGCATAGTTTTGAATGAATAGTTAAGAGTGAAGAATAGTTACTGTGATTTATTCTTCACTCATCACTCTTAACTATTCACTAATTAAATTGGTATCTCGAGTACAACTTCGGTACCGGCGGGTTGGCCATCGGCATCGACCAGATCAATCACCTGAACGTGCGTATGGGTTTGATAGAGTTGGTTGATGAGCGCAATGCGTTCGCTCGTTACGCTCATGCCAAACGACTTTTTGGGCATCGCCGATTTGCTTTTCAACACGGCCGCTTCCTGCCTACCAATGCCATCGTCGGTGATGGTTACCCGCAATCGGTCGTCGTGGGGTTGCTCCAGCCGAACCAGCACCATGCCTCCTTCCAGTTTATGCATCAATCCGTGCCAGATCGCATTCTCGACGTAAGGCTGCAACAACAAAGGCGGAATCTCGACAAACTCGGTGTCGATGGAGTCGGGCACCTCGATCCGATAGCACAGCTTGTCTTTAAACCGCATGGCTTCCATGTCTAAATACAGGTGGAGCGCATCGAGTTCGTTTTGCAGCGTCACCCGTTCAGAGCGCGAGTTTTCCAACACTAAGCGAATCAACCGGCTGAATTTAGTGAGGTAGTCCGATGCTTTGGCGGCATCGTTTTCGGTGGCGTAGAGTTTGATGGAATTCAGGCAGTTGAAGATGAAGTGGGGGTTCATCTGCGCCCGCAGGGCCGTCATTTCCGTTTCGGCCAGTTTCTGTTCAAAACCCAGTTCGAGCTGCCGGATGTGCTGCTGTTCGAGCAGGCTGCTCTGGGCCTGAATGTCGGCCGTTCGCTGCGCCAGCTGGTCTTCGAGTTGCTTTGTATAGGTCGTGTGTAATGAAGCGTTTTCCCGTTCAATTAGTCGCCCCCGATAGGCCAGGGCCAGCGCAAAGCAGAAAAGCTCAATCAGTACGCCTAATGCCATAAAAAAAGGCGGATAATTTATGAATACTTGAGCCTCCGTCGATAGGGTGGTGAACAACAAAAATCCGTGCAGGGGCGAGATGGAGATAATGAATAAGCTGATGCTGCCGGTCAGTAAATAAGTTTTCAACGGACTTCGACTGCGGACGGTAGACACAATCAGAGGTACGCCAACCACTAAGCCCGATAAATCACTAAGTCGGTAGTACGTGTTGTACGTAAACCAGGGGCCGGTGAACGCTTCGAGTAGTGCTATCACCTGCTGAAGAAACAGTACGCCCATCAGGAACACGACAATTCGCCACAGAATCGGCTGCTCTTTACGCAGGTTCAATAGTGTGGACAGAAAAAGCGCGTAGAAAAAGCTGACAAAATACGACAAGGAGATCCAGGCCGGATGAAACAACTGGGGCATGACTGCCGGAGCCAATCCCAACGCGAATCGCCCATCGGCAAATTTGATAATCCAGCAGAAAGCCGCCCCCGCATACAGGGCGTAGTAAAGATAGGTGGTATCCCGATTGAGATAATATTGAAATAGGGTGTACAGACCCATCAGCAATATACAGCCGACGATCATCGCCATCGACACCAAAAGCCACCTGGTCAGACTGGATTCCCGGACCTTTGCCAAGGCATAACTTTCTGGCGTATAAATCAAATTGGAATCGGTCGGAAAAACCCGAACGTAGTCGATTAGCCGTACATAATACACGCTGCTCGATTGGGGCGGAACGAGTATCGACAGGCTTCGTGGCCAGTTTCCGGAGGACCTGGCAAAAAAACCGCTTCTATCAATCAACCCCCCTGGTGAATTGTATAAGGTACTCAGGGCATGAACACCAGGCTCGTACCATACATGAATGGTGTCGGTTGCGTGGGTATTTACGAGTTGAAACCGAAGCCAGACAATCCGCGTCGATTTGATGAGGTCGCCATGGCTGTGAATTTCTGGGACAAGTGACAGCGGAATAAATCGTTGTTGACGAACAGATGCCAGCGTCTGGAGCGTATCAGTTGCCGGGTCTTCGTAAAACCAGGTTTGCCGACTGATATCGATTCCCTGTTCAGAAACGGGCTGCCCGTTGAAAACGATGGGGCCTGGTATCTGGCAAAGAGCCACACAGCGTATCAGTAATCCAGTAAACACCAGCGCAAACGTTCTCATTGATAGGGCAGTAGCACTTCTTCTGCCGAATATCGTTGATTGTCCCTGCTCTCTATACTCTTTTCTTGTGAATGGTAGCTACGGGCGGGCCAACAGTCGAATTATTGAGCGAAGCTACTCACGCAAAAACGCGGCTACTCATGCAGTCATTCCTGCTGTTCATCCAGCGGTAGTGGCATCGGATGGGGCGACCCTATACCTTCGTTTCGATTTCAGGCTATCTGATTTTTCAAATCGTATTACTACTAAAAAACCGCTAAAACCAATGAAAACGATGCTGCTTTCTCTGCTCCTGTCAGTGACTACACTGATGGTATCTTCAACCGCTCTGTTCGCTCAAAAGTCGGGCGATGAAACCGCCATCCGAAAAGTACTTACTGAATCGGGGGCTGCTTTTGACAAACGCGACCTAACTGGTTTTGCCAGTTATTTTGTGAAGTCACCGGATTTGTATTATCAGGTTTCCACGGCCGACGGGCAATTGATTGTGGCGCATGGTTGGGAAGCCATGACCCATATGGTGGGTGCCCACATGAAAAATGTTGCTGACGATTTTAAGGGTAAACACAGCGCGTCGGACTTTATGGTTCACACTAGTGGTACTATGGCCTGGGTTACGGCAACAAGCCATTGGGATTTGGCTAACGGAAAGAGCAACGGCAGCGATCTGCTAATTCTGGAAAAGCAGTCAGGCCAATGGAAGATTATCGCGCTGACGACTCAGACATATACCGATGGCAAGTTGGTTGTTGTAAAGTAAAGCAACGTTATCGACTCACTCTTGCCCGACTTATGATTTTGAGGGTGTTACCGTTTCTTGGCCCCGTATTCGGTCGTTTAACACAAATTCCTCTGCCACTTATTGGCGAGCTGTTGCTCTACGAGTTATTTCGCCGAATCTCTTCTGTCAGCCTTTACTAAATGTGATCCAGGATGTGTGTTTTACATAGTCAGTAGTACCGACCGTCTCGGTCGGTACTACTGACTATGTATGTTTAAATTATCTCCAAACAATCCAACTCATGAAAAAAGCAGTCAAAATCATATTGTATACAGTGCTTTTCTACCTTCTAATAGCACTGGTATGCCAGCTGGTACCAACGAACCGCCCCGATTTCTCGACCGTGTTTATACCCAATAGCCATTTTGGCAACAAGGTGCAGGGAAACGAGCAAATCATTCTGGGCTATCATAATGGCGTCGTTCGGGTTTTAGGAAAGGTGAAACCGCACGCCGAGGGGCCGTCAGAACACGTCCATACCAACTTCGATGAGCCTTTTTCGGTAGCTAACGGTACACTGTCGTTATTGGTCAACGGCGACAGGAAAGTTCTTCATGCCGGCGAGTCGTTTACGGTGCCGCGCGGTACGTACCACAAGTTTTTTAACGAAACCGATTCTACCGCTACCGGCATAGGCGACTCCCCCGCTGAATTCACCTTCATGCTCACGCAATTGTACGGATTGAGCAACGAGAATCCGGCTATTTTTCAATCGCCCCGTTTTCTGCTTCAGTTAGCCGTCTGGGGCAGCGATTTCGATTCGTACCTGAAAGATGGGCCACCGCCGTTTGTCATGAAAATAATCAAGTTTTTGCTGCTTCCGATTGCTAAACTGGCGGGTTATCAGTACGCCAATCCGGCCTATTTTCCGGTGCGGGCATACTGATGTAAACGGGGATTATAGACGTTGTACGCTACCGAATCCTCAAACTATCCTGTCTTTTAGACTGAAAATCAGTAGGTTCGATTTTTGGTGTGTAAAGCAGCCAGGTTATTATGGAGGCAATGTTATATAAAGGTCAGTTCGCGAATCCGGCTTTGAGTGAGTTTATCCACCGATATGAAATTGTGCGCTTCGTATTCGGGTCTGAGGTGTCGCTACCGGTTAAGTATCTGGCACCCCGCCCCGAACATTGGCTGACATTCTATCCCAGAGATCCGCAACGGATTCGCTGTACCGGTTCAAACGATATTATCACCTATCCCCGCGCCATCGTCAATGGCGTAAACACGACACCCATGTATCGGTATGGTGGCCATGATTTTTTGGCACTACGGGTTGTCTTTCAGCCGGGTGGGTTGTTCCGACTTACCGGCATTCCATCGGGCGAACTGACCAATACGTTTGTTGATGCCGAAGCCATTTGGCCTAAAGACATTCGGCTGGTTTCGGAGCGGCTCAACAGCACCAATGATCTGACGGCCATGCTAACGATCATCGAATCGTTTCTGTTTGGATTGGTTCGGTCGGTTTGTAAAACCCCCCATGCGGTTGATGCGACCAGTCAACTGATTTTGCAGCAACAGCCGTGGGTTTCACTGGATCAGCTTGCCGTTCAGTCGTGTCTAAGCATCCGGCAATTCATCCGAAAATTTGAGGAGCGAATCGGCCTGAGTCCGAAGCAATTCGACTGCATTGCCCGCTTCGATAAAGCGTACCGAATGCATAATAAATACCCGGCACTCGACTGGCTGAGTATTGCCCTGGCTTGTGGGTATTACGACCATCAGCATTTCGCCAAAGATTGTAAAGCCATCACTTACCTGTCGCCTACGACATTCTTTGAACTGGAGCAAAAAGCTCCCGAATACGCATTGGGGTTGCGGGAGGAGTGAAAAGTTGGCATCCTATATGCCAATAATTTTCCGGAATTGGCTAAAGGTAACAATTGGTATGGCTGGAAACGGTTGTTCATCCCGTAAAAGTCGCCTGATATGCCGGTCGTTTGTTACTAAACAATCTGCATTTATACCTACCGCGCAGTCCACGAATTTATTGCGGTCCGACGTTTCGGTCGTCGGGGTCAGCTTTTACGGCATCCCATCGGTAGTATGGATCGAAACGGAGTGTATTAGGGGCTGTTAATAAGATGGATGTAACCAGTTCCATCGTTCGCTGATTGTAAAAGTGGCCAACTATCTCAGCATATTCAGTGATGATTTCATTGCTAACTATCCATACAAACCGTTCTTCAATAAAGGCATCGTATAGCCAGCGCATGTGGCCGTTTTTAGGGATAGAATTAAGCAAACCATGTGTGTCAATGACAGCCTTAATCATTTATCCTTGTCGCGGAGTGAATTCAGGAAAGCGGTTCGATTGGCAAACGCCGTTTGTTGTTTAATCAAACTGGGTGTCAGTTTTTTTTTCTTCACTACCCGGCTCACTTCCTCATCCAACTCCCCGCTCAAATGGTTGACTAACACCCGACGCAGTGCCATGACTTCAGCATCGGTCATCGTGCGTTGTTCAAAGATTTGTAGAACCGCTTCCTGTGCTTTATTGAGCCTTTTAGTCTGGCTTTGGTGTGTTTTCCAATAAACAAATATACGGCAAATAACGGCTGTCGTTGATGGCACAATCAGGCTATACAATTTTCGCCCACGTCTTTTCTGACCCGCGACCAGCAAGCACCCGAATACGCATTTGGGCTGCGGGAGGAGTGAAAAGTTGGCACTATTTTACCAGCGTTCGGCCTTGTCATTCCAGTAGTTTTGCTGAAACAAATCCATTCACGGTTTCACAACGTAACGGACGAACAGCATGAACACGACCGATTTAGCCCCAACCCCCATCGAAAAGGCACTTCGCCCTTTCACCGTCGCTCCCTCGAAACCCACCGATACCGGCGTGGGAAACGGCGTTAACATGGTCCGAACTATGATTCGGCAAAGTCAAACTAACAACCAGTTTAGCTGTATCGAAGGCTACGTTGAACCCCGGCGCATGGGGCCGCCGATTCATCTGCACGAAGCAGCCGATGAACTCATGTACGTGGTCGAAGGCACGGCAGGGATGATGGTCGACGGCGAGATTTTTATTGTCGAAGCGGGTGGTTTCGGATTCCGTCCGCACGGACTGGTCCATACGTTTTTTAACCCGTCGGACAAACCGCTCCGGTTTATCGATATGTTCCCGAATCAGGCGCTGGAAGTCTATCTGGAGGGCATGTTTACCGGCATTCCGGCTAAACTGATTGCACAGGGTATTCAGCCCGGAACGCCCGAATTTGGTGCCGGTATGCAGACTGGGCTACGGGAACTCGACCAGCAGTTTGACATCGTCTGGTTTATGGACGATCCGCGTTATCAGGAAATTGTTGAAACGTACGGATTAACGATTTAAGGGGAGTTTAGTGGTAAAAAATCAACGTTTTTTTACCACTAAACCACTCCACACGGCCAATACTTTTGCCTAACACATTCAAAACCGCATCGGCGGCCCCTATAAGTTATGCAACGCAGAAAATTCCTATCCGTATCCACGGTGGCCGTATCCACGGTGGCATCAACCCTATCGGCTACGGCTTCGGTGGCAATGGCCGCTCCAAAGTCAGCCAAAACCGAACGTACCAACAAAGGCTTTGTTGTTAAATCAGGGCAAAATCGCTTTGGCGAGAAGACCCAACTCATTGGACATAATCCCGTTGATATTAAAGTCTCGACCAAAGATACCGATGGCGCCTTGAGCATCTCTGAATATACGGGCTACACGAAAGGAGGGCCTCCGCTTCACATCCATCCCGCGCAGGACGAAGTGTTTATTATTCTCGAAGGGGAGCATCTGTTTCAACTGGGCGATACGCAATATCGACTGACGACCGGTGATACCATTTTTATCCCCCGCAATACGCCCCATGCCCCGGCGCAACTGAGCGACAAAGGCAAGTACTTGTTCTTTTTCACCCCATCGGGCAAAATGGAAGATTTTTTCAGAAGTCTGGGGGCATTGCCCGCGCAGGCTTCGCCCCAGGAATTTGTCAAGGTCTTTACCGACCACGACATGAAGGTGGTGGGTCCACCGCTAAAAATTGACTGAACCCGCGATGTTACCGTAACAATCAGGCAAACAGGTCGCTCACCGCGAACTGAAAATCCGGTACGACCGGCGCAGCCGATAGCATTGCCGACCCTCTATACGCTTTCGACTTGTCGGGCGAGGTATAGACGTGAATCCGTTGGTTGAGCGGTTCGATGTACCACACCAGCCCGGCACCCCCGTCGAAGTGATCCTGTACTTTGTCGCTCACATCCTGAAACGATTCTGATTCGGACAAAATCTCGATGGCGAAGCGGGTACTCACACGCTTACCCCTCCGAATAGCCGTTAACTGTTCGCTGGAAAAATAAGTCAGGTCTGGGATGCGTTTCCGGACGCCGTCGACATACGAATCACTTTCAGCCATCAGTATGTCTCCCTGCCGGAAAGAATTCGTCTGCATAAACTGCCGCATCAGAAAATTGGTAAGGATTACTCCGTATTGTTTCATGGATCTTGGAATAATTTCTCCCCGCACAAACTCGTAGCTACCATCGTTGCCGGGTTGCCGCTGCCACTGCTCAAACTCATCAACGGTTTGCAGTGTAGTGGGCAGTTGCTTAAGAAGTGCTTCTGTTGTCGTTACCATCATCACGTTGTTGGCTTATACCTCAAATATAACCCTTTCTGTATGCCTTTCATGTAAGAATATGCCTTGATAATGGCTCACCGAAAATGAAAATTTTTTGACTTACGGTCTGTAAATCAGCATCTTTGACTATGATGTATCGCCTGGTTCAACCCGATCCCGCCCTACGGCTCTATATCCGAAGCTACATGATGTGGCATCTGGCGTTCGACCCCAAAGAACCGCAACCAGTGAAAGCGTATCCGGTTAGCCCCGAAGAGGGCATGACCTTTTATATCAAAGGGTGGGTGCAGGCGGAAAGCGATGGACTGGGGCTGGCCGACAAACGGGCCCAGACGGTTATTTTTGGTCAGGCGAATCGGCGGCAAAATCTGTTTCTGCCCTATGAGTTCCTGACCGTTCATGTCTATTTCCAGCCGGGAGCGATGTTCAGACTGCTCAGAATTCCGATGACCGAACTGGTGCATCAGTACATCGACGCTGAATCGATCTGGGGGCGCGATGTTCGGGAGGTGAACGACCAACTCGCCAACGCCCCGGACTACGATAGCCTGCCCCGGATTCTGGATGCGTTTTTTGGGCGAAAAATTAATCAGTGTGCCCCGCAGAATCATCCCATTGATCGAATCGGGCAATTGATTCTCAACAATCCACACGGGTTTCGACTGGAACAAATGGCGTGTGAAGCCTGCCTGAGTAACCGGGCATTTGAGAAGCGATTTATGCAGCAGGTTGGCGTGAATCCCAAGTTCTTTGCCCGCGTCAGTCGGTTCTGGAAGGCCTTTAAACTCAAAGAAAGTAATCCATCGCTCGACTGGCTGACCATCGCGATTCAAACCGGCTACACCGATTATCAGCATCTGGTGAAAGATTTTAAGCAGTTTGCCGGTACAACCCCTACCGTGCTGATGAACCAGAACGCCCAGGACCCCGACCACCGGGCCGGTATGACATTCAACTACAGGTAGCCGGTGAAAAATTGCGGATTTTCTACCACCAGTCCGCCCGAAAAACGACTAATCTTTGTGCGTGACACAAAACGGATTCGGTTATGATTCATCAGTTTATACAGCCCTCGCTACACCTGCGCAGCTTCGTAAAGAACTACTTTCTGCTGCATTTTGTGTTCGATAAAAACAAGCCGATTCCCATCAAACCATTCCCGGTCAGGCCACAGCAGTGCATCGTGTTTTACGTAAGAGGGTGCATAACGGCACTCCATTCAGAAACGCAGTTGGCTACCCTGTTCCCCAAAACAGCCATCAATGGGCCACAGCTATCGCGGTTCGATTTCAAACTGTCGCCCGATTATCTGATGCTATCGGTCGATTTCCAGCCCGGAGCGTTATCGAAATTCTTACGAATGCCCTTCACTACTGACTTTATCGACCACCGAATCGACGCCGAAGCCATTCTGAATCCCGACATTCATCGGGTGCATGAACAACTGGCCAACGCTACTCGGTATGAAAGCCTGATTCCAATTATAGAGACTTATCTCTGGAAACGGATACAGTCCCTACGGGCTGAATTTCAGGCTATTGATTGGGTGAGCCGTGTTATTGCCGACACCCCGACGGCTTTTTCAATGGATCAGTTGGCGGGGCAAGCCTGTTTATCGGTCAGTCAGTTTGAACGTCGATTCAGGCAACAGGTCGGTATTTCGCCCAAGTTGTTTGCCCGTACGAATCGTTTTCATAATGCGTTTCAACTCAAAGACCAAAACCCGGCTCTCGACTGGCTGAGTATTGCCCTCCAGACCGGCTACACCGACTACCAGCACCTGGTGAAAGATTTCAAGCAGTTTTCGGGCGCAACGCCCAACAGCCTGTTACTGGCACAGGCCAATGCCCCCGAACGGATTCTGGGCATTGGCTAACCATAAGTCGCGGATTTTTTACCAATGCCTGCCCAGTGTCCCCGCTTACTTTTGACCTGTTCATTCACCACCAAACAGGTTAACGCCATGAAACGTCGTCGCTTTATTCAGAATACGCTTGCCGCCGGTACTACGCTGGCTTTACCCGTCAAGGCGACCCGGCACCTGCCTCCCCAAAAAGGCTTTAAAGTCGGCGCGTTGGCCAATCGACACGCCGAGAAGATCCTGTACGGCCAAACGCCCATTGACTTCAAGCTCCTCAGCAGCGACACCGACGATCGGCTCTCGGTGTTTATCAGTGCTAACAACCAGAAAGGCTTCGGGCCACCCCTGCACGTCCACCACTCGTTCGACGAGTTTTTTTGTGTTCTCGATGGTGATTTTTTGTTTCAGTTGGATGAGGAGACGCTCTCGGTAAAACGGGGTGATACGGTCTTTATTCCCCGCCATGTCCGGCATCGGTTCGACTGTGTGAGCGAAAAACCGGGTACGCTCCTGGTGTCCATTTTACCCGGCAAAGGCATGGAAACTTTTTTTGCGAAGATGGGTAAACTCCTGCCGGCCACCGGCGCCCCTGATAGGGCTGCGATGCAGAAACTATACGCAGCTTATGATTCGGAGATTCTGGGGCCGCCGATGGGCGTTAAGTAGCGATTTTTTGACACACTCCTTTTACGTACGGCACTCAATGCCGGGTAACGAATACTGTTTTGCCTAACGGTAACTGCCGGAGTTGGTTTACTGCCGACCAATACGTCCAAGGAGGTGCATTCAGGCGATTGGGTCACCGCAGCCATCCTCCCGTGAAGCCAGCCCGCTTCAGACCGCGCCGGATGTGCGGATTACGCTTCATCAGGTTCCAGACAAAACGGGTTCGGGCGTTTTCGGCCATCAATAAAATTGGTCCCTGGTCGATGCCGAGGTAATCTATGTCAAACCAGCCGGTCGTGGTTGACCCGTTGGCAAAGCGGGAAGCATAGTGGTAGGTTGGATTAAAGGCATCCCGGAAACCGTACCTGCCGTATAATTTAGCCCCGTATTTAGCCTTCATCGCGCGCAGGGCAGGCAGGCAGATCTCGGGGGCAAACGCGACCGAACCACCGGCCGCCGTGGGGGCAATTGTGCCATCGTCGACAATCTGCTGAATGGCAGCCCCGCGCGCCCGGTAAGAGAAAAAAGTGCGGCCGTTCACCGTGGTATCTTTGGGCCCGTCGCAGGCAGTAAGGCCCCAGATGGTTGCGCTGTAATCCTGCCACTTAGCCGGATTTGCCAGACAATACGCCCGGTTGGCATAGGTCGCCCGGCGCGAATTTTCGGCGTAGTCGATGCCTTTCGTGCGCAGGTAAGCATCCTGAATGCCCCGAAAATCAATCCAGACGTGGGAGTACTGATGGCCAAACAGCGGGTCGAAATTAAGGTGCGTCTGCCCGTAAAACGATTTCCATAGGTAGGTTTTGGTCCAGGCAGTCCACACCTCGGGGCCGACCGGGTGCGTTGGCGACCCCAGCGCCAGCACGTACAGCAGCATGGCTTCATTATACCCCGTCCAGTCGTTGTTGATGAATCCCGTTTCGGGGTGCCAGCCCATCGACACAAACGGCCGGTGATGCTGGAACCAGTTCCAGTCCACACGGTCGTAAATCTGCTCGGCCAGCCGCCGGATTTCGGTTTCGGCGGGTGTGTTTTTATCGAAATAGGTCTGGCAACTCAATACCCCGCCCAGCAGCAGGGCCGTATCAATCGTCGACAGTTCGACCTGTTTGAACCGTTCGCCGGTTTTCATGTCCAGAAAGTGGTAGAAAAAGCCTTTATAGCCCGACACGCCCCCGGCGCGTTCCGACTGCGGGGCCAGCGCAAAAAAGCGCAGCGTTTTCAGGGTCCGGTTGGTGGCCTGAGCACGGGTGATGTATCCCCGCTCAACGCCGACCAAATACGCGGTCAGGCCGAAGCCGACAGACGCGATGCTGGAGAACGACGGGGTTGGGGCGCGGTCGGGGAGCAGGCCATTTTGCGGATTGGCCGTTTCCCAGAAAAACCGGAATGTATCGCGCTCCAGGCTGTCGAGGAAGGCGTTGTCGGTGGGCGTCAGTTTATACTGCGCTTGGGCGGTGGTGAAGGTGATGAGGAAAAGGAGGAAGCTTCTCATGATTGAACCGCTTCAGCGTTTAACCGCAAAGGCGCGGAGGTTTTCGCCAGGTTCGCAAAGAAATCTCCGCGTACTTTGCGAAAATCCATTGCGCCTTTGCGGTTAGAAACTCAGTTTAGATTCGGGCTTCGGAACCCCAGGTTCTTCATGCCCTTTTTCACTTCGGGGCAGCTCATGAATAACTGCCAGGGCAGGCCCGACCGCTGATTCTCGATCATGACGATAATCGGCCCCTGGTCGATGGCCAGAAACTGATCGGAAAACCAGATGTTGGTCAGGTTAAAGGCGTCCACAAAACCGTATTCCTTCCAGACTTTATCGCCCAGTTTGTAATAGAAAAACCGCAGTGCCTGCATCGACTCCGTGGGGGCATAAGGCATGGCCGATAAAGCCGCCGTGGGCGAAAGGGTGCCGTTGTCGTTGTTGGGTTCGTGGGCGGAGTAGCCGTTTTGTTCGTCGCTGGCCGTTAGTCCCCAGCAGTTGGCACTGTAGCCGCTGAACTGCTTCGGGTTGGTTTTGCAGTAGGTGTAGTTGATGAGGGTATGCGCCGTATTCTGTTGCGTATAATCGGCGTAGGCATCGGTCAGGCCACGCGGATTGATGCCCAGAAAGGAATACTGCGAAAAGAACAGCGGCCCGCCATAGGCCGGTCCGAGCGGGAGTTTGATGCCGTAATAGCTGTTGCCATTGACCAGTTTGCCGTTCTGCGCCCAACTGGCGTCATAAATGGTTCTGGCAATGGGAAAGGTGTTCGATGAAGCGGCCAGGGCGTAGGTGATCAGGGCTTCGTTCCACCCCCGGATGGGCTGGTTCATGTCGAAGTTGTAGTTCGGCGACCAGTGCCAGTACAGATTCGTTTCGGCCCCGTTTTTCGTGAACCAGGTCCATTCGACGCCGTTCCAGAGGTCGTTGATGGATTGGCGCAGGGCAATTTCACCGGCATCGGTGGCACTGCTGAAATACTGCCGGGCGGTGAGCAGGCCCTGCATCAGGTACGACGTTTCGACCAGGTCGGCTCCGTCGTCTTTGGGGCTGAACGGAATCGTGGCTCCTGTGGTGCCGTTAAGCCAGTGCGGAAACGCGCCGTGGTAGCGTTTGGCACTGGTCGTGAGGAAATTACTGATTTTCTGGACGCGGGCCAGGCCGTCCTGCCGACTGATGAAATTCCGGTTGACGGCTACGACAATGGCCATAATCCCGAAGCCGGTGCCGCCCGTCGTGACGACATCGCCCGACGAATTTCGTTCGCGGGCCATCCCCGACGTGGGGTGGCCGAAATCATAAAAGTATTTGAACGTCTGTTTCTGCACCAGGTCGAGCAGGGCATCGTCGGTGATGCGCGGAAACTTGTCGGTGCTGTCGAGGGCCGTTGTCAGGCTGACGGTGAGGTTGGTATTCAGGGCGGTGTTGCGCTGCGATTTGAGCGTGGGCAGCACCGAAATGGTGTAGGTGGTTAGCGCACTAAGCGGACTCTGGGGCGTAACGGTAACGGTGGTGTCGTTACCGCCGAACGTGTACGTGAGCGGAATGGGCTGGGCGGCTGACTTTGGTGTCAACTGAATCGCATTGGGCACTGATTCTCGCTGTAAGGGAGCCGAAAAGGAGATGGTAATAATCGGTTTTGTGTTTACGTCCCGCGCCGTCAGCGTGGCCGAGGGTTGCCCGTTTATCAGCACTGATTTATAGTAAAAAGACTCCGGCGGGGCCACATCATCCTGCTTTGTTTTGCAGGACAGGCACGAGAGCAACAGTACTGCAACAACGTGTAGTAGTTTCATTTGAACCCTTTCATAACGTGAGAAAAAGTGGTGTCGGGTTTGAGAACCCGACACCACATCGCCGACCGCTACCGGCCGACTACTTCGAGATTGTACAAGGCACTCACGTCCGTGTCAGACAAGGCTTTATTGAACACGCGTATTTCGTCGATGCTACCGCTGAAGAGACCCTCAAACGTTTGATTGGGAGAGCCTGAAAACCCGGTAGTTATATTTGGAAAACCGCCGATAAGTACCTGCGTCGGTGTCGGAAATACTAATTGTCCGAGTGTGCCCCTTTGTCTGTACTTGCTGTTAGAAACAACACTTCCATTCGCATAAATATCAATGGTGGAAGCCGAACCATCGTATTTGAAGGCAACATGCGTCCATTTACCACCACCTTTCACAATTTTAAAGGTATTCCCGGCATCGACAAGATCACCGGAATTTACATTGTCCTGACCACTTCGCTGCCCAGTAGCATACTGGCCCAGTATACCGTGTAGTATCAGCGTGTCAGAGGTAGCATTTCTTTGATTCGTCTCTACCAAAAGATTTATCATCTGCCCCCAATCTGTAGCAGTAGGGCTGGATAAGGCAAAGACCCCTGAGGATGTCGAACCATTGTTGGCAGTGTTGACCCATGCACTTACGGTAAAGCTACCTAAAGCACTGGCGCTGCTGAGTGCTGAAATAGTCGGGTATAACAGGTAACCGGAACTCAATTGGAGGGCCTGATTTTTTATACCGGTTGTGAAGGACGCGTTAGTAGACTTTGACGGTGCTGTTTTTGAGATGTCTTCATTATTGGTGCCGTCAAACGTCCAGTGCGCCACCAAATTACTCGACGCCACATCATTGGAACTGTTGTACCCGCCGATAGCTGGCAGTGAGACGGTGTTGTCTTTACTACAGGAAGCAATAACCGTTACTCCTGCCAGCAGACCTGCGATTAGCCAGGCATTGTGTTGTCTCGTTTTCATAAGTAATTGATTTTTAAATTTAGTTGAATTGGGTTTGTATTAATCCTTAATGGCCTGCTCAATACCCGCTGTTCTGATCCAGCAGTCCCCCGCTCAATTGAATTTGCAGACTCGGTACGGGTAATAATTCGTTTTTGCCCGCTACAAAATTCTTTCCGGCGGCTTTCAGCACCTGAGCCGCCCGGCCCTGCCGCACGAGGTCCCAGAAGCGGTCGTGCTCCATCGCCAGTTCAACCCGGCGTTCCTTCCAGATGGCATTGCGTACATCGGTCTGCGAGGCTGCAGTCGTAGCCGCCAGGCCCGCGCGGGTTCGTATCTGGTTCAGGATCGCCACGGCCGCAGCCGACTGCCCCAGTTCATTGCTGGCTTCGGCGTTCATCAGCAGCACGTCGGCATAGCGGAGCAAGTGAACGTTTTTCTGCTTCTGGTCGCGGTTGCCGAGGTACGGCTCCACGTTTTTATTCTCGCTGTAGTACGCTTTGTAGTTGTAAAAGAGGTTCTGCACCGAGTCGGCGCTGGGAATGCGAAAACCATCGTACAGCACCGTACCGACGTGTTTGCCGCTGTTGTCGATGGCGATAATGGTGGATGCTTTGCGCTTGTCGCCGGGCTCGTAGGCGTTCACCAGATCGGCCGAGGGCGTATCGAAGCCGAAGCCGAGGTCGGTCCAGCCGCCTTTGCCCCCCACGCGCGCGCCCTGCCAGGTGCTGTAAGAACCCACCGCGATGTCGCCATTGTTGAACGTGCCGCTCTGGGTTTCAAAAACCGATTCGCTGCTGTTATCGCCCACTTTTCGCCAGATGGTCGAGTAGTCCGGTACCAGCGTATACTGCCCCGACGTGATCACGGCCTGCGTCAGGGTCTGCACCTGCGGCCAGTTTTTACGGTATAGATACGTCTTGGCCAGCAACGCCTGAGCCGCTCCCTTATTGGCGTGGCCCACCGCCGACTGCGCCCGACCGGGCAGGTTATTGATGGCAAACTGCAAGTCCTGCGTGATGACGTTGTAGATCGTATCCAGCGGGGCGCGGGTCTGGAAAGCAGGGTCGGTATTGGCGTCCTGCGCGTCTTTCGGCACCCGCACCACTTTGGGCACTTTCCCGAAGAAGCGTACTAAATTGAAGTAGTAATACCCGCGAATGAACCGCACTTCGCCGATAAGCTGATTTTTGGTCGTGGCATCCAGCGAAGCCGTCGACAGCGCGGCCAGCGCCTGATTCGCCCGGGAGATACCGCTGTAGTAGCCGTTCCAGAGAGCCGCCACGAAATTGTTGGTGGGCGTGAGCGAGAAATCGTCGATGGCACCGAGGTTCGGCTGGTCGGTGGGTGAACTGCCCTTGTCGGCATCGTCGGAGATGATGTTGGTGGCGGCAATAAAACTGATGCCGTGAATGTCGCCCCCGGCTCCGCCAAACGCTTCGCTGTTGTACAGGCTGTTGTACACACCCGTGACGAGGTTAATGGCCAGATTAGGGTCGGTAGCGGTCGTGGCCTGACCCTGTACGGGTACATCCAGAAAGCTCTGTTTGCAGGATATCGTCAGGCAAAGAGTGGTTAACCCGGTAAACAGGAGTGTATTGCGTTTCATAAAATTGTGTCGTTGACTGTTTACTGGGAAAGGTACTTTGTGTCGTCCTGCGGTATTTTGTCATCCTGACGGAGGAAGGATCTTAGTGGTTCAACCCCTAAGATCCTTCCTCCGTCAGGATGACAAAAACTATATGCCAACCCGTCTACAGTTGCACTCATAAACAGTTTCGTAATCGTTAAGGTCATGGGTCAGAAGCTGGCGTTCAGGCCCAGGGCGAATGTTTTGACTGTTGGGTAGGCATTCAACTCAATCCCCTGACTCGTGGGGTTACCGGGTAGTTCGGGCGTAAAACCACTGAACTTCTTCAGGGTCAGTACATTCTGCGCCGTTACGAATACCCGGAAATTGCTGATGCTGGCTTTTTGCAGCAGGCCGACGGGCAGTTTATAGCCCAGCGTGACGTTGTTGATGCGGACGAACGAACCCGACTCCACGAAATACGTCGATGGAGGCAGGTTGCCGCTATTCGCGCCCGGCTCCGTCTGCGAGTGATTCTGCGGGGTCCAGCGGTTATAAGCCATCGTCTTTTCCACGTTGTCGAGCACATTCTGGCGGAACGCCCGTTTGCCGTTATACACCTGATTGCCGACGTTGCCGTAGAAGTCGATGCTGAAATCGAAGCTTTTGTAGGTCAATCCGGTGTTCAGTCCGAAGTAGGCTTTGGGCTGGTACGAACCCGCGAACACCCGGTCATTATCGTCGATTTTGCCATCGCCGTTGGTATCCTGGTATTTGAAATCGCCGGGGTTGGCCGAGGGCTGAATTACCTGACCGGTCGCATTTTTGTAGCTGCCTACTTCGTCCGACGTCTGAAAAACGCCCAGCACCTGTAACACGTAGAAACTACCCACCGGCTGCCCGTTGTCGGTGCGGGTGGTGTACTGCTGATTGGCTCCGATGCCCCCGTCCAGAATGGGCTGACCGCCGTTCAGGCCCACAACCGTATTTTGGTTCAGGGTGATATTGCCCCCTACGCGGTAGGTAATGTCTTTGGTGATGTTGCCCCGCCAGTTCAGCGAAAACTCCAGCCCTTTGTTCTTGATCGAAGCCGCATTGGTCAGCACCACCCCGTCGGCATCGCCCGTTACGGAGGGTACTTTTACATTGATCAGCAGGTCGCGGGAGGTTTTATTGTAGTAATTCAATTCGCCGGACAGTCGGCCGTTGAGGGCCGTAAAGTCGAGGCCGAGGTCATATTCTTCGGTTGTTTCCCACTTCAGGTTGGGGTCCTTGATCTGGGTAATGGCACTGCCGGGGGTAGCCACGCCCCCGCCGAACGGGTAAGCCAGGTTGGGCTGCACCGTAACCGTGTACGAGTCCGACGGAATCCGGTCATTACCCACTCTGCCCCAGCTACCGCGCAGTTTCAGGAGGTCGAAAATGTGCTGATTGGCCATAAACGACTCGTTCGAGATCAGCCAGCCTGCGCCCAGCGAGGGGAAGTATCCCCAGCGGTTCTGGCTCGGAAACCGCGAGGAACCATCGGCCCGGAGGGTGGCGGTGAGCAGGTACCGGTCGTTGTAGTTGTAATTCAACCGGCCGATGTAGGAGTTGCGGGCGTACTTATCGCCGGTGCCATCGTTGGTAGAGGTATTGGCGTTGCCCGTGCCGATGTACCACAGGTCTTTCACGGCGGGAACATCTTTCCGAAAGGCCGTAAAGCTGGCCAGGGTGTATTGTTCGGCGGTGGTACCGGCCAGCACCGTCAGGGCGTGTTTGCCGAATGTCCGGTTAAAGGTCAGCAGGTTATTCCACGTCCAGTGGAACGTTTTGGTGTTGCCGACCGATAAATTACTGTTTGGATTGCGCTGGTTGCCGCCCGGATTGATGAACGTCGTGGTGTCGTTGTTAAACTGGTAATTATAGATACGGCTGGTCTGATTGATCCAGTCCCCGCCAAATTCGGTGCGGAAGGTGAGCCATTCGACGGGTTTAATGTCCAGGTAAGCCGATCCTAACAGCCGGTTATCCAGTGCCAGGTTGTTGTTTTTCTCAATGTCCAGGATCGAGTTGCCGACGTTCTGGTATACGGACGTATTCCCGTATTTCCCGTTCACTTTGCCCGGAATGATCGGCGATGCCCGGTACGCATTGTTGTAAGCCGAACCGAGGTTAGCCAGTTGATTGCTGCCGTTGGCGTACGACGCCGAGATGCCCGCTTTCACGAACTTGCTAAACGTGAAGTCGTTGTTGGCCCGGATCGAGAGCCGTTTATAGATGTTGTCGATCACTATGCCCTGATCCGTGTAATACCCCGCACTCAGAAAATAGGTCGATTTATCGGTGCCGCCGTTGATCGACAGGCCGTGGTTTTGCTGG
Source organism: Cytophagales bacterium (assembly GCA_038327655.1). Classification (GTDB taxonomy): domain Bacteria; phylum Bacteroidota; class Bacteroidia; order Cytophagales; family Spirosomataceae; genus JBBQLG01. Next base: position 19,620 of record JBBQLG010000082.1, read on the forward strand.
AAACCCGTGCGCAGAATCTGGCTGTACCAGTCCGTTGAGTTGCTGCCCGCATTGACAATGTTGCCACTGGCCGCGCTGACGTAGTTGGCGTATTCGGCGGCATTGGCCATCGTCACCAGGTTGGTTGGCTGGCGAAAACCCGCGTTGCCCGAATAGCTCACCGTCATTTTGCCTGCCGTACCGCGCTTGGTCGTGATGATGACCACCCCATTGGCCCCCCGTGCGCCGTAAATGGCCGTTGCCGAGGCATCTTTCAGCACGTCGACGTTGACAATATCGGCGGTGTTGATGTTGGTAATGTCATCGGTCAGCACGCCATCGACCACAAACAGGGCGGCCGTTCCGGCTAAAGCGGTGCCGGTGCCGCGTACCCGAATAACCGGGGCACTGCCGGGCTGGCCGCTGCTGATGATCTGCACCCCGGCGGCCTTTCCCTGCAAGGCCTGCGTAGCGGTCAGAACTGGTTGTTTCACTAATTCCTCGCCTTTGATGGTCACCGTTGCGCCCGTCACGTCCGACTTACGCTGGGTGCCATAGCCGACCACGACGACTTCGTCGAGCGATTTGGCGTCTTCGGCCAGCACCACATCGAGAACGGTTCTGGCACCAACGGCTATTTCCTGTCTGATAAAGCCGATGCTGGAAAAAACCAGGGTCGCGTTTTCATCGGTCTGAATACTGTAGGCCCCGGTGGCATCCGTGACTGTGCCGGTAGTTGTCCCCTTCACCTGTACGGTAACGCCGGGCAGTCCGACGTTGGCCTTGTCCGTCACGTTGCCGGTTACCCGAATGGGTCCGAAACGGGCGTGACCTGTTGTGGCAGTCAGGCAAAAAATAAGGAGCAGGAATAAACCCACATGTCGCCTAAGCATGGATCTGAGCGGGAAGTAGGCCATAATCGTGTGAGTAATGAAGACTGTTAACTGCTCGGCTGTGCGTTGGGGCACCCCTCATTACGAACAGGTCACTATAATTTTCTTACATTTAATTGTACAAAAGAAGGTAGTAAACAGTTTAATCCCTAAAATGGGGGTACATCATTACTACATCATACCCCCATTTTCAGACTTATTTCACTGATTTGGGGTACATCAACCCATTTTTGAGCGAGTGCTATGAAAAACGTGGCGCGAAACCGTCGTGGTAAATGGACAGACCGGATGTTGTTCGGCTTCCTGTATTTCTGGCTGAGCGGAACACCGGTCGTCGCGCAGTCACTGTATCGTTTTTGCCGACCGGACGTAATCCGATACACCCGTCAGCAGTATGGTGCCTATAACCAGAACTGGGGACTTGTTCAGCACGGTAAGACCCGGTTTATGTACGCGGCTAACTCCAAAGGGCTGCTGGAATTTGACGGCAGCAACTGGAAAACCTACGAGCTGCCGGGTAAGCAGGTAGTGCGGTCGGTAGCGGTCGATGCGCAGGGCGACGTGTACACCGGGGCACTGGGTGAGTTTGGCTACTGGCGTCCGAATGCTACCGGCGAGTTGGCTTATCATTCCCTGCGGTCACTCATCCGCGGGCGTTCCTTTCGGAGCGAGGAAATATGGCACATCCTGGTTACGCCCGATGGCGTTCTGTTTCAGTCATTCGCTTACATGTACCGGTATCACCGGGGGCGTGTTCAGCAGTTGTACCCGCCCGGTAATATTCTGTTTGTGCATCAGGTGCGCGACCGGTTGCTGCTGGGGGTGCTGGACAAAGGCCTGTACGACTTGCAGAACGACCGGTTTGTACGCGTAAAAGGCAGCGAGTTTCTGGGCCGTGAAACGGTGAATACCCTGTTGCCCGCCGACACTACCGGATTGCTCATCGGCACCGAACGGGCGGTTTACCGGTACGATGGCACCAGCTTTCGGGTGTTCAATGCGCAGCTAAATGCCTTTATTCAGCAAAACCGGCTCAACCGGGGGCTACACCTGCGGTCGGGTGGGTACGCGTTCGGGACGCTGCGGAACGGGCTGGTCATTACCCGCGCCGACGGTCAGATTCTATATTACCTCAGCCAGAAAAACGGGTTGCAGAACAGTACCGTTTTGTCGCTTTGTCAGGATGCGGACAGGAATCTCTGGGTGGGGCTGGATAAAGGCATCGACCTCATTAACCTGAACTCGCCGGTCCGGTATTTTACCGATAATGAGGGCGAACTGGGGACGCTCTACGACATGGCCCGGTTTGGTAATATGTTGTACTTAGGTACCAACCAGGGCGTTTATGCGAAACCACTCATGCAGCCGGACGCTCCCTTTCAGTTGGTGCCGGGTACGCAGGGGCAGGTCTGGGACCTGACCGTGGTGGACAATCAACTGCTGTGCGGCCACAACCGGGGCACGTTTCAGATCGAGGGGATGCGGGCAACGCTGGTGTGCGGCATTACGGGCGGCTGGGTACTCCGTCGCCTGCGGCATCACCCCGACCAGCTCATTCAGGGAACGTACACCCGGCTGTGCCTCTACCGGAAAGATGCTGCGGGTCGCTGGGGATTTGTCAGCACCATCGCCGGGTTTTCGGGGCCGGCCCGGCAACTGGAAGAAGACGAAGCAGGCAACATCTGGGTCAATAAAGCCTCGAATCAGGGGGTGCAGCGACTGAGCCTGTCGGACGACGGGCAACGGGTGGTCGCTGCCAAAGACTACAGCGACGCCGTTTTTCAGGGGTCAGCCAGCAGTCTGTGCCGGGTGCAGCAACGGATTATCATGACTTCGGCCAGAGGAATACTGACGTATGTGTCGGCTACCGACCGGTTCGAGTCGGCCCAAAAGTCGTTTCCCTGGCTTGGCAAAAGCGTTCGGAAACTGTTTCCGCTGTCCGATTCGACCGTAATTATCCGGCGGCAGGACGGAGCCTTATACTGGGTAGAACCCGGCCACACGCCGAAGGAAATCCCCGTCAATACCGATCAGTGGGTCGAAGACTATGAGAACATCGTGGTTCTCGATACAGCCTACCTCGCCCTGTGTCGCGAGAATGGCTTCGAGCTGATACCCCGGCTGGCCTTACCCCGTCTGGCGGTGGGAGTGGCACTACAGCCGGTTATTCGCCGGGTTGCGAGTGTTGGATCGTCGGCCGTCAGCCACACGTTTCGCGGGTTGATGGTGCCGTCGGAATGTTCATTTACCCATCAGCAGAGTACTGTTTTGATCGACTTTTGCACACCGGCTTATACGCGTCCCGTTCGGTACCGGTACTGGCTCGAAAACAGTATGCCAACCTGGTCCGCCTACGAAGGCATTCATCAGAAAGAGTTTAGCCGCTTGCCACCGGGGCTGTATATTTTTCACCTGAAGTCGAACCTAAGCCCGTCGGAAAGCCGCCTGGTAATCATGATTCAGCCGCCCTGGTACTGGACTATCTGGAGTAAAGTGGTCTACCTGGTGCTGGGGGTGTTGCTGCTTCGTTTTTTCTATCGGCTACACCTTCGGCGCATTGTTGTACAGCAGAATCGCATTCGGGAGCGGCTGGAAGAGCAACTGCGCCATCAGGAAGAACAAAGTCAGCGGGAAATTATTCTGCTCCAGAAGGAACAATTAGAGCAGGGCCTGATTCAAAAATCGGAAGAACTGGCGAACTCGACCATGTCGCTCATTCAGAAGAATGAACTACTGGTCCAGCTAAAAGATGAAATCGAGCGGGTTAAAGCCCGCTCGGGCAGTCAACCATCGGGGACTGATTTCCAACGGATCAACCGGCTAATCGATGCCAATATATCTACGGAACAGGACTGGAAGGTATTCGAGACTAATTTTAACAAGGTGCACGAAAAATTTCTGCATCATCTCATTACGCATTATCCGACGCTAAGTCAGGGCGACCTGAAACTGGCCGCTTACCTGCGCATGAATTTGTCAACCAAGGAAGTTGCTCAATTATTGAATATTACCCTGCGCAGCGTTGAACTGAAACGTTACCGGTTACGCAAGAAACTACACCTTGGCGTTGAGGTAAACCTGAGTGAATACATGATGCGAATTGAAAGCTGAAGCGTCAACCCTTTTTGGGTAAACCACCCAATACTTCCTTCGCGGATTCTGTTAACGTATTCTCTGCCAACAAGCTATGTTTTTTCAATACAGTAAATCAACAGTGAGTATGGGCGGTTCGCTAAAACTATCCCTATCTCTATTGTCATGTACGATTTTGTTAGCCACAGAGGCTGAAACCCTTGCCTAATCCATTACCCCAAATCTGGCAGTAGATTGTTATTTTACTGAAAATACTGAATTGCTTTGGGCCACTACCAGCCGAATTTTGCTACCGCCAACTCAATAAATAGGATAATAGTTAAAAAAAGATTAAAATTATTAAGTAATAAATAGAGGGAAAGTGCTTTTTAAGGACATTGGCAGACAAGTCGATAGTTACTATTGGCCCCTGTCGGTAACGACCCAAACACCTTTAAACCTCCCGACTATCTATGCAACATGTATCCCAAGCCAATGCGCCAGACCGGGGGCGAATCCCTGCCCGTGTCAGCAAACTGATACAGCACCTTGGGTTGCTGTTATTGGTGTTGTGTGTCAGTACGTTGCCACTTTTGGCTGACCCGCTGGCTACGACTGTGAAAGGTAAAGTTATTGATGAAAATGGGGTAGGACTTCCGGGCGTGAGCGTCGTGGAAAAGGGCACCACCAACGGGTCTACGACCGATGCTGGTGGCCAGTTTTCGATTAACGTAAAAGGGAATAAAGCTGCATTGGTTTTTTCGTTTGTAGGCTATCTGGCACAAGAAGTAATTGTAGGCGCGCAATCGCAGATCGACGTGTCGCTTAAGCCTGGTACGGCCACGCTCGACGAAGTGGTGGTCGTGGGGTACGGCACCCAGAAAAAAGCTACTGTGACCGGGGCCGTTGTCGCTGTGCAGGGCACTACCCTCATCCGCGCCCCGACTGCCGACCTTGGTAGCTCGCTGGCGGGTCGGCTGCCGGGTCTGGTGGTGGTTCAGACCACCGGCGAGCCGGGGCAGGATGCTGCCCGGATCAGTATTCGGGGAACGAACACGCTTGGTAACAGCAATCCGCTGGTGGTGATCGACGGGGTTCCTGACCGCGACGGGGGCCTGAGCCGCCTGTCGTCGTATGACATCGGGTCGATTTCAGTGCTGAAAGATGCATCGGCCGCCATTTATGGCGCACGGGCCGCCAACGGAGCCATCATCGTGACCACCCGGCGGGGTAAAGTGGGAAAGCCGGTGGTCAGCTACGACATGAACTTTGGTGTCTCGCAGCCGACCCGCGTGCCGCAAATGTCGAATGCATCGGAGTATGCCGCCATCCTGAACGAACTGCCGATCTACAAAAACATTCCGGTCAACGAATGGTCGGCGGCTTCGGCGGCTATCAAATCGACCGGTGTCTACACGTCGCCAACGGCAGGTGTCAGCCCCTTGAGCGCGAACTTCAGCCCCGAAGCAGTCACAAAATTTGCCGACGGCACCGACCCCTATCGGTATCCGAACACCAACTGGTTTGCCGATGCGTTCCGAACGTGGTCGCCCCAGGTGCGGCACAACCTGTCGATCAGTGGCGGAACCGAGACTGTGAAATATTTTGCTTCGGCGGGATATACGTATCAGGATGCGGTCTATAAAAACTCCTCGACCAACTACAGCCAGTACAACCTTCGGACTAACGTCGATGCCAAAATCAACGACTATATCCATACCAACATTGGTCTGCACCTGCGCCGGGAAGTCAGGAATCTGCCTACTGAAAGCTCCGGGGCTATTTTTCGGATGCTGATGCGGGGCCGCCCTACCGAACCTGAAGTGTGGCCCACCGGCCAGCCCGGTCCCGATATCGAAAACGGGCAGAACCCCTACGTGATCTCGACCAACGCGACGGGCTACTCGCGCTCCTCGACCGACTATATTCAGACCAACTTCGGGATGGACATTACCAACCCCTGGGTTAAGGGCCTGAAACTCACCCTGTCGGGGGCAGTGGACAAAAGTGACCAGAACAGCCGCCTGTGGCAAACGCCGTGGAGCCTGTATTACTGGGACAAAACAACTTACCAGCCCGACGGCGTCACGCCGTTGCTGGTGGGGGCCGTGCGGTCCAACTTCACTGACCCGCGCCTGACCCAGACCTACACCTCGGTGCTGAACACCAACCTGACCGGCCTGCTGAACTACGACTTTACGGTTGGCAACGGGCATGACTTCAACCTGCTGGCCGGGGTCACGAAAGAAGTGTTTGCGGGCGAAGGATTTCTGGCCTACCGGCGGAACTTCATCTCCGCAGCGGTGGATCAGTTGTTTGCCGGGGGTACCGATAAGCAGAACACCAACGGCACAGCCTACAACCGGGCACGGCTTGGCTACTATGGCCGGGCGCAGTATGCCTACAAATCAAAATATCTGGCCGAGTTCATCTGGCGCTACGACGGCTCGTACATCTTCCCCCAGTCGAAGCGGTTCGGGTTCTTCCCCGGTTTGCTGGTGGGCTGGAACGTGAGCAACGAGCCGTTTTTCCACGTACCGGCCATCGACTACCTGAAAGTGCGGGCCAGCTATGGCCAGATGGGCAACGATCAGGTGTTCTACAACGGCCAGTTGCAGGAATACGCCTACCTCTCCACCTACGGCTTCGGGCAGTACCCGATCAACGGGGCGGTGGCCACGACGCTGAGAGAAACCGTCCTGGCTAATCCAAACTTTACATGGGAACGGGCCAATAACCTCAACTTCGGCCTGGACGCGACGCTGCTCAACGGTAAAGTCGACGTAGTACTGGAATATTTCAACAACCGGCGCGACCAGATTCTGATTCAGAAAACGGGTTCTACGCCTGCGTCGTCGGGAATTACGACCCTGCTGCCGCCCGTCAACGCGGGTAAGGTCCAGAACGCCGGGTTTGAATTCAGCCTGAACTACAACATCAAAACCACCCGCGACCTGCAGCTTAAGGTCGGGGTCAACGGCGGCTACGCCCGCAACAAAGTGATTTTCATGGACGAAGTGCCGGGCGCACCCCAGTGGCAGCGGCAGGAAGGTAAACCCATCGGCTCCTATCTGGTCTACCAGGCCGACGGCGCGTTCCGCGATCAGGCGGCCATCGGCGAAAACAAAGTCGATTACAGTGGCGTAACGGGCAAACTGCTGCCGGGCGACCTGCGGTTTAAAGACTACAACGGCGATGGCAAAATCACCGCCGACGATGCCGTACGGATCAACCGGAACAATGTACCGACGTTTAACTTCGGCACCACCTTCGACGTTCGGTACCGCAACTGGAACCTAAGTATGCTCTGGCAGGGAGCCACCGGCGCATCGGTGTTTGTACAGACCGAATCGGGCGACATCGGTAACTACCTCAAGTACGACTACGACCATCGCTGGAGCATCGACAACCCCAGCAGCACCGCCCCCCGTCTGGCCAGCCGGGGCGACACCTACTACACCGGTGGCAACTACGGCAACAACACTTACTTCCTGCGGAGCCGCGATTATGTACGGCTCAAAAACCTCCAGTTGAGCTACGACCTGCCGGTCGGGATCATCAAAAAGGTCGGCCTGGGAACGGCGCGGATATTTGTCAACGGGCAGAACTTAGTGACGTTCGACGCCCTGAAGATTTTCGATCCGGAGTCCGCTACCAGCCCCTCGCCCGCCAGCAGCAACGGCATCACGTTCAACGCCACCAACAGTCTGGGCGTGAACAACACCAACGCGGGCAACAACGGACAGGTTTACCCCCTGTCGCGGATTGTCAACACGGGTTTATCCATTAGTTTTTAATTCTTTCGATCAACTAACAGCCATGAACAACCTCAAAAACAAAATCGGTTTGCTGGCGGCCTCGACGGGCCTGCTG